>NZ_JBDJLB010000003.1:0-354611 GCF_039673155.1 Stenotrophomonas sp. TWI1149
CCCGCCAGGTGTGGGCGGGCGCGGGGAACACCTCACCCCCCCTCCTTCTGCCGCCCCCGCCCCCCCCACTACCCGGGCGGTGGGTCAGTGTGCGAGCGCGTAATCGATCGCCGCGCAGATCGCTGCCACCTGGGCGTCGTTGCACTGCTGTGGCGTGGCACGCGGGCTGTCCGGGTACACCTCGGTGGTGGTGGTGTACCTCGCGCCACTGACACTGGCGCACAGGCCCAGTTTCTCCAGCGGATACTCGATCACCCCCGGCGCCACCACCGGCGAGCCGATGATCTCGCCCTTGTCGTCGGCCGGGGCGATATGAGTCACCCGCTCGACCGCCGCATTGACCGCGGTCTGGAACGCAGGCTGCGGGTTCTCACTGTCATCGACCAGATAGAAACCATCGGGAATCAGCCCCGGTTCGAACGGCTTGCCGTCGCGTGCGGCCAGGGCCGGGCGGAATTCGGTCTCATCCGTGTCGGTGGTTTCGTGCAGGTCGATATGCATCGCGATACTGCCGCGCAGCGGCGCGACCAGGGCCATCAGCGCTGCGGATTCGGCCGCCGGGCTGTTGGCCATGAACGAGCGGTTCGGATCGATCGCATCGGCGTTCCAGCGCTGGATGCGCTCGTAACCCCAGGGGCTGACGCAGGGCACCACCAGCAGATTGGCGCGGCCGGCATACTCCGCTGCGCGGGTCTGCAGGAACTGCAGCGCGCCCTGCACGCCGCTGGTTTCGTAGCCATGGATGCCGCCGGTGACCAGCATCGTCGGCAGAGCCGGATTCCAGTCGCGGCTGCGCACCGCCAAGAGCGGGTACTGGTCCGGCGCGTAGTCCAGCGTGCCGTACTGGCTCACATCGAACGCATCGCGCAGCGCGTCGATCGCTGGCAGGACATCATCGGCATAGCGCCGCTGCGGCACCTGGCGGGCACGCCACTGCGCCTTCTCCGCTGCGCCCCACGGCTGGCCGGGGGTGCCGATGGGATAGAAGGAGGCGTGGTTCATGGCGTGCTCGTCTGTGTTGCGGTGTGGAAAGGCGATTTTACCATCGCCTTCAGCATCGCCGCGCAGGGCTGCCCGCTTACGTCCGGGCAAGCTGCGCGACGGCGTCCTCCACCGGCCGGTCGCCTTCGGTGAGCTCGATGATCGTGCGGCGCACCTCGGGGTGCTCGACCAGCGCGACCAGCGTGGCAGCCACATCGGCGCGTGGGATATCGCCGTACGCGATCGCCGGGCCGGCGCTGACGCGGCCCGTGCCTGGCGCATCGCTCAAGGTGCCCGGGCGCAGGATCACCCAATCCAGATCGGTGGCGGCCAGATACACATCGGCACGCTTCTTGACCGTCATGTAATTCTCGAAGCCCTCGCCCATGCCCTTGTTGCGGCCCGCTTCCGGGAATGCCGAGACCAGCAGGAAGCGGCGCACGCCCGCCTGCCGGGCGGCATCGACGGTAAGCTCAAGGCCACGGCCATCGATGGCGTTGGTCACTTCCACGCCTGCGCCACCCGCACCGGCGGTGAACACCACCACGTTAGTGCCGGCCATCTGCGCGGCCAGTGCAGCCACGTCGGTGGCGGTGAGATCACCGGTGACCGGCGTAGCGCCCAGTGCCTCCAGTTCGGCGCCCTGCCCGGCGCGGCGGTGCAGTGCGAGCACGCGATGCTGTTTGTCGGCCAGCTGCTTGACCAGGTGACGGCCGACCTTGCCGGCCGCGCCGACGATGAAGACAGTGCTCAAGACGGTTCTCCTGTTTCAATCGACCTGCAAGGGTACGCAGGCGGATGTGATACGACCGTCCCGACGCGCGCCGTCGTTCAGCCGCCGCTGTACTGCGCGTCGCTGACCTGTTCCATCCACGTCACCGGCGAGCCATCGACCGCTTCGGCGATCGCGATGTGCGTCATCGCGGTAGCGGCCTTCGCGCCATGCCAGTGCTTGACGCCTGGCGGGATCCAGACGATGTCGCCGGGTCGGATGTCGCGCGCGGGCTTGCCCCATTCCTGCACGCTGCCCACGCCGGCGGTGACGATCAGGGTCTGGCCCAGCGGATGGGTATGCCACGCGGTGCGTGCGCCGGGCTCGAAGGTGACAGTGGCTCCGCCGACCCGTGCGGGCGCGTCGGTCTGGAACGGTGCATCGATGCGCACCTGGCCGGTGAAATAGTCCGCCGGACCGGCCGCCGAGGCGGTGGTGCCCGCGCTGGTGATGCGGATGGGCGCGGTGTCGGTGGGCATGGCGCGATCTCCTGAAGAAACGGCGCAGTTCGCCGCGGACCCTCACTGTAGGCGCGCGGCCGCATCGGGACTAGCCGCCGCAAGCGGCATGCAGCCATGAGCCCAGCTCATCAATGGATCAGGCGGTCGCTGATGACCGAGGCCGGCGAGAACGTGCGCGTGGACCCGGTAGAGCCGACCCAGGGTCGGCTGCATGACCGGGGGCACCGCGACAGCCGACCATGGGTCGGCTCTACCGTAGCTGTCAGGGGCGCAGCAGCACCTTGCCGTTGCGGCCCGGCTCCAGGCTGGCCTTGGCGGCATCACCGACCTCATCCAGCCCGAAAACCCCGTCCACCGGCAGGCTCAATCCACCGCGGGCGGCCAGCTGCAGCAGTTCGCCGACCAGGCGACGCTTGTCCTCCGGGGCCATGGCCTGGCTGACCTTGCTGCCCCAGAAGCCCTTCACCGTCGCCTGCTTGAAGATCACGTCGCCCGAGCTGAGCTGCATCGGCTCGCCGGTCATCGAGCCGAACGAGACCAGCGTGCCGCCGTCGCCGAGCAGCGTCATCAGCTCGCTGCTCGCGCGCCCGCCGACCGAGTCGACCGCGGCGGCGATCGAGGCGCCGCCGGTCGCGGCCTGCACCTGCGCCATCCAGTCCGACTGCGCGGTGGAGATCGTGTGGTCGATGCCGAGCCCGCTCATCTCCGCCACGCCCGCGTCGCGCCGCACCAGGTTGATGCAGTGCACGCCGCGCGCCTTGGCCAGCATCGCCAGCGCCTTGCCGACCGCGCCGTTGGCCGCATTCTGGAGAATCCACTGGCCTTCCTTCACCTGCAGGAATTCCAGCAGCATCAGCGCGCTCAGCGGCATGGCGATCAGCTGCGCGGCGGTGTTGTCATCGATGCTGTCCGGCATCGGAATGACCATGCGTGCCGGCGCGATGAAGGACGCGGCCCAGGTGCCATGCACCGAGGCGGCGCTGACGCGCTGGCCGATCTTCAGGCCTTCGACGCCCTCGCCCAGCGCGTCGATCACGCCGGTCCCTTCGCTGCCACCGATCGCCGGCAGCTCGGGCTTGTAGCCGTACTGGCCGCGCACGGTCCACAGGTCGTGGTTGTGGATGGGCGCCAGCACGGTGCGGATGCGCACCTCGCCGGCCGCCGGGGCCGGCTGCGGCACGTCGCCGCCGTGCAGTACCTGGGTGGGATCACCAAAGGTGGTATGGATCGCAGCGCGCATCAGCAACGCTCCTTCTTCACGATGTTCATGGGGGTCTCCTGCAACGGGAATCAACGACGATGACGGTGCGCGGCGGCGATCGCGCGCGGCTGGCGGTACGCGCGTACGCGCAACCAGACGGTCTGGATCACCACGATGATGATCAGCACCAGGGCCAGGGTGGCGATGTTGCCTGCACCCGGCAGGTCCCAACCGGACTGCTTGACGTACATGCCGGCCAGCGCCCAGATCACGGCTGCCGGATAGGCGAAATGCCCGCGCAGCAGCTGGTTCACCACCAGCACCAGCAGCGTGGCCAGGACCAGCAGCACCAGGCTCCAGCCGAGCATGTTGTCCGTCGGCAGCCAGCCGTAGGCGACGATCACCTGGGCGGTATTGAGGTAGGCCGCCAACGACAGCCAGCCGGCGTGCAGCCCGAGCGGGTACGCCGCCCAGGCGCGTTGACCGCCCGGAGCGGTGATCGGCGAGGCGCGGTAGGCGGCCACGATCAGGCAGAGCAAGGCGGCCCATATGATCGCCAGCGCCGGCAGGAACCACTGGTTGGAGAACACGGGCATCCAGGCGGCGGTGAGCGCGAAACCGGCGGCGGCCCACGGGCGCACGCCGGTGATGTCGGGCTTGCGGAGGCGCAGCTGCCAGAATCCGAACAGCACGTCCCAGAGGAAAATCACGCCCCAGATCGCGAAGGCGTACCCGGCCGCCACCAGCAGCGTCGGATACTGGTCGGACACTGCGCCGTTGGTCGGGCCGAACATGCCGGTCTGTGAGAGCCACGCCACTACAGGCATCGCCAATGCGGCCAACAACACGATCCAACGCATGCATCCACTCCAGCTGAAAAGAGCGGTGACGATACGCGGTTCAGGGTTAAGACGTTGGGAGGGGGCGCCGGCGGCGCACGAACAGGCTCAGTGCCGCCGCCGCGGTCGCCAGCGTGGCCACGCCCATCCAGCCCCACTCTGCGAGCGCCAGGCTTCCCAGCGCGCCGCCCGCGGCCATGCCAAGGAAGACCCCGGTGAACAGCAGTGCGTTGAGCCGGCTGCGGGCATCGGGCACCAGCCCGTAGACCAGGGTCTGATGCGAGACCAGGGCCGACTGGAACCCGAAATCGAACACCACGGCACTCACCGCCAGCAGCGGCACCACCGCGACCCGCGGCAGCCACGGATCCAGCAGGAGCATCGCAAACCCGCACAGCGCGACCAGAATCGCGATCCGGGCCACCGCATGGCTGCCGAGCCGGTCGGCCCACCGCCCGGCCAACGGTGCCGCCAGCGCACCCGCCGCACCGGCGATGCCGAAGGCGCCGGCCACCGCACTGCCCAGTTGATAGCGACTGTGCAGCATCAGCGCCAGGGTCGACCAGAACGCACTGAACCCGACCGCCAGCAGCCCCTGCGCGAACACGGCGCGGCGCAGCGCCGGTTGCCCGCGCCACAGCGCCACCAGCGAACCCAACAACGCCGGATAGCGCAGCGTGGTACTCGGCGCGAAGCGCGGCAGCTCCCGTCCCAGGGCCACCGCCATCAGCCCGACCGAAAGCGCCGCGAGCCCGAACATCGTGCGCCAGCCGAGCCATTCAGCAACCAGCCCGCTGGCGACGCGTGAGAGCAGGATGCCGAGCAGCAGCCCGGTCATGACCTTCCCGACCACGGCGCCCCGGCTTGCCTCAGGTGCAAGGCTGGCTGCCGCGGGTACGACATCCTGGGCGACTGTCGCCGTCAGGCCCACCAGCAGACTGGCCAGCAGCAGCGTCGGCAGGCTGCCCGCCAGTGCCGCCCCGCCAAGCGCCAGCGCGAGCAGCGCAGCCTTGACCAGGATCAGCCGACGGCGATCGAACCGGTCGCCCAATGGCGCCAGCAGCAGAATGCCCAGCGCATAACCCAGCTGCGTCAGCGTAGGCACCAAGCCGATGGCGGCGGGCGCCGCGGACAGGCTGGGCCCCATTACCCCGAGCATGGGCTGGCTGTAGTAGATGGAAGCAACGGAAAAACCGGTCGCCGCAGCCATCGCCAGGATCAATCGCGGTGCCAGCGTGTGCGTCGGCGGCGCGCTGGAAGGTATATGCAGGACAGACATGGGCAACTCCAACCACGGGGAAAGTGGCGCCAGCATCGCCCTCCCCAGGCGCGGCGTGTAGTAGGCTTTCCCGCATATTCCTCATACGTCCGACGCATGACCAGCATCAGCCCTGCCCCCAGCGCCGACCGTATCGATCTGCTGCGGACCTTCGTGCGCATCGTGGAAAGCGGCAGCCTTTCAGCCGCTGCGGCCCAGCTCGGCACCACGCAGCCAACCGTGAGCCGGCGTCTTCAGGCCTTGGAGCGCCTGTTCGGCCTGCAACTGCTCAAGCGCTCGACGCACCGCATGACCCTCACCGAAGACGGCGAGCGGTGCTTCGCCCATGCCGAGGCACTGGTCGCCGACTGGGACGCGATCCAGGCCGACCTGCGCGGCGAGGTGAACGTGCCGCGCGGGCGGCTGCGGGTGCTGGTGCCGCACGCGTTCGGGCAAGCGCAGCTGCTGGCCCCGATGCTTCAGTTCCTGGCGCGCCATCCCCAGGTCAATCTGGAGTGGATCCTGGAAGATCGCCATCCGGACTTCATCGCCGAGGGCATCGACTGTGCGATCCGGGTTGGCACGGTGGACGCGCCACACCTCGTTGCAGTGCCCCTGGCCGAGGTGCCTCGCATCGTCATTGCCTCGCCACAGCTGATCGGCGAAGCGGATCCGCGCGACCCCGCCCTGTTGACCACCGTGCCCTGGATCGCGCTCACCACCTACTACCGCGACCGCATCACGCTGCTGCCCGACGACGGTGGCCCGGCCCTGCAGATCGCGATCCAGCCCCGCCTGTTCACCGACAATCTGTTCGTCGTGCGCGAGGCGGCGTTGGCGGGCCTGGGAGCCGCCGTCGTGTCCGCCTGGCTGGTGGAGGAGGCGCTGCGAGCCGGTCGGCTGATCCGCCTCATGCCGGAGCGGGAGGCACCCCCCTTGCCGGTGCACCTCGTCTATCCCACGACGCGCCAGATGCCAAGTCGGCTGCGTGCCTTCATCGACGCGATGAAGGCCTCCCTGCCACACACCCATGGGATGCGCCGCCTGCCGCCGCCACGCTGATTGGAGTCAGGTCGCGTGACCCGAAATTGCAAAGACTTACTAACATAGCCTCTGCTATATTGCGGCCGTGGACATCCAACGCCGCCCCGGGAACTCCCCTGCCTGGCCTTCCTCGGACGGGCACACGCCCAGCCTGGGTGAAATGAACGCCAGCGTGGCCGTTCCCAGCGGCGGCCACTGGTGGTTCCGGCTGCTGGCCTTCCTCGGCCCCGGCTACATGATTTCGGTCGGCTACATGGATCCGGGCAACTGGGCCACGGACATCGCCGGCGGCGCGCAGTTCGGCTATCTGCTGCTGTCGGTGATCCTGCTTTCCAATCTGATGGCGATCGTGCTGCAGGGGCTGTCCGCGCGGCTGGGCATCGCGACCGGGCGCGATCTGGCGCAGGCGTGCCGCGATCACTATTCGCGGCCGGTGAACCTGGGCCTGTGGCTGCTGTGCGAGATCGCGATCATCGCCTGCGACCTGGCCGAGGTGATCGGCACCGCGATCGCGCTGAAGCTGCTGTTCGGCATCCCGCTGCTGGCCGGCGCGATCATCACCGCGGTGGATGTGGTGCTGGTGCTGCTGCTGATGAACCGCGGCTTCCGCGCGCTGGAGGCCTTCGTGATCGCGCTGCTGCTGGTGATCTTCGGCTGCTTCGCGATCCAGATCTTCATCGCCGCCCCGCCGCTGCAGGCCGTGCTGGCCGGCTTCATCCCGCACGCGCAGGTGGTGACCGACCCCAAGGCGCTGTACCTGGCGATCGGCATCATCGGCGCCACCGTGATGCCACACAATCTGTACCTGCACTCCTCGATCGTGCAGACCCGCGCCTACCCGCGCACCGATGCCGGGCGCCGCAGTGCACTGCGCTGGGCGGTGACCGACAGCACCATCGCCCTGATGCTGGCGCTCTTCATCAACGCCTCGATCCTGATCCTGGCGGCCGCGGTGTTCCATGCGCACGGCCGTACCGACGTGCAGGAGATCGAGCAGGCATACGAGCTGCTGGCGCCGATGCTCGGCGTAGGGCTGGCCTCCACCCTGTTCGCGGTCGCCCTGCTCGCTTCGGGGATCAACTCGACGGTGACTGCGACGCTGGCCGGGCAGATCGTGATGGAAGGTTTCCTGCGGCTGCGGATTGCCCCGTGGGCACGGCGCCTGATTACCCGCGGCATCGCGATCGTGCCGGTGGTGGTGGTCACCGCGATCTACGGCGAGCAGGGCACCGCGCGGTTGCTGGTGCTGAGCCAGGTGCTGCTGTCGATGCAGCTGCCGTTCGCGGTGGTACCGCTGGTGCGGTTCGTGTCGGACAAGGCCAAGATGGGGGCGCTGGTCGCGCCGCGCTGGCTGATCGCGCTGTCATGGCTGATCGGCGGCCTGATCATCGTCTTGAACGTGAAGCTTCTGGTGGATGTGTGGTGGGGCTGAGGCATCCCCACTTGACCTCAACGATGGTTGAGGTGGCACAGTGCGAGCTCCTTACCCCACTGGCAAGCCCAGATCGAGCCACGCAATGACCGACACCTCGCAGCACGCGCTATGGAATGGCCCCGCCGGTGAGGCGTGGGTGGAGGCGCAGCGCATCCTAGACCAGATGTTCGCGCCGCTTGCCACCCACCTGGTCGAGGCGATCCCGCCCGGCGACGAACTGCACGTCCTGGATGTGGGCTGCGGGACCGGCGCGGTGGCGCTTGCCATTGCCGGGCGGATGAGTCCGGATGCTCACGTTACCGGGGTCGACATCTCGGCCCCGATGATCGCGCTGGCGCGTGAGCGCGCGCAACGTGCCGGGCTGCCCGTGGAGTTCATCGTCGCCGACGCGCAGCAGCATGCGTTCGCACCGGGCAGCCTGGATCGGATCGTGTCGCGCTTCGGGGTGATGTTCTTCGATGATCCCGTGCAGGCTTTCGTGCAGCTGCAGCGGGCGGCGAAACGTGACGGCGTGCTGCAGGCCCTGGTCTGGCGCGGCCCCGACGAGAATGGCTTCATGACCACGGCCGAGCGCGCGGCCGCACCGTGGTTGACCCTGCCCGCGCGCCAGCCCGGGGGACCGGGGCAGTTCGCGTTCGCCGACCGTGCGCAGGTCGAGCAGATCCTGACAGACGCGGGCTGGGAGGATGTCGAGATCCTGCCGCTGGACGTGGTCTGCCGGATCGACCGTGCGGACCTGGCGACCTACGTGACCTTGCTGGGACCGGTCGGAAGCGCGTTACGGAATGCGCACCTCGACGCGGCTGCACGGTCGCAGGTGATGGACGCGGTACTGCAGGCCTTTGCGCCGTTCGTTGAAGGCGATGCGGTGACGTTCACCGCCGCCTGCTGGGATGTGCGCGCCCGCGCCTGGTAGATCCACGCCCCGCGTGGATGCGACCCGCCGGCGCTCTATCCCTGCGAACAGCGCCTCGCCATCAGCGTGTTGGTCAGCAGCATCGCCACCAGTGCGATCACGGCGGCCGTCACGAAGGCATAGGCGGCCCCCTCCGCGTAGGCGTGGCGGGCCAGCTGCGTGAGGCCGTCGCTGGCCGCGCCCTGCACGGACAGCTCGCCCACCACCACGCGCTCGATCAGCGCCGGCGTCCATGCTTGCCCGGCCTCGGTCAGCGCGCCGCGGGCGGCGTCACGTACATGGCTGGACAGCACCGCGCCCAGCGTGGCGAACCCGATCAGGATGCCGGTGAAGCGCGCGGTGGTACTGATGCCCGAGGCCATGCCGGCGCGGTCCGGCGGGATCACGCTCATGATCGCCTTCTGCGTTTCGCCATTGAGCAGGCCACCGCCACTGCCGAGCACGGCCATCGCCAGCAGCAGGCCCGCGCTGCTGTGCTGCCACAGCGCCACGGCGATACCGAGGTTGCCGATCACGGCCACGCCCAGGCCGAGCACCAGGATCCGACCGGAGGCCCATCGCGTGCCGAGGCGGCGACCGAGGAACGGCAGCAGCAGCATCGCCAGCGCGAACGGCAGCATGTGCACGCCGGCCTGCAGCACGCTGTCGCCGCGGGCGTTCTGCAGCAGCAGCGGCAGCAACGAGGCCATCACCTGTACGCAGGCGGCGTAGGCGAACATCGCCAGCACTGCGCCCACCAGCGCCGGCGCGCGGAACAGGCGCAGGTCGAGCATGGGCTGGGCGCGGCGCTGTTCGACCGCGATGAAGCCAGCGCCCAGCACCGTCCCGGCCAGCAGCCACGGCAGCACCGCCGCGCTGCCCCAGCCTTCCACCGGCCCGCGGATCAGCGCCCAGGTCCACGACAGCATGCTGCCCGCGAACAGCAGTACGCCCGGCACGTCGATGCGACGGCTGACCGGATCGCGCGATTCCGGCACGAAACTCCACGCCAGGCCGGCCAGCAGCAGGCACAGGGGAAGGTTGATATGGAAGGCCCAGCGCCAGCCGAACCAGGTGGCGATGGCGCCGCCGATCAAGGGCGCGAGCACCATGGTCAGGCCCATGATCGCGCCCCAGATCGCCCAGGCACGCGCACGCGAGGGGGCGGTCTGGTGCGCATGCCCGATCAACGACAGCGCAGGTGCCAGCATGAACGCGGCCGCCGCACCCTGCCCGGCCCGTGCCAGGTACAAGGTCATCGCAGTGCCGGCGATGCCGCACGCCACCGAGGTCAGCGCGAACAGGCTCAAGCCGATCAGGAACAGGCGCCGACGACCGATGCGGTCGGCCAGCGTGCCCGCCGGCAGCAGCAACGCGGCGAAGCACAGCACGTAGGCACTGACCACCCACTCGATGTCCGCGAAGGAGGCCGACAGATCGCGCGCGATGGTCGGCAGCACCACACCGACCACATTGGTGTCGAGCACGGTGAGCGCGCAGCCGGCCGAGCCGAGCAGCAGCACGGCGTCCGCACGGTGCGGCGCAGTACGGCTCATCGCAGTGCCCGCCCTCGGAACGTGGCCGTCAACGGCTTCATGTGCCAGCCGCCGCCAGCCGACCGCGCAGCTTCTCCACGATCGCCTGCTCGCTCATCGCATAGCCGTACACATCGTGCAGCTGTCCGTCGGCGCCGAGCAGGAACCACGACGCGGTGTGCTCGAAGGTCGCGGCGTCGCCCTCGCCGACCCGGCGATAGCTCACGCCCAGGCTTTCGGCGATGGCACGCGTGCCCGCCTCGTCACCGGCCAGGCCGAGGAAGCCCGGATCGAAGGCGGCCAGGTATTCGCGCAGGTGCGCCGGTGTGTCGCGCTGCGGGTCGACCGTCACGAAGACGACCTGCAGTCGCTCTGCCGCCGGGCCCAGGAGGCGCTTGATCTGCACCGCCTTGACCAGGCTCAGCGGGCACACCTCGGGGCAATGGGTGAAGCCGAAGAACAGCAGGGTCGGCCTGCCCTGCAGATCCCGGAGGGTGAGCGTGCGGCCGTCGCTGCTCTCCAGCCTCACGGCCGCAAAGGCCGCCTGGCCCATCACGGGTGCCTGGCCGTCCGCGCAGCCGGCCAGCAGCATCAGTGCCAGCAGGCCCGCGGCTAGCCGACGGCTCACTTAGCCGATCCCTGCGCGACCCGACCATCGCGCACGCTGAAGTCCACCGCCTGTTCGGCACCGTGGGCGAACCGGAGTCTGATCCGCACCGTCTGCCCGGCCGACAACGGCCGCTTGGGATTCAACAGCATGAGGTGATAGCCGCCGGGCTGCAGCGCCACGGTCTGGCCTTCCGGCAAGGCCAGGCCATCGGGCAGCGCTTGCATGCGCATCACTTCGCCGTCCATGCGCATGGCATGGATCTGCACCTCGGCGAACGCCGCGGACGAGGCGGACAGCAGCCGGTCCGGCCCGCCACCGTTATGCAGCTGGACATAGCCGGCCGCCACGCTCGCCGCCGGTGGTGGCAGCCGGATCCACGGATCGCTGACCGACACCGTTGCCGCGGCGTGGGTCGGCGCGGCCGCCGCCACCACCGGCATCAGGGAGCTCGTCAACAGCAGCCCGACCCACAGGGCGCCGGCGCGGGACCTGCTCATGGCGTGCCCGACATCTGCATCGGCATCATGTTGAGGGTGGCGTTGTGCATCACCCACAGCGAGCCGGCCACCACGATGGCGATCAGGAAGGCGGTGCACAGGAAGATGCCGGTGTTCTCGCGCTGGCTGCGCCCTGCCCCGATATGCAGGAACAGCACCAGCTGCGCGACCAGCTGCACCACGCACAGCACCACGATCGCGGTCAGCCGCAGCGGCTGCGGTACGAGCCCGGTCATGACCACGGCGAACGAGGCGCCGGTCAGCACCAGGCACAGCAGCAGGCCGAGGATGTAGCCCTTCAGGGTGGCGTGGCCGCTCATACGAACTCCCGCAGGTAGACGAAGGTGAACACACAGATCCAGATCAGATCCAGGAAGTGCCAGAACAGGCTCAGGCAGGCCAGGCGGCGGCGCACGATCCCGTCCAGGCCGAACTTCAGCACCTGGTGGATCATGATGGCCAGCCATAGCAGGCCGAAGGTGACATGCAGGCCGTGCGTGGCCACCAGCGTGAAGTACGCCGACAGATACGCGCTCACGTCCGGGGTGGCGCCTTCATGGATCAGCTCGGCGAACTCATACAGCTCCATGCCAATGAACACCGCACCGAGCACGCCGGTCACGGCCAGCCATCCCACCACCTGGTTGCGTCTGCCGGCCTGCATGCCAAGCATCGCCAGGCCGAAGGTGAAGCTGCTGAGCAGCAGCACCACCGTTTCGGAGAGCACGAAGCTCAGTTTGAACAGCTCTTTCCCGCTGGGGCCATCGGCCGTGCCGTTGAGCAGCACGCCGAAGGTGGCGAACAGCACCGCGAAGATCAGGCAGTCGCCCATCAGGTACATCCAGAACCCGACGACGGTCTTGTTGCCGTCGTCGTGGTGCTCGTCGGCGTGGTCGTGATGACCGGCCGCGAGGTGCCCGTGCTGCGTGGCAGCGGTCAGGGTATCGCCGCTCATGCCTTGGCTCCTTCCATCTGCGCGAAGTGCGCGTCTTCGATGCGCTTCACCTCGGCGGCGGGCACGTAGTAGTCCACGTCACGGTCGTACGAACGCAGCACGAAGGTGGCGATCACACCGATCAGGCCGATGCCGGCCAGCACCCACATATGCCAGACCAGGGCGAAGCACAGGACCAGGCTGAACACCGAGATCACCACACCCGCTGCGGTATTGCGCGGCATGTGGATGTCCTCGTAGCTGTCCTGGCGCTGCCAGGCCCGGCCGTGCTGCTTGTCGTCCCAATGCTGTTCCAGCGAGGTGATCGTGGGCAGCTTCGCGAAGTTGTAGAACGGCGGCGGCGAGGACGTGGCCCATTCCAGGCTGCGCGCATTCCACGGGTCGCCGGTGAGGTCCATGTTGGCCTTGCGGTCACGCACGCTGACGTAGAACTGGATGAACATCGCGGCGATGCCGGCAGCGATCACCAGCGCACCGATCGCGGCCACGATCAGCCAGGGCTGGTAGCCCTCCACGCCGTAGTGATTCATGCGGCGGGTCATGCCCTTGAAGCCGAGCACGTACAGCGGCATGAAGGCCAGGTAGAAACCGACCAGCCAGCACCAGAACGAAATCTTGCCCCAGCGCTCGTTGAGGGTGAAACCAAAGGCTTTCGGGAACCAGAAGCTGATGCCGGCCAGGCACCCGAACACCACGCCGCCGATGATCACGTTATGGAAGTGCGCGATCAGGAACAGGCTGTTGTGCAGCACGAAGTCGGCACCCGGGATCGCCAGCATCACGCCGGTCATGCCGCCCAGGGCGAAGGTGACCATGAAGCCGATCGTCCACAACGTCGAGGAGTGGTAGCGGATCCGGCCGCGGTACATGGTGAACAGCCAGTTGAACAGCTTCACGCCGGTGGGGATCGAGATGATCGAGGTCATGATGCCGAAGAAGGCATTCACGTTCGCGCCCGAGCCCATGGTGAAGAAGTGGTGCAGCCACACGAAGAACGACAGGATGCCGATCGACGAGGTCGCGTAGACCATCGAGCGGTAGCCGAACAGCGGCTTGCCCGAGAACGTGGCGATGATCTCCGAGAACGCGCCGAAGCACGGCAGGATCAGCACATAGACTTCCGGATGGCCCCAGATCCAGATCAGGTTGACGTACATCATGGCGTTGCCGCCGGCGTCATTGGTGAAGAAATGCATCCCGAAGTAGCGGTCCATGGTCAGCAGCGCCAGGGTCGCGGTCAGCACCGGGAAAATCGCCACGATCAGGATGTTGGTGATCAGCGCGGTCCAGGTGAACACCGGCATCTTCATCAGGTCCATGCCCGGTGCACGCATCTTGAGGATGGTGACGATGAAGTTCAGGCCGGTCAGCGTGGTGCCGATGCCGGAGACCTGCAGCGACCAGATGTAGTAATCCACGCCCACCGTGGGGCTGTACTCGATCCCGGACAGCGGCGGATAGGCGACCCAGCCGGTCGCGGCGAAATCGCCGACGAACATCGACAGCATCACCAGCACCGCGCCCACCGCCGACAGCCAGAAGCTGAGCGAGTTGACGAACGGGAACGCCACGTCGCGCGCGCCGATCTGCAGCGGCACCACGATGTTCATCAAGCCCACGATCAGCGGCGTGGCCACGAAGAAGATCATGATCACACCGTGCGCGGTGAAGATCTGGTCGTAGTGTTCCGGCGGCAGGTAGCCTGCACTGTCATTGGCGGCGATGGCCTGCTGGGCACGCATCATCAGCGCGTCGGCGAAGCCGCGCACCAGCATGACCAAGGCCAGGAGGATGTACATCACGCCGATCTTCTTGTGGTCCACCGAGGTGATCCACTCGGTCCAGATATAGCCCCACTTCTTGTAATACGTGATGGCCGCGACGATCGCCACGCCCAGCAGCAGCGAGCCCACCAGCGCCGACATGATGATCGGGTCGTGGTAGGGAATCGCTTCGAGGTTCAACTTTCCGAGCACAATCAGTTCTCCGCGGTACGGCTGGCAGACGCGGCCAGGCTTACGGGTTGGGATTTCGCGCCGGGTTCTTCGCCGGGCAGGCAGATCTCGTCATCGGGCATGCCGCCGTAACGGCGCAGGATGCTGTCGAACAGTCCGGTATCCACGCTGGCGAAGCGCTGCATCGGCGCACCGTGGGTCGGCTTCTCCAGTTCGGCCAAGCGGGCCTGGTCCAGGTGCGCGGCGGTGCCACGCGACTGCGCCAGCCACTGCGTAAAGTCCGCCTCGGTCATCACCCGCGCATCGAACTTCATGTCCGAGAAGCCCGAACCGCTGTAGGCGGACGACATGCCGGCGTAGGTGCCCGGCGTATGGCCGATCAGGTGCAGGCGGGTCTGCATCGCCGGCATGGTGTAGACCATGCTGCCCAGCTGCGGCACGAAGAAGGCATTCATCATCGACTCGGAGGTCAGCTTGAACGCCACCGGTGTATCGACCGGCATCACGAGCTCATTGACCGTGGCCACGTTGTGGTCCGGGTAGATGAACAACCATTTCCAGTTGAGCGAGACCACTTCCACGCGCAGTGCGGGCTTGTCCGACGCGATCGGGCGGTAGGGATCCAGTGCGTGGGTGCTCTTCCAGATCAACACGCCGAGCACGACCACGATCAGGCACGGAATCGTCCACACCACCACTTCGATCGCGGTGGAATGCGACCAGGTCGGCGCGTAGGTGGCCTCCTTGTTGGACTCGCGGTAGTGCCACGCGAAGTACAGCGTGAGGATGATCACCGGGATCACCACCAGCAGCATCAGGCCGGTGCAGACCAGGATCAGCTGCATTTCCTGCTCGGCGATGCTGCCCATGGGGTTGAACAGCTCCAGGTTCTTGCACCCTGTGAGCAATGGCAGCAGCGCTGCCAGGCCGAACCAGCGTCCGGCGCGGGCTCGACCGGCCGGGGTGGCGCGGCGAGCGGGATGTGTAGCGGGGTTCATGCGTGACGGCCCTTCCAACGCAGTGCCGGGCCGGGCGGCCCGGATCATGAAAAGTGGCGAACACCCCCCTGCATGACCGATATGCATGGGGGGTGCCCGCCGCAGCCGCGTACGTTAGGCAACGACATGATCCATACATGATGCGACACACTGTCGCAGCCCGGCCCTGCGCCGCGCGTACCATGCGCGCATGGAATGGAGCCCCCTCATCGCCGACGGCCACGGGCCGGTCTACCTGCGCATCGTGCAGGCACTGGAACGTGCGGTCTGGTCCGGCGCGCTGCGCCCGGGTGAGCGCCTGCCCGCACAGCGCGCGCTCGCCGCCGAACTCGGCGTGGATCTGACCACCATCACCCGCGCCTTCACCGAGGCACGCAAACGCGGATTGATCGATGCGCGCGGCCCGCTCGGCTCGTTCGTCGCGCCTCCGCAGGTGGAGCTCACCCAGCTGGTCGACCTGAGCATGAACCTGCCGCCCAGCCCCGGCGGCGGCCAGGTCGCCGACGTTCTGCGGCGTGGCCTGTCGTCCGTGCTGACCCGCAGCGATGCGGACAACCTGATGACGTATCACGTGGGCGGTGGCAGCCGCGCCGATCACCGGGCGGCCCAGCACTGGCTCAAGCCGATCCTCGGCAAGGTCGATGCCGATACGCTGGTCGTCACCGAAGGCGCGCAGGCGGCGCTGTCGGCCCTGCTGCTGGCGTTGACCGACGCCGGCGACACGATCCTGTGCGAGCCCCTGGTCTACCCGGGCCTGCTGCACGCCGCGCGGGTGCTGGAGCGACGGCTGCACGTGGTCGAGTGCGACGCGCACGGCATGCGTCCGGACGCACTGGCGCGCATCGCGAAGCAGCAGGGCGCACGGCTGATCTACCTCAACCCAACCGCGCAGAACCCGACCGCCCACACGATGCCGCAGGCACGCCGCGAGGCGCTGGCCCAGGTGATCCGCGCGCAGGACCTGCGACTGATCGAAGACGATCCGTACTGGCTGCTGGTCGACGACGCCCCTGCCCCGCTCGCGCTGCTGGCGCCACGGCACGCCTGCTACATCTCCACCCTCTCCAAGTGCCTGAGCCCGGGATTGCACACCGGTTTCGTGCGCCTGCCCGACGGCATGGACCGGCAACCGGTGCTCGATGCCCTGCGCGCGGTCAACCTGATGGCGCCGCCGCTGATGAATGCCCTGGTGACGCAACTGATCCTGGATGGCTCGGCCCAGGCGATGCTGAAGCTGGTGCAGGAAGAGGCGGCCGAGCGCCGCTACCTGGCGCAGTCGGCGTTGTCGCCGCGCTTCCTGCAGCACTGCGCGGGCGTGCACGCATGGTGCCGGCTGCCCGCGCACTGGACCGATGCCAGCCTGACCCACGCCGCGCGGCTGCAGGGCCTGGGCATCGCACCGTCGTCGGCCTTCACGCCCGAAGGCGTGGCGATCAACGATGCGGTGCGGATTTCATTGGGCGCGGCCGCCCACCGGCAGGAACTGCACCGGGCGCTGCGCCAGCTGGATCAGCTGATGCATGTGGCGGCGGCGGAGCGCCCGGGCTGGACGGTCTGAGTCCCGCGCCCCGGCAACCTCAGCCGGACACGGCCTTGGCTTGCTTCCAGACCGCTTCAAACTGGCTGGCGGTGATGCTGTCATCCGAATCCAGGTCCAGCCAGGACAAGGGCTGATCGGACAGCGGGAAGCGTTCGTCGGCCTGCCCCGACTTGTCGGCCCAGACCAGCACGCTGCGATAGCTTTCGACCTGGCGGACGATCACATCGCCCTGTGCCTCGAGGTAGATCGTGCCGTTGCCGATCTCGGATTCCGCGGGGTGTTTGTAGTATGTCCGGGGCATGCTCATGGCGGGGTCTGGATCTGGCGATGAAAAGGGGCCGGGGAATATACCGTGATCCGGTAGTGCCGGCCGCTGGCCGGCTCTCCGTCAGGCCAACCGCCCAGCACTAGACGACCGGTCTAATCAGGCGTACAGTCCCTCCCATGACCTCCGCCTCCGCCTCCGCCACCTCCCCCGTCCGCGACACGATCCTGGCCACAGGCCAGCGGATCATGGGCGCCAAGGGCTTCTCCGCCGTCGGCCTCAATGAAGTGCTCGCAGCGGCGGGCGTCCCCAAGGGCTCGTTCTACCACTACTTTGCCTCCAAGGAGGCATTCGGCGAGGCGCTGCTCGAGGACTACTTCAGTGCGTACCTTGCCGACATGGACCGCATCTTCCGGCAGCCGGGCCAGACCAAGGCCGAGCAGCTGGAGGCGTATTTCGCTGCGTGGCAGGACAGCCAGTCGTTCGAGGATTGCCAAGGCAAGTGCCTGGCGGTGAAGCTCGGCGCGGAAGTCGCCGACCTGTCCGAGCCCATGCGGGCCGCCCTGCAGCGCGGCACCACCGGGATCACCGATCGTCTGGCGCGTGCGCTTGACGCAGGCGTCGCCGACGGATCGGTGACGCTTCAGGACCCGCCCGATGCGGTGGCGCGGCGCCTGTACCAGCTGTGGCTGGGCACCAGCATCATGGTCAAGATCGCCCGCACGACCCGCCCCTTCGACGATGCCGTGGCGTTGACCCGCCGCCTTCTGCATACCGCCCCCTGACAAAGGGATGTCTCACGCACGCCGGCATCGGCGTGTTCTTTTCGGCCCCATCACTAGACGACCAGTCTAATCAAGCACCCACAGGAGTATCACCCATGAAAGTCCTCATCGTATTGACGTCCCACGACGAACTCGGCAACACCGGCAAGAAGACCGGCTTCTGGCTGGAAGAGCTGGCCGCGCCCTACTACACCTTCAAGGACGCCGGCGCCGAGATCGTGCTGGCCTCGCCCAAGGGCGGGCAGCCGCCACTGGATCCCAAGAGCAACGAGCCCGACTTCAAGACCGACGCCACGCGTCGTTTCGAAGCCGATGCGGACGCCAACGCACAGCTGGCCGACACCGTGCGCCTGGACAGCGTCTCGCAGGCCGACTTCGATACCGTGTTCTATCCCGGCGGTCATGGCCCGCTGTGGGACCTGGCCGAAGACAGCCACTCGATCGCGCTGATCGAGGCCTTCATCGCCGCCGGCAAGCCGGTCGCGCTGGTCTGCCATGCCCCCGGCGTGCTGCGTCACGTCAAGAGCGCCGAGGGCGCCCCGCTGGTCCAGGGCAGGAAGGTCACCGGCTTCACCAACACCGAGGAAGCCGGCGTCGGCCTGACTGACGTGGTGCCCTTCCTGGTCGAAGACATGCTCAAGGCCGCGGGGGGCGACTACTCGCAGGGCCCGGACTGGGGCTCGTACGTGGTCAGCGACGGGCTGCTGATCACCGGCCAGAATCCGGCCTCGTCCGCCGAAGCCGCGGCCGTGCTGATGCAGAAGCTCGCCTCCGCCCCACAGCCCTGATCACCGGCGGACGTCACTCAGGCGCGTGGCTTCCGCGCCGATACCCCGCGTGAGGACACGGGGGTATCGGCCCCGAACAACGGCGTCCGGCGTGCCTTCCTGGACGCCGGCGCGTCCGATGCGGCGGCAACGGGCTCGGCCAGGTCAGCGATGATCGGGCAATCCGGCCGGTCATTGCCATGGCAGTGCTCGGCCAGATGCTCCAGGGTCTGCACCATCGCCTGCAGCTCGGCGATCTTGGCCTTCAACCCGCCCACGTGGGACAGCGCAACCGCCTTGACGTCGGCACTGGCGCGCTCGCGATCCTGCCACAGCACCAGCAGTTCGCCGATCTGCTCGACCGAGAAACCCAGATCGCGCGCGCGCCGGATGAAGCGCAGGCTGTGCGCGTCCTGCGGGCTGTAATGCCGGTAACCCGCCTCCGAGCGGGCCGCCGGAGGAATCAGCCCGATCTGCTCGTAGTAGCGGATCATCTTGGCCGACACGCCCGAGAACGTCGCTGCCTCCCCAATATTCATCGTACGGCCCTCATAGCGCCTGCCTCGACGCCGGTATCCAGCGTATCGGCCTGCATCGGTGCATGGAAGCGCTTGAGCCGCAGCGCGTTGCCGAGCACGAACACGCTGGACAGGGCCATCGCCGCCGCGGCGAAGATCGGCGAGAGCAGCGTGCCGTTGAACGGGTACAGCAGGCCCGCGGCCACCGGGATCAGCACCGCGTTGTAGGCGAAGGCCCAGAACAGGTTCTGCTTGATGTTGCGGATGGTCGCTTTGCTCAATGCGATGGCATTGGGCACGCCACGCAGGTCGCCGGACATCAGCACCACGTCCGCGGCCTCGATCGCCACATCCGTGCCGGTACCGATCGCCAGGCCGACATCGGCCTCGGCCAGGGCCGGTGCGTCGTTGATGCCGTCGCCGACGAAGGCCACCTTGGCGCCGCCCGCGCGGAAACGCTTCAATGCCGCGACCTTGCCATCCGGCAGCACTTCGGCCGCTACTTCATCGATGCCGAGCTGGCGGGCGATCGCCGCGGCGGTGGCGGCATTGTCGCCGGTGATCATCGCCACCTTCAGCCCGAGCGCGTGCAGCGCCTGGATCGCGGCCGGCGTGCTCTCCTTGATCGGATCGGCCACCGCGATGACCGCCGCCAGACGACCATCGATGGCGGCATACAGCGGGCTCCTGCCCTGCTTGCCCAGCTGCTGGGCAGTAGCGCGGAAGGCGGCGACATCCTGGCCGAGCTGGATCATGTAGCGGTCCGCGCCGACTGCGACGCTGCGGCCGCCGACCTGCGCCGACACGCCGAAGCCGGGCACGGCCTCGAAACTCTCGATGGGGGCCAGTGCAAGACCCCGCGCCTTGGCGGCCGCCACGATGGCCTCGGCGATCGGGTGCTCGGAACGGGTCTCCACTGCAGCGACCAGCGCCAGCACCTCATCCGCCGTGAAACCGGCGGCCGGCTCCAGGTCGGTCAGTTCCGGACGGCCCTTGGTCAGCGTGCCGGTCTTGTCCAGCGCAATCACACTCACATCGCGCAGGGCCTGCAGGGCTTCGCCCTTGCGGAACAGCACGCCCAATTCGGCGGCGCGCCCGGTGCCGACCATGATCGAGGTCGGCGTGGCCAGGCCCATCGCACAGGGGCAGGCGATGATGAGCACCGCGACGGCATTGACCAGCGCAAAGGTCAGCGCCGGCGCGGGGCCGAACACCAGCCAGACCAGGAAGGTGAGCGCGGCCGCGGCCATCACCGCCGGCACGAACCACATCGTCACCTTGTCGACCAGCGCCTGGATCGGCAGCTTGGAGCCCTGCGCCTGCTCGACCAGACGGATGATCTGCGCGAGCACGGTGTCGCCGCCCACCTTGGTGACACGGAAGCTGAAGGCGCCGGTCGTGTTGAGGGTGCCACCGACGACCTCGGCACCCACCGCCTTGGCGACCGGCACCGGTTCGCCGGTGATCATGCTTTCGTCCACGTACGAGGATCCTTCGACCACCACTCCGTCCACCGGCACTTTCTCGCCCGGGCGGACCAGCACGATGTCGCCGCGCGTGACCTGCTCGAGCGGCACTTCGACGGTGTCAGCGCCGCGCTGCACGCGAGCGGTCCGCGCCTGCAGCCCGACCAGGCGCTTGATCGCCTGTGAGGTGCGGCCCTTGGCCCGCGCCTCCAGCGTGCGTCCGAGCAGGATCAGGGTCACGATCACCACGGCCGCCTCGAAGTAGACGTTGGCGGTTGCCGGCGGAAGTGCGCCCGGCGCGAAGGTGGCGACCACCGAGTAGCCATAGGCCGCCGCGGTGCCCAGCGACACCAGCGAGTTCATGTCCGGCGCGCCACGCAGCAGTGCCGGTACGCCCTTGCGGAAGAAACGCAGGCCGGGCCCGAACAGCACCAGCGTGGCCAGCGCGAACTGCAGATACCAGCTGGTCTGCATTCCCAGGGTGTGCATCACCCAGTGGTGCATGGCCGGGACCAGGTGCGAGCCCATTTCGAGGATGAACACCGGCAGGGTCAGCGCGGCGGCGAGCACCAGGGAGCGGCGCAGCGCGCGCGCTTCCCCTTCGCGGCGTTCCTCCTCCTGCTCGCCGGCCGCAGCGGTGCTGACGGTGACGGCGCGCCCGGTATAGCCGGCCTTTTCCACGGCGGCCTCGAGATCGGCGACGGACACGGTGCCCGCCAGATGGCGTACCTGGGCGCGCTCGGTGGCGAGGTTGACGCTGGCGGCGATCACGCCGGGCACCTGCCCGAGGCTGCGTTCGACGCGGCCGACACAGGAGGCGCAGGTCATGCCCTCGATGCTCAGTTCGGTGCTGTCTTCCCGCACGGTGTAGCCCGCACTCTCGATGGCGCGTACGGCGGCCAGGGGATCGGCCGCGCCGATGAAACCGAGGTCGGCGCGCTCGGTGGCGAGGTTGACGGAGGCGCTCATTACGCCGGGCACCGCAGTGAGCGCACGCTCGACCCGGCCCACGCACGAGGCGCAGGTCATGCCCTCGATGGGCAGGCTCAGGCGGCTGATCGGCGCACCGGACCGGGAAGCAATGGAAGACATGGGGACAGTCCTTGGGGTGAGGTTACCTGCCACCCTAAAGGTTCCCATCATGGGAAGGTCAAGCGTCATAACGGGGACGGAGGGGATTATTAATCCCATCCGTCCCCATTACTGGAGCGTTACGGCGCGGGCGTCCCGTCGGGGGTGACGCGCCAGATCGTGTTGGAAAGGTCGTCGGCGACGATCAGGGCGCCGCGCGGGTCGACCGAGACGCCGACCGGGCGGCCGCGGGTCTTGCCGTCTTCGCCGAAGAAGCCGCTCACGAAATCGATCGGCTCGCCGGCCGGGCGACCATTGCTGAAGGGCACGAACACCACCTTGTAGCCGACCGGCGGATTGCGGTTCCAGCTGCCGTGCTCGCCCACGAAGACGCCATCGGCGAACTGCGTGCCCATCACCGGCGACGAGAACGCCACGCCGAGCGCCGCCACATGCGAGCCCAGCGCGTAGTCCGGTGCGATCGCCGAGGCGACCTTCGCCGGATTCTGCGGCATCACCCGGCGATCCACGTTCTTGCCCCAGTAGCTGTAGGGCCAGCCATAGAACCCGCCCTCCTTCACCGAGGTAAGGTAATCCGGAACCAGGTTCGGGCCGATCTCATCGCGTTCGTTGACCACCGCCCACAGCGTGCCCGTGCCCGGCTGGATCGCCAGCGCGGTGGGATTGCGGATGCCGGTGGCGTAATCCTTGTGCGCGCCGGTAGCCACATCGATCTGCCAGATCCGCGCACGGTCGATTTCCACCGCCATGCCACGCTCGGTGATGTTGCTGTTGGAGCCGATGCCCACATAGAGGTAGCGGCCATCGGCACTGGCGGTCATCGCCTTCGTCCAGTGATGGTTGATCGCCGCGGGCAGGTCGGTCAGCTTGACCGGGGCCGCGGCCGCCTTGGTCTGGCCGTCCTGGTAGTCGAAGCGCACCACGGCATCCTGGTTGGCCACGTAGATCGCGTTGCCGATCATCGCCAGCCCATATGGCGCGTTGAGCTTGTCGGCAAACACCGTCTTCAGTTCGTAGGTGCCATCGCCATCGGCATCACGCAGCAGAGTCAGGCGGTTGCCGCTCTTGACCGCCGTATTGCCCTTGGCCTTGATCTTGCCGGCGATGACGTCCTTCGGTTTCAGATTCGGCGCGCTGCCGCCCCGGCCTTCCGCCACCAGGATGTCGCCGTTGGGGAGGACCAGCGTCTGCCTCGGAATGCTCAGATCCGTGGCGATCGCCGAGATCCGGTAGCCCTTGGGCACGGTGGGCAGCCGGTCGCCCCACTGGGCCGGCTTGGCGATGGTCATGTCCGGCATCAGCCCGCGATGCGGCTTGGGCATCTCCGGGTTGCCGCCGTACTGCTCGAGCTCGGGGGCCTTGCCGCTGCAGGCAGCCAGTGCGACCGCAAGCGCGGACACCGAGAGGATCCGGATCGTCTGGCGGCTCATCGGACACCTCCCACGCGCAGGCTGGACAGTCCCACCCAGGTCGCGATCAACGCCAGCACCGTCAGGATCACCGAAAGCACCAGACCGGCCGGCATCACCGCCCACGCATCGCGGGCGTGGTGCAGGCAGTTGATGAAGCCCACGCCCCAGGTCACGGCCAGCAGCACCACATACGCAAGGTTACGGCTGCGACGGACCAGGCCGACGATCCCGCACAGCAGGGCCAGCGTGGTCATCACCATGGCGCCGATCAGCAGCCAGGAGGCGAAGTTGGCCCACTGGATCTCGTACGAGCTCCAGTAAGCGTAGTCCGCCAGCAGCGCGCCGAGGAACAGCGGCAGCACGCCACCCAGTACAGCGGCGTGGAACGGATGGATGACCCATGATCGGGTCAGGACAACGGTCGAAGCCATGGTGGTCTCCTGGTGAGGGGCGAATCTCTCCCGATCCTGCCACTGCATGCGTGATGGGGGTGCCGATGGCCTGCGCGCATGACACACTCGCCGGCCACTGCACCTCACCGGGTCACCACGCCGATGAAACGCCTGCTTTGGAGTCTGCTGGGCCTCGCCCTCGCGGGACTGTCCGCTTCTGCGTTCGCGTCACCGCCGTCACCGCCGTCACCGAACAACCGGGCCGAAGCGGTCGCCATCGTCAAGGAACTGCGGCGCGTGGTGAGCGATAACGGGGTGGAGCGCCTGGAAACCGTCCGTATTGGCGGCATAGACCAGGCGGTCTCGATCCGCGGCAACGACCGCCGCAATCCGGTGCTGTTGATGCTGCACGGCGGACCGGGCTGGGTGGCGATGCCCACCAGCTGGTACTTCCAGCGCGGCTGGGAAGAATATTTCACCGTCGTCCAGTGGGACCAGCGCGGTGCCGGGAAGACCTACGTCGCCAACGATCCCGCTGCCGTGGCACCGACCATGACGCGCGAACGCATGATCGCCGACGCCGAGGAGATGGTGGCCTGGCTACGCAAGGAGTTCGGCAAGGACAGGATTTTCGTGCTGGGCCACTCGTGGGGCAGCTATCTCGGCGTGGAACTGGCACAGCGCCGACCGGACTGGCTGCATGCCTACATCGGCATCGGCCAGATATCGAACGCGCCCGAGAGCGAACGCCGGGGATGGCGCTGGACCCTGCAGCAGGCCGAGCGCGACGGCAATGCCGTGGCGGTCGCCGAACTCCAGGCACTGGCGCCCTACGCCGTCGGCAATGCCCCGGTGCCGCTGCAGCAGCTGTTCCAGCAGCGCAAGTGGCTCAACCACTATGGCGGCATGGTGCACAACCGTCGCGGTGGCGATGCCGAAGCGGCCGGCGTCCGCCTGTCACCCGAGTACACCGATGCCGATGTCGCCGGCATGTGGAAGGGCAACGACTTCTCGATGGAACATCTGCTGTCCGGCGCCCTGACGCTGGACCTCACCGGTCGGCGCCGTTTCCAGACGCCGATCTTCCTGTTCCTGGGCCGCCACGATTACAACGTTTCCTCCGAACTGGCGGCGGCCTGGTTCGACACGATCACCGCCCCGGACAAGCAGCTGATCTGGTTCGAGCAGTCCGCGCACGAAGTGATGATCGAAGAGCCGGGCAAGACCTTGTTGACGCTGGTGCAGCAGGTCCGGCCGATCGCAGCGCGTGCGGGAGACGTCGCGCCCTGAGTGCCGGCACCCGACACCTGACAGCGCATTCCCGCCCCGTCGCTGTCTCAGCGTCCCCGCGTGTCGGCACGATCCCAGTACGGTGGCGAGCCGATCGCATCGGTGAGGAAGGCCGAGACTTCGCGGACCTTGCGCGAGCGCAGCTTGTTTTCCGGTGACAGCAGCTGCAGATGGACGCGCTCGGACTGCGGCGAAAACTCCCAGTCGTCGAGCAGCGTGACCATGTGTCCGCCCTGCAGGGTGTCCGGGTTGAACAGCCAGGTCGGGAACATCACCACGCCGCGCCCCGCGAGCGCGGCCGCGAGCAACGCTTCGGCGTTGTTGCTGCGCAGGGGCCCGGTGACGTTCAAGGCCTTGAACGGCACGTCGGGCGTGGCGCGGAAGTACCACTTCTGGATGCCCAGCTGGCCTTTGTAGACCAGGCACTGATGCTGCAGCAGATCCTCGGGCCGCTCCGGCGTGCCGTGTGCGGCCAGGTAGGCCGGGCTGGCGGCAAGCAGGTTCCGGTGCGGCGCGATGACCTTGCCGATCAGGCCCGAGTCGACCAGCGGCCCCACCCGGATGGTGATGTCCACCCCCTCCTGCACCGGATCGATCAGCATGTCGGTGAGGGTGAGCTCCACGAGCAGCTCCGGGTACCTGGCCTGCAGTGTGTTGACGATCTGGGCGATATGCAGCCGCCCCAGCGATTCGGGGGCGTTGATGCGGATCAGCCCCCGCAGTCCGGCATCGCGGCCTTCCAGTTGTTCGACCGCCTCGTCCAGCAGGTCGACGGCATCGCGCACCTGCAGGTGGAAGCGCTCGCCGGCCTCGGTCAGCCGCACGGCGCGCGTGCTGCGGTAGAACAACTGCTGCCCGACATCCTGCTCGAGTGCCGCGATGAAGCGCGATACCGACGACGCCTGCACCCGGAAGTGGCGCGCCGTGGCCAGGAAGCTGCCGGTGGCGGCGACGGTGAGGAAATAGCGGAGGGCTTTGAGCTGCATGGCGGGGGCCTCGGCGTCTGAATTGCGATTCCGGCAATAGTAATTTGTCAGAAGCCCGGATTGTGGCCGTTATCGCACACCCATACGATGAGGTCACGCGCATGGCGGATCGCCATGCCCTCCCCCCTTCCCCCATCTGGAACCCCCATGAGCGCCCTTTTCGACACCTTCGACCTCGCCGGTCTGCCCCTGCGCAACCGCGTGGTCATGGCCCCGCTGACCCGTGCCCGCGCCCCGCACGATGCCGCCGATGAGCGCACGGCGCTCTATTACGCCCAGCGTGCCACCGCCGGCCTGATCGTCAGCGAAGGCACGCCCATTTCCCGCGAGGGCCAGGGCTACCTGTTCAACCCCGGCATCTTCACCGCCGAGCAGATCGCCGGCTGGCGCCTGACCACCGATTCGGTCCACGCGCTGGGCAGCCGCATGTTCGCGCAGATCTGGCACGTCGGCCGGGTCTCGCATCCCACCATCCAGGCCGATGATGCGCTCCCGGTCAGCGCCAGTTCGCGCCTGCCGGTCGGCGCGCAGGCGTTCGGCTACGACGAGCACGGCCAGCCCGCGCTGGTGGCCTCGCCGGCCCCGCGCCAGCTGCAGACGGAAGAGATCGCGCGCATCGTCGCCGACTTCGCGCAGGCAGCCGCCAATGCCATCGACGCCGGCTTCGATGGCGTGGAAATCCACGGCGCGAACGGCTACCTGCATGAGCAGTTCATCAATCCGCGCGTGAATGACCGCAACGACCAGTACGGCCCACAGACGCTGGAGAACCGCCTGCGCTTCACCCTCGAGGTGATCGATGCCGTGGTCGCACGCATCGGTGCCTCGCGCACCGCCATCCGCCTTTCGCCGTATGGCCAGCTGTTCGACATGCCGCTGTATCCGGAGATCGACGCGACCTACACCGCGCTCATCCAGGCGATCGGTCAGCGTGGCCTGTCGTATGTGCATCTGATGGACCAGTCCGGCTTCAAGGTCGGCCAGAAGTCGGTCGATGGCGCGGGCGATTCGGGCTTCGGCGGCCTGCTGCGCACCCTGAAGCCGCTGCTGCCCGGCACCGCGCTGATCCTCGCCGGCCGCATGACCCGCGCGCGCGCCGAGCAGTTGATTGATGCCGGCGTGATCGATCTGGCTGCCTTCGGCACCGGCTTCATCAGCAACCCGGACCTGGTGGCACGCCTGCAGAACGGCTGGCCGCTGGCGCCTGCCGATCGCGAGACGTTCTATGGCGGCGGCGCCACCGGCTATATCGACTACCCGGCCTACGTTCCTGCACGCGAGCCGGCGGCCGCCAAAGCAGCCTGATACGGCAGGCACGACGAAAGGGGGACATCCCATCCCCCTGTCGTTGATGCTGGCGCGGACGCACACCCTGCCGCTATTTGCCGGTCACTGCTTCCTGCAGCTTCTCCACCGCCTGGTCGGCCGTGAACGTGTTCGGCTTCTGGATCTTGGGGAAGTCCACGAAGGTCTCATTGAACTTCGTCAGCAACGCGATCGCACCGTACACGATGTAGACGTGGTTGATGTACCAGTCCCAGTAGGTGTTGGAGGTCACGTCCGCGAACTCGTACGGATCCGTGCGCAGGTTGTAGATCTTGGGGATGCGCATCACCGTGAACGGTTCGCCCCAGATCTGCATCGTGCCCTTGCAGCGCTGCTCGATGAAGGTCACCTTCCAGTTGTCATAGCGGATCCCGAGCATGTCGCCGTCGTCGGATATGTAGACGAACAGCTTGCGCGGCGATTTCTCTTCCTTGCCGGTGAGGTACGGCAGCAGGCTGACACCGTCGATGTGGTTCTTGTAGGTGCGCCCGATCGCCTTGACGCCCTTCTTGAGGTCGTCGACCACGCCCTTGTTACCGGCCAGTTCCAGGAAGGTGGGCAGCCAGTCATGGTGCTGCACGATCTCGTTGGAGACCGAGCCGGCCTTGATCTTGCCCGGGTAACGCACCACCAGCGGAATCCGGAACGCGCCTTCCCAGTTGGTGTCCTTCTCGCTGCGGAACGGCGTCATGCCGCCATCCGGCCACGAATTGCGATGCGGCCCATTGTCGGTCGAGTACACCACCAGGGTGTCTTCGGCGATGCCCAGCTCGTCGAGGTAATCGAGCAACGAGCCCACGTTCTTGTCGTGGTCGATCATCGTGTCGTGGTACGGCGACTGCCAGCGCCCAGCCTGCCCCAGGCTTTCCTTCTTGGTATGCGTGATCAGGTGCATATGGGTAAAGTTGACCCAGACGAAGAACGGCGTGTCGTCGTCGTTCGCCTGCTTGATGAAGCCCTTGGCGCGGTCGGCGAAGTCGTCATCGCAGGTCAGCATGCGCTTGCGGTCCAGCGGGCCGGTATCCTCGATCTTCTGCTTGCCTACCTTGCCCCAGCGCTTCTGGTCGGTGCTGTCATCCTTGTCGGTGGCGAAACTGTGGATCACCCCGCGCGGCTTGATGGTCTCGATGAAATCCCCGAACTCGTCCTTGGGGAAGTAGTCGTACATTTCCGGCTCTTCTTCGGCATTGAGGTGGTACAGATTGCCGTAGAACTCATCGAATCCATGGTTGGTGGGCAGCATGTGGTTGAGGTCGCCCAGGTGGTTCTTGCCGAACTGCCCGGTGGTATAGCCCTCGTTCTTCAGCAGCGCGGCGATGGTGACGATCTTCTCGTTCATGCCGACCGGCGCGCCCGGAATGCCGACCTTCGACAGGCCGGTCCGCAGGACGCTCTGGCCGGTGATGAAGGACGAACGCCCTGCGGTACAGGACTGCTCGCCGTAGGAGTCGGTGAACAGCATGCCCTCGTTGGCCAGGCGGTCGATGTTCGGCGTCTGGTATCCCATCAGGCCGCGCGAGTAGCAGCTCAGGTTGGAGATGCCGATGTCGTCTCCCCAGATGACGAGAATGTTGGGCTTCTTTGCGGATGAACTGGGCTTCTTCTTTGCGGATGAGCTGGCCATGCACTTCTCCGACGACGGTGGTGCTCAATAGTCCGTGTCGGTCATCGTCGCGGCCAGCGTGTTTCTACTTAGACGGCGTCAGTAAGTCTTCGCCACCCCCTGCTCATCCCTCCCAGCTGATGCCTTTTGGCGCACTGGAGAAACCGGCGGCCCGCAGCGCGTCCATCAGGCCATCGCGTCGGGCCGGCGCATCGTCGATCAGTTCCACGGTGAACGAGGTGCGGCGGCCGCGCCGCAGTGCACTGGCCAGCGCGTTGGCCGCGGCAGCCGTGGTGCCTGCCAGGGACACATCGTCCGCGTCGAAGAACGTCAGCAGCTGGCGGCCCCCCTGGGCCAGGTACATCAGCAGCCGCCCACCGCCGATCACTACCAGGGCACCGGCGCGGCGTACCGGCCGCACGCGCGAACCGTGCACCGGCCAGGGCAGCACGGTTCCGAACGGATTGGCCGGATCGACCGCGGACAACCCGACGGCGACCTCGGCGGCACCGGGCCGCAGGGCCTCGGCGATGCCGCGCAGCCTATCCACGATCAGGCGGTCGGCGAACTGCGCCCCGCCCAATCCTTCCACGAAGCGGCCGCGCAGCACGCGGCCCGCATCCTCCATGCCCCGATAGACCTGTTGCAGGGCCGGGAAGCCGCCGGCGATGCCTTCGGCCACGGCCGCGCCACGGGTCACGATGCCGTGCCGGTCCAGCAGGCCGTCGGCCAGCGCCACCGCGCGTACCGTGTCGCTGATCGCCTCGCGCTGCAGCAGCGACCAGCGCCCGGCCAGGGTGGGTGCGGCGAAACTGGCGATCACCGCCGACGCGCCGTCGGCCAAGGGCGTCTCCCCCATCGGGATGCCACGGAAGCCTCGCCCACGCCGCGACGTGCGCGTGACCCGCGGACGTGGCGCGCGTGAGCCGGACATGCCGCGCAGCGGTGCCCACAGATCGGTGCTCAGATAGCCCGACCAGGCCAGGTCCCACAGCGCGGCGTGCAGCTGCTCGGCGCTGATCTCCATGGGCGGGGTGCCGGCCCGCGCCCAGTGACTGCCCACCGCCGTGACCAACTGGCGCGCGAAGTACGCGCCGCCGTCGGCCAGCACCTGCAGCAGCGCCTCCTGCAAGGGCGACAGCGCGGCCGAGACCGGGAGCGACGGCAGCGTCTCGGCGGCGACCTCCTGCAGATGCAGCGACACCAGGCCGTCCTCATCGCCCAGCCGCCCATGCCCGGCCCACACCACGGCCCCGGTGGCGAGCAGCTCATCGAGCATTGCCGGGGCGTAGTCGACCACGCGCGCCGGAAGAATCTGCTGCTCCCAGACCGACACCGGCAGCGCCACGCCGGCCAGCAGCTCGACCACGCGCAGCACCCCGTCGCTACCCTCCAGCGCGCCCGCGCCGCGGTGTGCGCTGCCACGCGCGGCCTGTTCGGCGTCGGCGAGCACGCCATGCCGCTCCAGCAGCAGCAAGGCATACGCCTCGCGCGCGACCGGCCGGGTCGCCTCGCGGGCCTGCTGCAGCGAGCGCATCCGCAGCCGGCGGAACACCGTTTCGCCTACCCATTCGTGGCGGGCCAGCGGCGTCGGCGCGGCCATGGCGGCAGCGGAGCGGGCATCCCGGCGGGCCACACCGAAGCTGCCCTTGAGCAGCTTGCCCTGCCCCTCCAACGCCGCCAATGCCGCATCGACGACGGCCACGCCGAGTCCGAACGCGGCGGCGGCCTCCGCCGTGGTGAACGGCGCATGGGTGCGTGCGTATCGCGCGAGCAGTTCGCCCAGCGGGTCCACCGACGGCTGCAGGAATACCGCCGGCACGTCCGTCGGCAGGCCGACGCCGAGGGCATCACGCAGGCGCCCGGCATCCTCGATGGCCGCCCAGTGCACACCACCGGCGACCCGGACCGGGAAGGCGCGCCGCTCATCGACGAGGGCGGCCAGCTCAGGCGCGGGATCGGTATCGACCAGCCGCAGCGCGAGCGCTTCGTCGGTGAGGGGCCCCAGTTCGCGCAGCAGGTCGGCGATCCCTTCCCTGCCACGGGCCCGCCGATCAGGCGCCCGCCGTTGCAGCTCATCGCCCACCTGCTCGACCACAGCCGCATCCAGCAGTTCGCCGAGGTCGACCTGGCCGAGCAGATCACCGAGCAGGCCGCTGTCGAGCGAGAGCACCGAGGCGCGGCGTTCGGCCAGCGGCACATCGGTGCCGTACATGAACTCGGCGACATACCCGAACAGCAGGTTCGCCGCGAACGGTGACGGCACCTCGGTGGTGACATCGGCGATCGCCACGCTGCCTTCGGCGAGCCGCTGCATCAGCGCATCCAGCGCGTCCAGATCGTAGACATCCTGCAGGCACTCGCGCGCGGTCTCGATCAGGATCGGGAACTCCGGATAGCCCTGCGCGATGGCGAGCAGTTCACCGGCGCGCAGGCGCTGCTGCCACAGTGGCGAGCGGCGGCCAGGCGTACGCCGCGGCAGCAACAGCGCGCGTGCGGCACATTCGCGGAAGCGCGCGGCGAACAGGGCCGATCCGCCCACGGCGCGGGTGACCTCCCGGCGCAGCCGCTCCGGCTCGAACAGGAACAGCTCCGCGCCCGGCAGGCGTCCCTGTGCGTCGGGCAGCCGCGCGATGATGCCGTCGTCGCTGGCGACCACCGCCGGATCCACGCCCCAGCGTTCGCGGATGCGCGCGGCCACCGCCAGCGCCCAGGGATCGTGCACGCGCCGCCCATACGGCGAATGCAGCATCAGCCGCCAGTCACCGGCCTCATCGCGGCAGCGCTCCAGCACCAGGCTGCGATCGGTGGGCAATACGCCCGTTGCCTCGCGCTGTTCGGCCAGCAGCCCGGCGATGTTGGCGATCGCGTTGTCGGCCAGCCCGGCCGCCTGCAGCCGTGCGCGCAGTGCAGGCCCAATCCCCTCGTTCCCCTCGTCCCCCTTGTCCGCCACCACGGCGTCGAGCGCGCCGATGAAGGCGCCCACCGCCTCGCCCAGCTCGGCGGGCCGGCCGACCCCCTCACCGCGCCAGAACGGCAGGCGCGCCGAACGGCCCGGCGCCGGGGTGACGACGACCTGATCGTGGGTGATCTGTTCGATCCGCCACGAGGTCGCGCCCAGGGTGATCACGTCGTTGACCCGCGATTCGTGGACCATCTCCTCATCGAGCTCGCCGACGCGGCGCGACCCGGCGCGCTCCTCGCCTTCCGGCAGCACCACGCTGAACATGCCGCGGTCCGGAATCGTCCCGCCGCTGGTCACCGCCAGCTGCTTCGCACCCGGGCGCGCGCTGAGTTCGCCGGTGACCCGGTTCCAGACCAGGCGCGGCCGGAAGCCGGCGAAATCATCGGAGGGATAGCGGCCGGCCAGCATGTCCAGGGTGGCATCGAAGGCACTGCGGGGCAGCGACCGGTATGGAGCGGCGCGGCGCACGCATGCATACCAGGCCTCCACGTCCAGCGTCTCCATCGCGGCGGCGGCCACTGTCTGCTGGGCCAGCACGTCCAGCGGGTTGCGCGGCGGGTCGATGGCTTCGATCTCGCCGGCCAGCATGCGCTCCACCGCCACGGACGCGTCGATCAGGTCGCGACGCGTGCGCGGGTAGACCAGGCCCGTCGAGATGCCCCCGACCTGGTGGCTGGCGCGCCCGACCCGCTGCAGCGCGCTGGCCACCGAGGGCGGTGCGGCCACCTGGATCACCAGGTCGACCAGGCCCATGTCGATGCCCAGCTCCAGGCTGGAGGTCGCCACCACGCAGCGCAGTTCGCCGGATTTGAGCGCCTGTTCGATCTCGCGGCGCTGTTCCTTGGAGACCGAGCCGTGGTGCGACCGCGCGATCAGCGTCTCCGCACCGGCGGCCCGTCCCCCGGTGCCGCCATTGAACGAGCCGTAGTGCTCGGGCGTGGGCGGCGCTGTCGGGGCCTGCGCCGGGACCTGCCCGCGGGCGACGCGGTCGGCGTACAGCTCATTCAAGCGCGCGGTCAGCTTTTCCGCCACGCCCCGCGAGTTGGCGAACACGATCGTGGAACGCCGCGCCAGCACCTGGTCCAGGATGCTGGCCTCCACATGGGGCCAGATCGAGCCGATCCGCCCGGAGGCCGGTGGCGCATCGGCCGCGGCAGGGTGTGGCGGAATGTCGGCCATGTCCTCTACCGGCACCACGATGCGGACATCCAGGGCCCGTTGCGAGGGCGGATGGACCACGGTCACCGGGCGGTCGCCGCCGAGGAACCGCGCGACTTCTTCGACCGGTCGCACCGTGGCGGACAGCCCGATGCGCTGCGCCGGCGCCCGCAACAGGGCGTCCAGCCGCTCCAGGCTCACCGCCAGATGGGTGCCACGTTTGCTGCCGGCCACCGCATGGATCTCATCGATGATCACGGTATGCACGTCGCGCAGGGTCTCGCGCGCCTGCGAGGTGAGCATCAGGAACAGCGATTCGGGCGTGGTGATCAGGATGTCGGGCGGACGCCGCAGCAGCCGTGCCCGCTCCGCCGTGGTGGTGTCGCCGGTGCGGATCGCGACCGACAGGGTGACCGCCGGGTCGCCGCGACGCTCACGTTCGGCACTGACGCCCTGCAGCGGTATCTGCAGGTTGCGCTGGACATCGGCGCCGAGCGCCTTGATCGGCGAGAGATACAGCACGCGGGTGCCGCGCTTCTTCGGCGCCGACGCCTCCTGCTGCGCACCGCCCGGCTGCTCATTATTGAGATGCTCACCGCTGCGAAACAGCTGGTCGATCGCCTGCAGGAACGCGGCGAGGGTCTTGCCCGAACCGGTCGGCGCGATGACCAGGGTGTGCTGGCCGGCGCTGATCGCCGCCCAGGCCTGCGCCTGTGCCGGGGTCGGGGTCGCGAACGCCGCCGTGAACCAGTGGCGCGTGGCGGGAGTGAAGGCAGCCAGTGAATCGGGCGTGGGGTCGTTCGGGGTCGGCATGGATCCGGGTGTCGTGGGGCGGTCGCCCGGCATCGGCCGCGAGCGCAAGGGAACCAGACTAGGGTATGCCGCGTAGGGCATGCGTCAACCGGCCTCCATCGCGTCGCATCCGCCGGGCACCGGTCGCCCCTGGCCCGCCACCACTCGTCCCTTCACCCCCGGAATTCGGCCCCAGGCCAGTGCTGGCGGGCCTCTACGGGACCACACTGGCGGTCATCGAACACGGCACTGCCACAGGAACCACCCCGATGAAACGACGCGATTGCCTCAAGGCCGGACTGACCCTGCCGCTGCTGCCGATGCTGCTCAAGGCCGGGCCCGCCGTCGCGGCCGGTGCTGCCCGGGTACGTCCAGGTACCGCGGCCTGGCCTGCCGCCGCCGCGTGGGAGCGGCTGTCGCGTGCCGTCGGTGGTCGCCTGTCGGTGCCGCAGTCGCCGTTCCTCGCGGACGCCGCCACTCGCGCGGCGGCGCTGGAGCAGCTGCAGAACCCGTTCTACCTCGGCGACCAGCCCGCACTGACCCAGACCAGCGGCTACTTCGGCGCGTGGCGTTCGGTCCCCAGCGCCAAGGTGGTCGCCGCCGCCAACAGCGCCGATGTCGCCGCCGCGGTGAACTTCGCGCGGACCCATCGCCTGCGGCTGGTGGTCAAAGGCGGCGGGCACAGTTACCACGGGACGTCCTGCGCGCCGGATTCGCTGCTGGTCTGGACCCGCGCGATGAACCAGGTCGAGCTGCACGATGCCTTCGTCGCCCACAACGCCCGCCCGGGCACCGCACCGCAGCCGGCGGTCAGCGTAGGCGCCGGGGCGATGTGGATCGATGCCTACGATGCGGTCACCACCCGCGGTGGGCGCTATGTCCAGGGCGGCGGCTGCACCTCCGTGGGCGTCACCGGCCTGGTCACCGGCGGCGGCTTCGGCAGTTTCTCCAAGGCCCATGGCACGGCCGCGGCCAGCCTGCTCGAAGCCGAGATCGTCACCGCCGACGGTCAGATCCGCATCGTCAACGCCGACAATGACCCCGAACTGTTCTGGGCCCTGAAAGGCGGCTGCGCGGCGAGTTTCGGGATCGTCACCCGGATGACGCTGCGCACCCATGCCCTGCCCGACACCTTCGGCGGCGTCTCCTGCCAGATTCAGGCCAGCGACGACGCCAGCTGGCAGGCCCTGGCGGCGGAGATGCTGCGCTTCTACCGCGACGCGCTGTGCAACGCGCACTGGGGCGAGCAGTTCACGTTCAAGGACAAGCGCCGCCTGTCGATCTCAATGGTATTCCAGGGCCTGTCGCGCGACGCGGCCGAAGCGACCTGGACGCCGTTCCTGGACTGGGTCCGCGCCCGGCCGGCGTACACCATCACCGACCCCCTGCAGGCATTGGCGATGCCCGCCCGCCACATGTGGGACGCCGGTTTCTTCCGCGAACACGCCCCCACGCTGATCGCCGAGGACACCCGCGAGGGCGCCGCCTCCCGGCATATGCTGTGGAAGGGGGACCAGGGTCAGGTCGGCTGGTTCCTGCATGGCTACGCCTCGGCCTGGCTGCCCTCCTCCCTGCTCGACGATGCCCGGCGCACGCAGGCGGCCGCAGCCATCTGCGCGGCCGCCGAGCACATGGATGTCGGCATGCACTGCAACAAGGGCCTGTTCGGTGCGCCCGCGGCGGCGCTGGCGGCCAGCCGCGAAACCGCCACCCATCCGGCGGTGCTGGATGCCTTCGCGCTGGCGATCATCGGCAACGCCAGCGGGCCGGTGTATCCGGGCCTCGGCCTGAACGTCGATGAGCCCCGTGCACGCCGCGGCGCGTTGAACGTTGCGCGCGCCTATCAGGCACTGAGCGTGGTGGCGCCGTCGGCGCCCGCCTATGTCTCGGAGAGCGACTACTTCCAGAAAGACTGGCAGCAGGCCTTCTGGGGACCGAACTACCCCAGGTTGCAGGCGGCCAAGCGCCGTTACGATCCGCAGGGTCTGTTCGTCATCCACCACGGCGTCGGCAGTGAAGAGTGGAGCGCGGACGGCTTCGAGCCTGTCCGCGGCTGAAGGCTATAGGGCAGTGCCGGAATGGCCGATAACGTCACCACTGCCAAACGGGGCACATGTAGGTTGCGCGCCGCTATGCCGCAGGTTTCCGGGACCGAGGTGGGCGTGACCCTTCACGCTCCTCCCGCGTCCGCAGTGCCGAACTGAAAGAGTGCGCTGGCGTGGCACACTTCGTGCGCGGCAGATACCGCCTGCGATCGCCACATCTAAAGAGCCAATATCCGTAATCAGCATGAGCCTTTCAGTTGAATCACGATGAGCATGGTAAATGCCAAGCCACAGAGAGCGGTGCAATAAAATGGACAAGCTGACTGAATTCATCATCAGTGAATATGGGAGTCCGACGGCGTATAGGCCCCTAAGCACTGAGGAGCTAACGGCCCTACCCAGCTCGTTGCCCGCAGAACTATCTCATCTCTATCGAGAATTCGGCCGCTTTACTCTCCAGAGTGGGCGCTTGCAGGTATGCCATCCGCATGACCTGAAGGGCGTATTGTCCGTCGCGCTTGGGGGCGACAGGGACTTTAACGAAGGCAACTGTCACGCCTTTGCATACTCTGCATTTGGAACAGTCTACTTTTATCAGGACATTTATGGATGCGGCGATTTGGATTTGATTGAGGGGCAGCTGCACAGTGCACCATTCACATCCAACCAAGAACCACAAACCCCTGGCAATACGGTGTTTCTTCCCTTCCTGATGGATGACGACTCACTTGACTATTACGACACCGAAGACCGGCCGCTTTTCTCGCGTGCAAGGAGAAAACTGGGGGCCTTGGATATCGACGAATGCTATGGATTCGTGCCGGCAATCTCTCTGGGGGGAGAGCCCCGAATGGAAAATCTACGGAAATTGAAAGCCAGGGAGCACTTCTCCATCCTTTCCCAGAGTCAAGACATCCAACTGATAGGTTCTTCCGGCTACGGGGAATCAGCCACGATTCGCCGTATAGGGGCATAGCTAATCGCCTTTGACCGTCACGCGGGGCCGCTCTTCCGAGTTCTGCCGCCTGCGCAGCCGTGACGATCCGCAGGTGCGGCCACCCCTGCGCTGGCGTAGCCTGCGCGCAGCCCGCCCGCAAACGGAGATCGCCCTGTGATTCCGACCACGCCCGCCCGCCGTTTCCCCGCCGTGCTCGCCCTCGCGATCGCAGCCGCCTTGACGCTTCCCTCGAACCGGGCGCAGGCGCAGGCGCCGCCCCCCGCCAGCGCCCCGGCCGCCACCTCGTTCAACGCCCTGCTCGATGCGCAGACGATGGCCGCGATCAACGCCGATCCGGAACTGCGCACGATGCTCGGCATCAGTGGCGATGCCGCCGGTGATCTGTCCGGCCAGCTGACCGACGTCTCGCTGGCCCGGCGCGAGATCAACCGCCGCTTCCTGGTCGACAACCTGGCGCAGATCCGTGCATGGAAAGGCCCGCCGCTGGATCCGCAGCAACGGCTCAGCGACGGACTGGCGCGCTGGTTCTACCAGACCCAGATCGATCTGATGGCCGTGCCCTGGGCCGCGGCCTGGTTGCCGGTCGGCGGCAGCACCTACGCCGTGGACCAGTTGTTCAGCCTGCCGGTCAACCTGCCGCAGTTCATGGACAACCAGCATGCGGTCACCGACGAGACCAGCGCCCGTCATTACATCGCACGGCTGCAGGCGATGGGCCCCAAGCTGGACCAGGTCCGGGCCAACGCGGATATGCAGGCCCGCCTGGGCGTGGTACCGCCCGCGGTGGCGCTGGAGGGCGCGGCCAACCAGTACCGTGCCCTGCTGAAACCGGCGCCGCAGGACAGCCTGTGGGTGCAGTCATTGCAACGCAAACTGGACAAGGTGCCCTCGATCCCCGCAGCCCGGCGCGCTGAGCTCATCGCACAGGCGACCACCGCAGTGCGCGACGCGGTGAACCCGGGCTATCAGCGCCTGCTCGACAACGTGCAGGCAACGCTGGCGACCCATCCCGGCAACAAGGGCGTGTGGGCACTGCCGGACGGCAAGGCGTACTACGATGCCGCGCTGCGCTGGTATACCAGCACCGACCTGGATGCCGATGCGATCCACCAGATCGGGCTGCGCGAAGTGGCGCGGCTGGACACGCGCATGGATGCCCGTCTGAAACAGCTCGGCCTGCGCGACGGCAGCGTCGCCGCGCGCATCGCGCAGCTGCGCAAGGACCCGCGCTACCTTTACGAGGACAGCGATGCCGGTCGCACGCAGCTGATCGGCGACATCGAGCAGCGCCTGCGCGACCTCGATCCGATCCTGCCGACCTACTTCGGCCACCTGCCGACACAGAAACTGCTGGTGCAGCCGGTGCCCGCGCACATGCAGGCCACCTCGCCGGGCGGCTACTACTACCCGCCGGCGATGGATGGCTCGCGCCCGGGCACGTTCTTCATCAACCTGGGCGACATCAGCTCCAACACCCGCTGGAGCATTCCCACCCTCACCTATCACGAGGGATCGCCGGGCCATCACTTCCAGATCTCGATCGGCCAGACCCTGACCGACCTGCCGATGCTGCGCCGCAGCCTCAATCCCAGCGCCTTCAGCGAAGGCTGGGCACTGTATGCCGAACAGTTGATGGCCGAGGCCGGCGTGTACCGCGAGGACCCTGCCGGTGACCTGGGCCGCCTGCAGGCCGAGATGTTCCGCTCGGTGCGGCTGGTGGTCGATAGCGGTCTGCACCGCAAACGCTGGACGCCCGAGCAGGCCGTCGCCTACATGGAGGAGAAGACCGGCATGAGCCCGGCCGACGTCCGCATCGAGGTCAACCGCTACCTGGTGCAGCCCGGCCAGGCCTCGTCCTACAAGATGGGCCAGCTGCGGCTGCTGGAACTGCGTGAGCACGCCCGCAGGGAACTGGGCGACCGGTTCGACATCCGCGCCTTCCACGATCTGATCCTGGGCAATGGGGCAATGCCGATGACCGTGGTCAGCCAGGCCGTGGACGCGTGGATCGCCGCGGGTGGACCGCCCTCCGCCCGTACCCCCTGAGCCCACCACGGAGGCACCGGCGCGAGGCCGGTGCCTGCGTATAAATACCTAGCGACTTACCGTGTAACTCCGGTTGTCCGTCGCGTGGGCGGTGCGCAGAGTGTCAGCAGGGTCGGCCCGTCGCGCGCCCCACTGACGACACTCTGGAGACTGTCATGCCGCGCACCTCATCGGGCCTGCTGTTGGCGCTGGTCCTGATCGGACCCCTGCTCCTGCTTCCTCCTCCGCTGGCGGCGCAGCCCGCGGCGGCCAGCGTTGATACCGAGGCCGTACAGGCACTCACGCGCATGGGCGCGGCGCTGCGCGCGCTGCCGCACTTCACCCTCAACGCCACCACCAGCACCGAGTACGTGCTCGATGATGGCCAGAAGATCGCCCTGCCCGGCACGGTGACGTACCGCGTGCTGGGGCCGGACCGCTTCTTCGTGGAAATACAGAGCGAGGACCAGCACCGCCAGCTGTTCTACGACGGCAAGGCGCTGACGATCTACTCCCCGCGGCTGAAGTACTACGCCACGCTGGAGGGGTTGAACAAGAGCAGCCAGGCGCTGTTGACCGAATCGGCGACCACCTATGGCATCGAGCTGCCGCTGGCGGATCTGTTCCTGTGGGGCACGCCCGCATTCCCGACCGATCAGCTGCAGTCCGCATTGCGCGTCGGCAGCGCGCGGATCGGCGGCGAAGCGACACAGCACTACGCGTTCCGGCAACCGGGCGTGGATTGGCAGGTCTGGATTTCCGATGCCACCCACCTGCCCCGGCAGCTGGCGATCACCAGCCACAGCGACCCGGCGTTGCCCGCCTACCAGGCCACGTTGAACTGGGATACGCGGCGCGCGGTGACCGCCAGGGAGTTGGCGTTCGATCCCAAGGGCGCGACCAAGATCGTGTTCGTGCCGGTCGCGCTGGCCGCACAGACCACTGACGGGGAGAACTGAGCATGGACCGTTCCGCTTGCCTGCGTGCTGCATTGTCCCCGGCCCTGTTCACCGTGCTGCTGGGCGCTTCGCTGCTGCCCGCCGATGCCGGTGCACGTCCCGGGCTGCGCGGCTTCGCCCATCCTTCCATCGCCCATGCCGGCGGCTTCGGCGGTGGCGGTCTGCCTCATGGGGGCGGCGGGTTCGCGCCGCACCCGCCGGGCCCTGGCCCCGCACCCCATCCCGGTCCGGGCCCGCGCCCGGAGCCCGGCCCGCATCCTGGCCCAGGTCCCGGTCCCCACCCTGCTCCGGGGCCGGGACCCGGTCCGGGACCCCATCCGCCTGGTCCTGGGCCTGGTCCTGGTCCTGGGCCTGGTCCTGGTCCTGGGCCTGGTCCTGGACCCGGTCCTGGTCCCGGGCCGCATCCTCCGGGCCCACCGCCGCCTCCGCCGCCCTACTGGGATCACCCGTTCTGGGACGCCGCCGCCTTCACCGCCGGCGTCGCGGTCACCTCGGCGGTGATCGGCTCGGTGGTGTACTCGCTGCCGGTGGACTGCAGCACGGTCGTGGTCAACGGCATCGGTTACCAGCAGTGCGACAACGCCTGGTACCAGCCGCGCTACGCGGGCACCACCGTGCAGTACATCGTCGTGGATGCGCCGCGATGAGTGACGCGTTCGGACGCGGCCGCTGGCTGCTGCTGCTCGCCAGCGCGTGCACTGCGCCGCTGGCCGCGCAGGAGGCGCCGGCGGGATCGGCGTCCTCCGACGATATCGCGCGCAAGCTCGCCGATCCCGGTGCGGCGCTGATCTCGGTGCCGTTCCAATACAACTACCAGGGCGCGGTCGGCCCCGGGGATGCGTTCCACAACCAGCAGCTGAAGATCCAGCCGGTGATTCCGTTCGTCGGCGAGAACGGCAAGTTCATCCTGCGCCCGATCCTGCCGCTGAGCTGGAACCAGTTTCCGCAGGACAAACACGGCACCGGGGATCTGTTCGTACAGGGGTATTACATCCCCAGGACCGCGGCTGAAGCGCATGGCACCGAATTCGGCTACGGCTTCGCCGCGCTGCTGGACACCGCTTCGCACGACAGTCTCGGCACGGGCAAGTACTCGCTCGGCCCTGCCTTCATCCTGGTCCACAAGACGCAGAAGTGGACGGTGGGCGCACTGGCCAACCACGTCTGGTCGGTCGGCGGCGATGGCGACCGTGAGGATGTCAGCAGCACCAGCGTGCAGCCGTTCGTGACCCGCAACCTGCCCGATGGCTGGTCACTCAGCGTCACCTCGGAAACCAATTACAACTGGAAGGCGGCCAGCGGCGATGCCTGGACGGTACCCCTGGGCGCCACCGTCTCCAAAGTGCTCAGGCTCGGGCATACCCCGATCAGCATCGGTGTCGGCGGCTTCTACAACGTGGACCGGCCGCACTACGCCAGTCGCTGGACCGGCCGGTTGATCGTGACCCTGGTCTTTCCCGAATGAGGCAGCTTCCCATGAACCGTCCGCTCCTTGTTGGCACGGCACTGATCCTGCTGGCTGTGGCTCCCCTCGGCTGCAGCACCTCCAGCCCCGCGCGCAGCGACGCGCCACCCTCCACCGAAAAGATCGAGGCGCAGAACCAGGCGCGGACCGCCACGGCCGCGGTGCTGTCGCGGTTGTATGCCGCGCAGCCGGGTGCACGCCAGGCCGTGGAGCACGCCGCGGGTTACGCAGTCTTCCGCAGCTTCGGGGTCAAGGTATTGATTGCCGGCGGCGGCGGTGGGCATGGCGTGGCCATCGACAACCGCAGTGGCCGCGAGACCTTCATGCGCATGGTGGAGATCCAGGCGGGCCTGGGCTTTGGCGCCAAGACCTTCGACCTGGTCTGGGTGTTCAAGACGCCCGAGGCGTACCAGGACTTCATCACCCGCGGCATCGAGATCGGCGGCCAGGCCACGCTGGCGGCGAAGGTGGACAAGGCCGGCGGTGGGCTTACCGGCGCAGTGCAGATCTCCGACAACGTCTGGGTGTACCAGATGACCGAAAGCGGCCTGGCGGCGGAACTCACCGTCAAAGGCACCCGCTACTACCCCGACAAGACGTTGAACTGAGCCACGCCCAAGGAGGTCCCATGCACGGTCACCCGCTGGTCTGGATCGTCAGCCTGTTCGTGCTGCCCCTGGTGGCGGCGCTGGTGCTGAGCCTGTTCGTCCGCCACCGCGGCATCAGCGCGAATGCGGTGCTGGCCTGGTTCGTGATCGTGTGCTGGTGCGGCGCGCTCGGGGTGATTCTGTCGCAGGTGTGGTGACACCCGCGCTGCCGGCCAGCGGCCGGCACTACCTGTGCATTGCGTGTTCGGATTGCCCGCGCTGCCCGCCAGCGGCGGGCACTACCTGTCCGTTGCTTGTTCGCCCTGGTAGTGCCGGCCGCTGGCCGGCATCACAGCGATTGCCCCAGCTCGATGAAGAGCACGTTCTCGCCGCCTTCGCGGAATCCCATGCCGAAGATCAACGGGCCGACCCACGAGTCGAAGCCGAGGAACAGGCTGCCGTTCCAGATGCCGTCGCTCAACGACATGTCGCTGCGCCGCTGCCAGGCATTGCCATATTCGACCGTGCCACCGACCTGCGCCGAGCGCCCCAGCAGCGTGCCCAGCTCATAGGTATACCCGGCAAAGCCGAGTGCGTAATCCTGCCCTGTCAGCTGGTTCTGCTGGAATCCGGCGAGCCGCCAGCGCCCGCCCAGCCGGTAGAGGTTCTGCACCGGTGCGGTGCCGGAGGAGGTGACGTGGTAGCGCAGCCCCAGCTGCAGGGCGTGCTTGCCGAACGATCGGGCGGCCACGGCATCCAGATCGATCTGGCCGAACCGCGCGTCCGCGCCCAGGCCGGGGCTGGACTGGTAGGTGCCGGCGGTGACCAGATAGCCGTTGCGGGGGAAGTAGACGCTGTCGATGTCGTCCAGCGTGGCCTGCGCGATCCATGCCCCCTCTTCGAAGTTCACGCGCGGGATGGTCGGGTCGCCTACTTCCACTTCGGCGTTGCCGGTGTAGCGCTCCACCCCCACGGACAACGCGAGCACGTTGGACACATTGCGGAACAGCGCCACCGTGGCGCCGGTCCGGCGCACGCGATAGCGCGCGATCTTGTCGCCGGCATCGTCGTAGAGATTGAAGCTGCGGGTCTGGAAACCACCACCGGCCTGGAAGGCGTATCGATTGTGCAGGTCGAACGGGTGGTAGTACTGGCCGGTCAGGCCGGGTTCGCTGCCGATCTGCAGCGCGATGCGCGCTTCGGCGCCGTAAGGCGACAGGGGCGAGAACAGCAGGCCGGCGCGCAGGTTGCTTTCGTGATTCCCTTCGAGGTCGTTGCTCAGGCTCAACCCCGCCTCCAGGTACACCGGTCCATTGGGCTTGGGATAGGCCGACACCACGACACCGGTCCTGCCGTCGCGCGCCTGGATCTCGTAGTTGATGCTGGCCAGCGTTCCCATGCCATAGGCGCGCAGTACGCCGGCCTGCATCGCCTCCACATCCAGCGGTTGGCCGATGCGGACCGGGAGATAGGACAGCAGCAGGGCGTCGGCGTACCCGGTGTGGTTGTCGACCTCGACGAAGTCGATCGGGGTCGGCACCGCGGCCGGGGTCCGACCGGCACGCTGCGCGGCCAGCCGGGTGTAGGTCTGCGGCGTCTGCGCGAACGCCTGCAGCGCCGGCGCAGCCTGGTCGGCGGCGAGCTGGCCGATCCGCAACGCCTCGGGCGCCTTGTCGAAATCACCGGTGGCGACCTTGCCGGTCAGGTCCGGCGAGATCAGCAGATCCTGCGTGCCCAGACTGTCCAACTGCGCCTGCGCGCTGCGCGTGGTCAGGAACCCGCTGAGCTGGCTGATCACATCCACCAGGCTGGCGTTGCGGTCCAGCGCGCTCAGCGGCGTGCCCACGTCCACCGCGATCACCCGGTCGGCGCCCATCGCCCGCACCACGTCGATCGGCACCTGGTTGGAGAGGCCACCGTCGAGCAGGACCTGGTCATGGATCACCACCGGACGGAAGATGCCCGGCAACGACATGCTGGCCCGCATCGCCATCGGCAGGCTGCCCTCGGACAGCACCACCGGCTTGCCGGTATTGATGTCGGTGGCGACCGCCCGGAACGGAATCGGCAGGTCGTCGAAACGGCCATTGACCCGGCCGCCCCCGGTCGCGCGCTCGAACAGGGCGATCAGCTTCTCGCCCTCGGAGACGCCCCCGGCCAGCGCGACCGCCTTGCCCTCGCCGCCCAGCCCGATGCCGATCGGGGCCAGCTGGGCATAGTCGTCGGCCTTGCGTCGCAGCGAGCGCTCGCGGCGCGGCAAGGTATCGGTGAACAGGCTCAGCCATTCGGTGCTCAGCACCAGCTGCTCGATCTGCTCGGGCGTGGAGCCGGACGCGTACAGGGCACCGACCAGCGCGCCGGCACTGGTACCGGCGATGCAGTCCACCGGAATGTGCAGCGCCTCGAGCTGTTTGAGGATGCGGACATGGGCGATGCCCCGTGCGCCGCCACCGCCCAGCGCCAGCCCGATCCGGGGCCGGGTGTCACCCGGGCCGCGCACGCCACAATGCCCCCCCTGGTCGGCCGGGTTGTCGGCTGCAACGGGTTCGGCCGCGTGCAGCGGCGACAGCGCGCCACCGCCGCACAGCCACGCGCAGGCGAGCGCTGCCATCCATGGCAGGCGCTGCCCGGGGCGCGTCAGCGCCACGCGCTGCCCACCTGGATGTAGAACGTGTCGTCCTCCGGCCCCCAGGCATAGTCGAGGCCGACATGCATGCCGAGTTGCCGGGCGATCAGATAGCGCACGCCCGCGCCTTTGGAGACCTGGCTGGCACCGTCGCCGAAACTGTTGTGCCGTCCCCAGGTGCGGCCCGCGCCGACGAAGCCGATCAAGGCCCAGCGCTGGGTCATGTTCCAGCGCAGCTCGGTCTCCAGCACCGCGGCCCGCGTGTCCTGGTAGCGCGCCGAACCAATGCCGCGCAGGTCGATGTAAGGCAACCGATAGAACGGAATATCGCCGTTCGCCCAGCGCGCATCCGCGCGCCCGCCGAGAACGAAGTGCCTGCCCAGCGGCCAGTAGCCGTAGGCGTGCCCGCGATAGCTCTGGAAGCTGGCATCGCTGCCGATCCCGGGCAGATAGAAATTGCCTTCGACCATGCCCAGCCACCCGCTGGAGGGCGTGAACGGGTTGTCGCGCGAATCGTACTCCAGCGACAGCCCCAGGCCCGAGCTGCGCTTGGACAGCTCATGCGGCTGGAAGCGATCGCGGTCCGAGGCCACGTCGAAGCCGATGTCCAGGTCCATGTAGACCCAGGCCAGGCCGAGGTACAGGTCGCGCTCGCCCAGACGCCGGAACCCCTGCTGGAAGGACATCAGGCCGTCCATGTTGTACTCGATCTTCTGCGTGGGCAGCAGCGTCCCGGGCGTGTAGAAGCCCAGGTTGAACGAGGCCTTGGCCACGCCACCGCGATAGCGCCAGCGGTCCTCGTCGAAGTGCAGCGAGGCGCCGACAGCGTAGGCTTCGCTGCCATTGGAGGTGCGCATGGCCCCACCGCCGTAGATGTCCGGCGTGACCATCTTCGGGGCGCCGTTCTCGCCCGTCGCCGCCGAGGACGGCGGGCGGTGGAAGAACGCCAGCGCCACGCCACCGCCATTGCCTACGGCCGGATCTGTGACGATGATCGGCACCGGCAGGAATCCGCGGTGCTCGAGCAGCCAGCGCGACATGTCGAAGCGGCCGTCCTCGGCGTCACGGAACAGCGACACCCGCGGCGCCGCGGCGGTCGCGGGTGCGGGCGACGGCGCGGCAGACTGCTGGGCGATCGCGGCGCAGGGCGTGAGCACGCTGAACAGCGACAGCAGGCATACGGCAGGGCCGATCGACACAGGGCACCTCGGGGGATGGGTAACCGGCCGTGCAGTCGGCGTGCGCGGCGAAATGCGTGGGCCCGTGCCGGTGGGAGGGGAACAGCCCGGCACGGGCCTACGCGGTTGAACGCATCGCGGACCGTCCGCAGCGATCAGCGTGCGGCGGTCGTGCCCGGCGGGAACGCAGCAAACAGCTTGTCCAGCCCGGCTTCCACCGCCGCGTTGACCTTGTCCGGCGAGGTCGGCACGGTGCCGCTGGCGGTGCCGCGCCAGACCGCCTGCTTGGTCTTGGCGTCGAACATGTCCACGACCAGCGTGCCGACGTCATACGTGCGAACGGTGGTAGTCGCATTGCCCATCGCCATCCCGCCGCCCCAGCCACCGCCGCGCCAGCCCCAACCGCCCATGCCGGTGCCGGTGTAGAAGGTGTCCAGGGTCTGCTTCTGGCCGGTGACGATATGCGCGGCCAGGGCGATATCGCCGTTGGGCGCTTCGCGCAGCCCCTTGGCCTGCAGCCGTGCGTTGATGCCATCGATGATGCGTTGCTGCACCAGCGGTGAGCCCGCCTGGGGTTTCATTGCCCAGGTATAGGTCCTGTACGAGGCGAAGCTGGCCGACGGATCGAAGTCGGTCTTGACGGTCGGGGTGGATGCACAGGCGACCAGAGAAGTCGCCAGGAGGGCGATGGCAAAGGCTTTCATGACGCGAGTCTCCAAAGGCGGGATGGAAAGACGCGCTGCGGTCGCAGCCGTCATGGGGCGGGCCGTGGTGGCTGGTGGTTGCAGCCCCACGGTAATGCAGTGCCGGGCGCGCGTAATGCGCATAACTACGGTAGGAGGACAGGAAAAACTACCGAGTCATCGCGGCGGATTGATCACCACGTACTGCACGGTGGTGCCCGCGTAGCGCGGCTCGTACCAGACGTTGCCGCACTGCTGATAGGCCATGCCGTTGATCACCGTGGTCACGCAGCTGGGGGGCACGGAATTGACGATCGAGCCGATCACCGCCGAGGTCACGGCCACGCCGGCGGTCACCGCCGCGGCGGTGGCGAAGGGATGATCGTCCCAGTGGTTCCAGTGGTCGTCGTGGTAGTCCACATCCACGTTGACGTTGCGGGTGACGTTACGGTTCACGTTGCGGTTGACGTTGCGGTTGCCGTCGATGTTGCGGTTGATGTTGCCCCCTCGGTTCACGTTGCCTCCCTGCGGGCGCTGCACGGGTCGGTTGACGCTGGTATGGGCGCTGGCCCGCGCGCCGCCGCCGTGGAAGCCGGCGCGCTGGGCGCTGGCCGGCGCTGACACCGCCAGCAGGACCAGCAGGAGCAGGCTCGCGACGAGGGACGACGCGACGAAGAAGCGGTTGATCACGATACGCATCTCAGTTCTCCTGACCGTCATCGCTGAGGACCACCGCCACCGGCACCAGCTTGATCCGCGTGGCATCGGCCGGCGGCGTGAACTGGAAGGCCGTGGCCGGTACCGCAGTGCGGGTATCCCAGCGCAACTGCGCGCGGTACTGCGGCAACGCCGGGTCATCCAGCGAGGTGATCACCAGCTTCTTCGGCAACGACGTGGCTTTGCTCACCCACAACTGCCAATCGACGCCGTCCTGCTTGAACGCGTACTGCTCGATCTGCTCACCGTCGACCGTGCCACCGCCGATGTGCAATGCGCTGCGGATGGCGGTCTTGGGCGCCTTGTCGGTCCCCCACAGGAACATGTCGGCGAGCGGCATGTCGATGCCATAACGGCTGGCGGCATCTTCGACCAACTCGCCCAGCGTGCTGCTCAGGCCATCCACCTGCGCGTAGTACTTCAGGCGCGGCGAATACAGCGACAGCGCTTTGCCATCGTAGAACAGCTGGCGCAGCTGGCGATCGCTGCGAAGCTCCAGGAACAGCTGGTTCGGCGCGCGTACCTTGTAGGTCACCACGCCATCCAGCTCCACCTTCTGGCCGTCGTCCAGCACGATCTCGGTGCTGGCATCGGAGGTCAGCGAGAACTGTTTGAGCGCGCGCAGGGCCGCGCCCATCCGGTCCAGCGCGGCCAACGCCTCCGGATCGCGCTCGGGGGCGTCGGGGGATGCGGCGCGCGGCGGGGCCGGCGGGGCGACGCGCGTCGCGCCGTGTGCGGCAGGCACCATCGCGGCCAGCAGCAGGCACGCCGACCAGGCAACCGGAGGAATGACAGAGGTCATGATCGTTGCTCCATGAAACGGGATACGGGCGGCCGCGGCGAGGCGGCCGGGGATCAGAAACCGCCGCTGATCGAGAGGCTCCACGGGTCGCCTTCGAAACGGTTCTTGACGCTGAATTCGCCGACGTAGCGGAACGACACATCCAGGTGCTCGCCGCCGGACCACTTCCTGCCGTAGGTCAGCACCGGGCCCACGCCGAACGAACGGCCCTTGAAGCCATCCAGGCGGTCCGCGGTGTCGCCCTTGTCGTCCTGCAGCTGCTGGATCCAGCCGCCGGCCGCGCCGAAGCCCCAGCCACTGGCGGTCCGCTTGACCAGCAGCACGTCGGCCCGCGCGACCACGCCGTTCTTGTAATCGGTATCGTCATTGCGGGTGTACCAGTCGGTGGCGCCCAGTACGCTGAACTCCAGCGTGCCTTTCTGGAACAGGTGGGTGTAACCCACGCTGGGCGAGAACGTCCAGACGTTCATGCCCGGATTGGCCAGCCGGTCCGGGTCGTACTTGGCCGTAGGCGCGTACACATACACGCCGAAAGACAGATGCTGCACTTCGCTGATGTGGAACCCGGCAATCACCGGCGCGAAGTACACGTCGAACAGGTTGGAGGCGTGATCCCGGGCCTGGAAACGGTTGCCCAGCGGGCCGGAGAGGCTCGCGGTCGCCTCGGCATCGATGTACGGCACGGTCAGCATCGAGGCGAAGTTCCAGCGGCCGGCCTGGGTCGGCCACACGTACACGCCGGTGGCAGCGGTCAGATTGACATCGGCCTCCAGCCCCAGCGAGATCTGCCCGGCGATCGGCGCGGGCCGGCCGCCGCTGATCTTGCCGTTGTAGCGGATGTAGCTCAGCGACCACTGCATGCCCGGCTCGGGGGGAATCACACCGGCGTACGAGGTGATCTGCATGCCGGTGATCGAACGCCCCAGCGCGCCCTCGGTGGCCACGGCCGGCGACGCGCACAGCACGGACAGGGACGCCAATGCGAGAGCCAATGGCCCGCGGCGCGACAGGTGGAACAAGGACGTGGTCATGGGATGGCCCTCCAGCACGGATGCAGGTTCATGGATGTGGACCTCACAGCGGCGGCGGCGCCGGCCGGGTGGCACGCTGGCGTTCGCGGACATCGGCGATGTCGCGCTCCAGGAAATAGTTCAGGAACGTGCGGATCACCGCGATCGCGGCCAGCTGGCCGATGGCATCCCAGCTGGTGTAGATCGAGGATTCGATGATGTCCGCCGAGAGCTGCATGGTCAGCCCGGCCACCAGCCAGCGCCCGTAGCCCAGCCACAGATCGCGGCGTTCGACATTGGTGAGATGGCCGCGCAGCGTCAGCCGCAAGGCCTGCACGAACACCACCACGGTCGCCAGTGCGACCAGCACCAGGGCCATCGCATCGATGATCACCACCACCGGCTCGGTGACGGCGACCAGCCACGCCTTGAGAGGAAGCATCGTCGGGGCTCCGGTGGGCATCGCAGTGCGCGGCGGTCGGGTTCATCGGCGGTCCACGCAACGGAAGCCGAGGTGGCAGGTCGAGGTATCGATCGGCTGGGCCATCCGCGCCGCGGGCCGATAGCGCCTGCAGTAGTTGGGGGCGCACAGGTGCGAGCCGCCCTTCATCACCCGGCGCGGGATCGCGCTGCGGTCGCGCGGATCATGGCTGCGCTCGCGGAGACCGCCGCGCGGGTTGTCGATCGCGCAGCACGGCTTGCTCTGCAGCTGGTCGTGCTGCTGGTACCAGTCGCTGGTCCATTCCCAGACATTGCCGATCATGTCGTACAGCCCATACCCGTTGGGCGGATAGCTGCCGACCGGCGAGGTCCAGCGGTGGCCGTCCTCGTCCAGGCTCTGCCAGGGAAACTCGCCCTGCCAGGTATTGGCCTGGTGACGGCCGCCGGGGACCAGGGTGTCCCCCCAGGCGAACTCGCCGCTGTCCTGGCCGCCGCGCGCGGCGAACTCCCATTCGGCTTCGGTCGGCAGGTCCTTGTCCATCCACCGGGCATAGGCCAGGGCGTCGGCGAAGGTCACGTGGACCACCGGATGATCCTCCAGGCCCTGCAGGTTCGACGCCGGACCGCGCGGATGCCGCCAGTCGGCACCGGGCAGGTAGTGCCACCAGTTGTGCGTGTTGCCCAGATCGACGGGATGCGCGGGCTGCACGAACACGACCGAGGCAGGTTGCAGCAGCGCCGGATCCGCACCCGGATAGTCGCGCGGGTCGGCCGCCTGCTCGGCGGCGGTGACGTGGCCGGTATCGCGGACGAAGTTGGCGAACTCCCGGTTGGTCACCGGATGGCGATCGATCCGGAACGGGCCGACCCGCGCCTTGTGGGCCGGGCGCTCTTCGGGGTAGTGCGCGTTGGAGCCCATGCTGAAGAGCCCACCGTCCAGCGCGATCATGGTCTCGGCGACGACGCTCATGCGAAGGGCGCCACGTTGAAGGTCATGCTGACGATCGCCAGCAGGCCGAGCAGCCACAGCAGGCCGGCGGTGATCAGCGTCAGCGAGATCGGGTAGTGACTCTCGCCGTGGATCAGGCCTTCGCGGATCATCTCCGCCCGCTCGGCGCGCAGGCCCTGCATGTAGCGGACGTGATAGAGGATGCCCAGCGTCAGCAGGACCATCCCCAGCCCGACCAGGGCGATGCCGAAGTTGCGCGGTGCATGCGGACGCAGCCCGACGCCGGGCACCTCCAGCATGTGGCCGAAGAACTGATAGATGGTGAAGCCGAACCCGATCAGCGACAGTGCGGTGCGGATGATCGACATCAAGGTGCGGTCCGCACTCATCCGGGTCCGCTGGAAGGACATGCCGGTGCGCCGTGAGGAGAGCTCCATCGAGGTGGCGTCCGCACCGCCAAGCAGGTCCTTGGCCTGTTCGATGGTGAGCGCGCGCGCGGCGAGATGCTGGCTGGGGTCCTGGGCGCTCATCGGGTCGTCGTCTCGTGAGGGCGTCATTTGCGGCGCAGCACATGGCTGGCGATGCGGGTGATCGGGCCGCGCAGGATCAGGTACGGCAGGAAGCCCAGTACGACCGCGATCACGAAGGCCTCCACCGGGTATTTGAATCCACCGAAGACCCGGAACTGGTAGATGACATCCATGCCGACCCCCAGCAGCAGGATTCTTGCCGTGTCCGTGACGCCCTCGCGCCAAGCGACGCGGCGCTCGCCGGATGAACTGTGCGTCAGCAGCCAGGCGTACGGCGTCTTGCCTGCCTTGGCGTCCTTGATCCCATCGATCAGGGCGGTGATCAGCGCCATGGACGGCTGCAGGAAGAAACGGAAGGTCATCGGACCGTCCGCGCGTTCGATCATGTCCGTCCAGAACCGCGTGAGAATGTCGATTACCGAGAGCATGGCTGGGTCCTTGCGACAGGCCTCCAGCTTGGGGTTTGCCCGAGAGCCGCACAATCGAGTTGTTACTGCAACGTCCCCAGTATTTTTACTGCGTCCAACAGATGGAACAGCAGCGCTATGCTCGCTGCCTGCGGCCTCTGCGATGCATGGCCGCCCTCCCCTTCGCTGCCGTAGGCGCGCCGATGCGATCGAGTCAGCACCGCTACTCCCTGATGCACGGCGGGCTCATCCATCGCCTGCTGCAGGCCACCGGCGTGCTGCACAGTCGGGCCAGCGTGGCACTGTGGCTGGCCGGGATCCTGCTCGTGGTGTCCTTCGGCCCCCTGCTGGTACTGGCGGCGCGCGACGGCAGCCTGTGGCCGCAGCCGCCGCGCATGCACCTGCTGGGCGACTACGCCACCCTGGCCCGCGTGCTGCTGGCATTGCCGTTGCTGGTGATCGCGGCACCGCGCTCGGATGCACTGCTGCGCAATGCCTTCCGCCAGCTCACCCATGCCAGCCTGGTCCCTCCCCATCGCCAGGGCCGCATGGACGCGCTGCTGGGCAGGGTCCGCCGCTGGCGTGACGGATGGTTCCCCGAAACCCTCTGCGTCGTCATCGCCTGGGCGCCGCTGTTGTTCGGCGGCGACCACGCAAGCCTGTTGCCGGGCGTGGCGGATTGGCGCCTGGACCACGGCGCGCTGACCGCGGCGGGCCGCTGGTACGAATGGGTCGCCGTGCCGCTGTTCCGCCTGGTGGCATTGCTGTGGCTGTGGCGTTTCCTGCTGTGGACCTGCGTGCTGTGGCGCCTGCCCCGCAGCGGCCTGGTCCTGCACGCCGAGCATCCGGATGGCGCCGGGGGCCTGGCCTTTCTTGGGGTCGCCCAGGAACGTTTCGCCGTGCTGGCGCTGGCCGGTGGCCTGCTGCTGGCCGGCGCGTGCGTCAACCATGTGCAGTATCTCGGCGACAGCCTCTACAGCCTGCGCCACCTGCTGGTCGGCTATGTGGTCGCGGCGACGTTGCTGCTGGTCGCGCCCCTGCTCCTGCTGATGCCGATCCTGATGCGGGCCAAGCGCCATGCGCTGTACCGCTTCGATGCACTGGGCAACCGCGCCGCCGATCTGTTCGACGCGCGCTGGCAATCCGCCCAGCAGCAGACGCCCGCGGCGGACTCCCTGCTCGATCACAGTGATGCTTCCGCGCTGGCGGACTTCAGTGGGGTGTACAAAGGCCTGGCCGGCATGTCGATACTTCCGTTGAACCGCTGGAACCTGCTGTGGATCGCGCTCCACGCGGTGCTGCCCCTGCTGCCGCTGGTGCTGCTGGCGATGTCGGTGGACGAGCTGGCCCGCAAGCTGCTGGACATCCTGGTCTAGCCCGCCCGCGGATCAGCCCCGGTACGTGCCGTGCAGGGACCGCGAGACGAACGACTCCCCCTTCACCGCGGCGAGCACGGCCTGCAGGAGGTCATCGCCCGCATCGGATTTGAGCACATAACTGCACGCGCCGAGCGCCATCGCCTGCGACACCATCTGCGGCTCGGCATGCACCGTGATGAACACCACGCCCAGCACGGGTCGTTGCAGGCGCAACCGACGCGCGGCCTCCAGCCCGTTCAATTCCGGCATGCCGATGTCGGTCACCACCACGTCGGGCAGCATCGCCTGCGCCGCCTGCACCAGCGAGGCACCGTCCTGGACCAGTCCGATCACCTGGAACTGCTGGGCCAACAGGCCGCGCAGCTGGCGGCCCATCGCACATCCATCTTCTGCCAGCAGCACACGGACAGCATTCATCGCACTCGCCCGTTCGATGCCTGCCACGATGGTGTGGCCGGACACGGTTCGGTAACAAGGGAAAAACAACCGGTGGCGGGCAAGTAAATCTACTTGCCCGCTCTGCGCGCATGCCGCCTGGTGCCTGCCGCCTAGTGACGGATCAAACCTTCCAGTTCGGCCTTGCGCACCAGTTCCAGCGTGCCATGCACGCCCAGCTCCTGCATGATCGCGTACTTGTGCGATTCAACCGTACGCACCGATACCCCGAGCTCGTAGGCGATCTGCTTGGAGCGCAGGCCACGCGCCACGTATTCCAGGATGCGCAGCTGCTTTTCGGTCAGTACGTATTGGCAGCGACCCGAGGACACGATCGCATTGGCCGCCAGGGTCGGCGTCACATACGTCTGGCCCTCCATCACCCCGTTGATCGCGCGGACCAGTTCATCGCCGGCCGCGCTTTTGAGGATGTAGCCCCGCGCTCCGGCCCGGATGGCCTCGGCCGCCATGCTGGATTCGTCGTGCATGGTGAGGAACACGAAGGGCGTCATGCAGCCCTCGCTGCGGACCTGGCGCATCACGTCGATGCCGCTGATCCCGGGCATGCTGATATCCGAGACCACCACATCCGGTGACTCGCGATGCAGCGAGTCCAGCAGTTCCTCGCCGGAGGCCACCAGCACGATCGATTCGAAACAGTCCATCAGCAATCTTTCGATACCCTGCGCCACCAGCATGTGGTCATCGGCGACGACCACTTTGCGGAACGGTACGGACATCGACTGCGCGCACGAAACGCCCATTTGCATTATCTCCATTGGCTTCAATCATCCCCTGATTGACCTGCAGCTGCGGCCGTCATCGCCCACAGCAGCGGGCGTGATGGCATCCCTTTCTGTCGTCCCGGTGCATCTGCAGCCAGCCGAACATGCGAGCCCCGCCGTGATGGGATCGTGATGCGATGCGTGCCACCACTGCGCTCGACCCGCAGCGTGTTCAGGCCGGCATTCAGCGTCTCAGCGTGTCTCGTGGACATTCCCCGAAGACATTCCGGTAGGTCACCGAGAAGCGTCCGAGGTGCCCGAAGCCGAGCCGCAGGGCGATGTCGGTCACGCTGTCGTGCGTGTCCGCCTGCAGCAATGCCGTGCGCGCGCGGTTCAAGCGGGCCAGCTGGTGCCAGTGGCAGGGCCCATGTCCGTAGGCATCTCGAAACAGACGCTCAAGCTGGCGTTCGCCCACGCCCAGCGCAAGCGACAGGGCGGCACTGTCGAAGGGCCGGTCCAGATGGGCTTTCAGATAGTCTTCGGCCCGCCGCACGACGGCATCGCGATGACGTTCGATCCAGCTGCCATCGGCACGTCGTTGCGGTCCGGCATCGGCGGCACTGACGGCGTCCACGAAGGCGCCCAGCAGCAGCGCCGACTGCGCCGCCAGCTGCTCCGGCGTGATCAGGCCCTCCCAGCGGGCGGCGGTGTCCAGTGCGGAGAACACGCCGTAACGCAGTGCCTGCGCGTGCGCGGGGGCGGCCGGTCGGCTGCACCAGCCACGGCGTGGGAGGCGCAGTTCGCGGCCTACCCGCGCCACGGCCTCGCGCTGCAGGACCTCGCGCGGAATCAGCAGCACGGCCCACTGCCAGCCCCCGGGCTGCGGACGCACATTGAGCTCGCTGTCTTCGGCGAACACCATCACCTGGCCTGCGGGAACCCAACGTCCGTTGGCCCACATCGGCTGCTGGCAGGACACGGCCATCGCCAGTGCGATCAATCCTTCGCCGAAGCTGCCGCTGGCGAAAATCGGCAGCGTATAGGCGCCACTGTCCAGGCTGAACTCCGGAAAGACCAGCCGCTGCAGGCACGCGCGGAAGTGTCCGGCCGCGAGCAGACGCTGTTCGAAGCGGGTGTCGCGCACTACCCCCAGCAACGCATCGGCGTCGAAGCCATCGACGACGAAGCGGCTGTATGGGGCCATCGGTTCGTCCATGCCAGTTCCTCGAACAGGTCGGAAATCGGATAGCGCGACGGGGGACAAGCTGTTTACATCGGCGCGATTGTGGGGCGGAAACGACATCGCTACAAGCGGTGACACGCTGCCCCGCAAGCGTGAAACGCATCACATTGAGACCTGTCCGGGGGAGCGTTGCGCGCCTCGGGGACCGGCTCCGATCCGAAGCTTCCTCACGCACCCGCCGAGGTCCACGTGCGCGTCAACGCGACTGTTTCGCACATCGCTCCCGTAAACAGCCCCCGTGCAGCACCGCCGGACGACCCGGTCAGCCCAGCCACCTCCACACACCCCTCACCTGGGCTTCGCGTCGCATTCACGCACGTCCTGCCGCTGTTGATCGGCTGCCTGCTCGGCCAGTTGCTGCCCACCCTGGCGCAGATGCCCGGGTTTCGCCTGCACGTGCTGTGGATTCCAGGACCGCTGTTGATGGGTTGGTTGCTGTTCACGCCGCGTCCGCAGTGGCGCACCTGCCTTCTCGCGGCTGCGGCCGGCACCGTGCTCGCGTTCGTGCTGGTGCCGTTCGTCGCACTGAACGGCCTGATTGCCAGTGCCGGTGAACTCGTCCTCGTGGCTGCGGCGGCCTGGCTGCTGCTGCGCTGGCGCGGTACGGGTTGGCCGCTGGAGGGATATCGCGATATCGCGCTGTTCGTCGTGCTCGGGGGCATCGCGCTTCCCGTGTGCGTGGCGTGGTGGCAGATGCTCGCCTTTCCCGATACGCCCCGCGGGCTGGCACCTGACGTGCTGCTCACACGGCTGCTATGCGCCAGCGTGAGCTACCTGCTGATCGTGCCGACGGTGGTCAACATCGCGCGGGTGCTGCAGACACCGGAACGTCGGGCCGGCTGGCGCTGGCGCACGATCGCTGTCGCCGTGCTTCTGTTCGGCGTGCTGGGCGTGATCTGGGGCATGGACTGGCCCGAAGGGGTCATGACCCCGCTGCTGGTCCTGGCCCCCATTCCGCTCCTGATCTGGGTGTTGATCGTGTTCGGGGTCAGCGGGGCAGCGGTGTGCATGCTGATCGTGGCGGTGCTGGCGATGCAGTTGAGCTTGGCCGGCGTGGGTCCGCTCGCCTTCTGGACACCCGAGCGCAACCTGATCACCGCCCAGGTATGGACCCTGGGCACCGGCTGTGCGCTGCTGTTCCTCGGCGCGCTGTCCGAGCAGAAGCTGTCCAATCACCTGAAACTGCAGCAGGCCTATCGTCGGCTGGGTGAGGTGACCGGGCGGATGCTGGTGGTGCAGGAAGAAGAACGCACACGCATCGCGCGCGACCTGCATGACGACGTCAACCAGTCGCTGGCGGCGATCTCGATCTGCCTGAGTACCCTGCGCAACCAGATTCCCGAAGCCGACCGCCATAGCGTGGTCGAGCTCCAGGACCAGCTGTTGACGGTGTCCAATGACATCCGGTCGATCTCCCACGAGCTGCATCCGAGCATCCTGCGTTTCACCGGCCTGGCCAGTGCGCTCGATGCGTTCTGCATCAAGCGCAATGCACGTGGCGCGCTACGCGTGCGATGCCGGATCGAAAGCCCGCCCCGACTCGGTGACGACCGCGAACTGAGCCTGTTCCGGATCGTGCAGGAAGCGGTGAACAACGTGGACAAACACGCGCATGCCAGTACCGCCCACGTGCTGGTGACGGTGCGCGGCGATCAACTGCTGCTGCGGGTCGACGACGATGGCATCGGCATGCCGGTAGCGGGCAGCACGCCGGCGGCACCGGGGCTGGGCATGATCAGCATGGAAGAGCGGGCACGGCTGCTGGGTGGCAGCCTGCGGATCGGTTCCAGCCCGCTGGGCGGCACCCGTGTCGAAGTGCGCTTTCCGTTGGGTGATGCGGCGACCGAACTGCCGCCGCTGCGCGTGGTCGCGCACCCGTAAAGATACTGAGGCCTGACGCGTAGAAAGGCGGTTGTACGGGCCGCATCCGCCGGACACAGTGGACCGACACTGGTCCGTGGAGCGCCCCATGCACAGGAATGCCCTACCCTCCCGCTGCCGCCGTGGTGCGGCCCTGCTCACGCTGGCCTGCGCGTTGACGGCGTGCACGTCGTCTCCTCCCATGTCTACTGCGGCAACGCCCACCGCCGTAGCTGCCGCCGCGCCTGCCTCCGCCCCTGTGCCGGAGCTGCGCCCCGGCATTCCGGCCGGCTACCTTGGGCGCGCCCTGCCGGACAGCCTGGCACTGCTGCCGCCGCCACCGGCCCAGGGCTCCCCGGCCTTCGCCAATGACCAGGCCATCCACCGCGCCGCGCAGAAGCTGCGTGGCACGCCCCGCTACGCGCTGGCGACCACGGACGCGAACCTGCACTTCCCGCAGGTGGCCACTACCTTCTCCTGCGCGCTCGGGGTGCCGATCAGCCAGCAGACTTCGCCGACGCTCTACCTGCTGCTGCAGCGCACCCTGGTCGATGCCGGCCTGGCCACCTATGCCGCCAAGGACCACTACAAGCGCACGCGCCCCTTCGTATTCCACAAGGAAGGCACCTGCGCACCCGCAGACGAGGCCTCGCTGCGCACCGACGGTTCCTATCCCTCCGGGCATACCGCGATCAGCTGGACCTGGGCGCTGCTGCTGACCGAGCTGAGCCCGGACCATGCCAACGCACTGCTCGCCCGCGGGCGCGCGTTCGGCGAGAACCGCCTGATCTGCAACGCGCACTGGCAGAGTGATGTACTCGAAGGCCGTGCCGTGGCCGCTGGCGCGCTCGCCGCCCTGCACGCCAACGCCGATTTCACCCGCGACATGGCGCTGGCCCGGGCGGAAATCCAGTCGCTGCGCGGCAACAGCGTGCAGCCCACCGGCTGCGATGCGGAGAAAGCGGCACTGGCGGTCCCGATTCCCGGGGTGCTCTAGCACGCGCCCGTGCGCTGTCCCGCGGCCCATGCCATCCTGCGCTGATCTCCACCCCGAAGGCGCAGCAGATGGCACAGGTCCAGATCGTTTCCGATGGCGTCAATTACCGCCACCACATCCGCAGCGGTGAGCATGCGCTGGTGACCGACGAACCAGTGAGCCTTGGCGGCCAGGCGGCAGGCATGGCCCCCTTCGATCTCTACCTCGCCTCGCTTGCGGCCTGCACGGCCATCACCCTGCGCATGTATGCGGAGAAGAAGGGCTGGGACCTGGGCGAATTCCGTGCCGAGCTGTCTTCCTCCCGCGACGCGGACGGCCGCTTGCAGGTGCATCGCGTACTGCATGCCTCCGGGGCGCTGACCGAGGCGCAATGGGCGCGCCTGCTCGAGGTCGTCGAGAAGACGCCGGTCACCCTGGTCATGCGTGAGGGAGCCACGATCACCAGCGAACAGGGCCGCTGACCGGGCGGTCGTCCGGTGGTTCCATCGCGTGCTGCAGACGCCGTTTTCACCTGGTCCTGACGGTTGAAAAAAAGAAGGCTTCCCGCTGCATCCGCCACGACACTCCCGCCGTAGCTGAAGGTGCGTCACACCGGCGCATCCATTTGGGAGTTTTGGTCATGAAGATCCAGTTCGCAGGCCTCGTACTGATCGGTTGTCTTGCCGCCACCGCATCCCCGCTCGTCTTCGCGCAGGCCCCGGCCGCGCCGATGGCGGCGCACAGCAATCCGATGGTCGGCGGTGCGGCGATGTATGCCAACAAGGACATCATCGACAACGCCGTCAATTCCAAGGACCACACCACGCTGGTTGCCGCGGTCAAGGCCGCCGGCCTGGTGGACACGCTCAAGGGCGCAGGCCCGTTCACGGTGTTCGCACCGACCAACGCCGCGTTCTCGGCACTGCCCAAAGGCACCGTGGAAGGGCTGCTGAAGCCTGAGAAGAAGGCGGACCTGACCCGGATCCTGACCTATCACGTCGTTCCGGGCGCAGTCACCAGCACCGACCTGATGGCGAAGATCAAGCAGGGTGGCGGCAAGGCCAGCCTCACCACGGTCGAAGGCGAAGCGCTGACCGCGCGCGTCGTTGGCAAGGGCATCACCCTGACCGACAGCAAGGGCCAGGTCGCCCACGTCACCATCGCCGATGTGAAGCAGAGCAACGGCGTGATCCACGTGATCGACAAAGTGCTGATGCCGTAACCGGAAACGGCGGCTGCAGATCGCCTGCAGCCGCCCCGGAGCGGGAGGAAGATGACCTGGCGCGCCGTCTTCAGGACGATGACGGGGGAGACATCACGCTGTGCGGACGACGCGCCAGGTCAAGACGGTCCCTCGCCGGCGCATGCGTGCGCCGGCAGGGTATGTAGACGGGGAAAGAGGACGCGGTCCGCCGGCGCTCAGCGCGGCAATGCCTTGCCGGACAGCTCGACGCGTCGGTTCGGCGCCAGGCAGACGATCAGCGCGTTGCGCTGCGCCTGCCCGCACTGCACCAGCGGGTCGGCCTTGCCCCGCCCTTCGGCGACGATCGCCGCCGCCGGTACGCCGCCGGCCACCAGCGCGTCGCGTACGGCCTCGGCACGCCGTTGCGACAACACCAGGTTGTAACGGTCGCTGCCGATCCGGTCGGTGTAGCCGATCACCTGGATGGTCTGCACCCGGCTGGCATCGCGCACCTGCTGCAGCAACGTCTCCACGTTACGGCGTCCTTCGGGCGTCAGCATGGCGCTGTCGAACGCGAACATCGCATCCGCCGCCAGCCGTAGCGGCTCGCTCGGCATCGGCGCGGGCGCCGGCGGCGTAGGTGGCCGCGGTGGGTCGAGCACGGCGGCACAGGCCTGCGGCTTCCAGTGCGCTGCCTGGGCAATGCCCTTGCCATCGAAATCGACCTTGAACTGACAGGTGAAGTAATCCCCACCCGGACTGCTGCGGAAATTGAACAGGTAGTTCCACTCGCGCACCCCCCACATACCCTCGCCGAAATGCGGGGTGCCCAGCAGAGCGTACAGCTGGCGTTTGCTCATGCCACGGGCGAACAGGCGCAGGTTGTCGACGTCCACGAACAGTCCCTCCTTCAGGCTGGCCCTGGCTGGATCCGGGAAGCTCACCGCCTCGGCGTCGACGGCGGTATCAGGCGGTGTGGCGCGTTGCTCGCCGTGGCTGGCGCAGGCGCCGAGCAGCAGCGCTGCCAGGCTCAGGCCCAGTGACCGCAGCAGCGGCCCCTGGGAAATGGATGCGGGCTGCATGTGCATGGTGTTCCCCCTGTAAACGCTGAATGCGGACCGTAGGGCCCGGTGCCGGCGGCGCGCCGGCACCGGACGCGGTCACCACTGGATGCCGGCACCTACCGCGACACCACCATCGCCGCGGCTGTTGGTCGAACCGCTGAACTTGTAGATCCAGCGGCCGCCTTCGGAGACCCCCGAAATGCCCACCGCCACGCCGGACTCGCCGTTGAAGCTGCCTGCGGCGAGCGAGGCCATGCTGCGGCCGGCTTCATAGGGCTGCGGCAGGGCGGCCACCGCCATGGCCGAGGCGACACCGGCCGAGGCGCGGTTGTCGGTCTTCTGCAGGTTGCGGTCGAACGAGTCCATGCGCTCGTCGGTGTACGCCTTGGACCAGTCCAGGGTCTGGGCCATGCCGCTGCGCAGCTGGTCCACGTTGACGGCATCGGTACCGGCGGTGCCGGGGGCGACGTTGCGCACCGTGGTCGGACCACTGGCGGTACTGCCGAGTGTCACGCTGTTGAGGTTGGTGGTGCCGTTGACGTTGGTGTCGTAACGGATCGTGCCCTGCTGGGACGCCTGCAGCTGGCGGACGTTGACCGCGTCGGTGGCTTCGCTGCCGTCGGCGACGTTGGCGATCTGCCGTTCCGCGCCACTGCTGCCCACCGAGACCGTGTTGGCCCGGTTGGCCACCGAACCGGCCCCCAGCGCGACGCTGTTGCTGCCCTGTGCACTGGCTCCGTTGCCCAGTGCGGTCGCGTTGCTGCCTGCGGCGGCAGCCCCCGCACCGCCGGCCACCGCGTTGTCGCCGGTCGCGGCCGGCGCGGCGAGGTTCTGCGTGTTGTTGACCTGGAACATCCCGGAGGTGCCGTTGTTGATGTTGTTGATCTGCGTGTCGGTGTAGGCCTTGGACTCGGTGATCGCGTAGTTCACACCGTTCTGCAGCTGACCGACATTGACCGCGTCATAGCGCTCCGAACCATCGGCCACGTGGGTGACCTTGCGCTCGGCACCGGTGCTGCCGACGGCCACCTCGCCCACCGAGTTGCTGGCACCGGCCTGGCCGTAGGCACCGGTGTACCCGGCCTGTGCGCCCACACTGGCCACCGAGCCGGCGCCGAGGGCGATGCTGTTGTCCGCGCTGGCGCTGGCGCCATCGCCGATCGCCGCGCTGCCGCTGCCCGCCGCACTCGCCAGCGGCCCGATCGCGATGCTGTCGGCGCCGCCCGCGGTGGCCGCGCCCTTGGTGGAGTTGACCTGCACATACTGGCTGTTGCCGCCCGGCTGGATCTGGTCGATGCGGCTATTGAGGTTGGTCAGCGAGGTATCCACCGCCGAGAAGGCCACGGTGACGTCGCTGTAGTCGTTGGGGATGACGCTGCCGTCGGTGGCGATCGAGGAAATGCGGAACGTCGGCGCGGTCCAGATGCCGGTGTTGCCATCGAAGTTGGTGGTGCCGCCGAAATACCCGACCAGGGCAGCGTTGGTCTGGAACAGCTGGTTGCCGTTGACCGCATCCAGGCTGCCGGCCAGCACGCGTCCGTCGGCCAGGTTGGTCAGTGCCACCGCCGCGCCGCTGGCATCGCCGGCCAGGGTGATGGTGTTGGTCGCGTTGCCACTGGCATCGGCGTCGTACTTCACGGCCAGGCGGTCCACGGTGTCGGTCTGGTCGGCGACGTTGGCCAACGAGGTGCTCACGGCATCGAAGGCGCTGCCGACGTTGTCATAGCTGCCGGCGGTGACCTGGCCATCGCTGGCCACGTTGTTGATCGTGTAGGTCGGGGCGGTGACCAGGCCGTTGGTGTCCAGCGCTGCACCACCGCCCAGATGGGTGGCCACGGCCTGATTGGCATTGAACAGCTGGGCACCGTTGACCGCTTCGTTGCTGGTGGCGGTGACACTGCCGGCGGCGACGTTGCTGAGGGTGGTGGCACCGGCTCCGTTGCCGAGCGTGGCGCTGGCGTAGTTCACGCTGCCATCGGGGTTGAGGTCGTAGCGCAGCGCGCCCTGCTCGGAGGCATCCAGCTGGGCCAGGTTGACGGCATCGGTCGCCTGGGTACCGGCGGCGACATTGACCACCTGGCGTTCGGCACCGGCCGCGCCCACCGACACCGTACCCTCGCGATCGGCCAAGGCACCGGCGCCCACGGCAATGCTGTTGGCGGCGGTGGCCGAGGCCCCGGTGCCGACGGCGATGCTGTCCAGCCCGGCGGCGGCGGCCTCGGCACCGGTCGAGTTGATCTTCAGGTAGCGGCTGCCGACGCCATTGCGGATGTCGGTGATCTGCGTGTTGAGGTTGACCAGCGAACCATCCACCGCGGAGAACGCGTCGCTGGCGTTGTCGTACACCCCCTGCGCGACGGCGCCACCGCTGGAGATCGTGGAGATCTGGAAGCTGGGTGCGGTCCACGCGCCGGTGGCGGGATCGTAGGCGGTGACACCGCCGAAGTAGTCGACGATCGCGCTGTTGGTATCGAACAGCTGGGCGCCATTGACCGCCTCGGTGCTGCCCGCGTCGACCGCGCCGTTGGCCAGGTTGGCGATCGTGGTGGTGCCGGTGCCGCCGCCGAGGGTGACGCGGCGGTAGTCCGCACCGCCAGCCCCGTCGTCGTCGTAGGTCACCGCCAGCGTGCCGACCGCATCGATCTGCGAGATCGCGCCCTGCAGCTGGGCCACGTTGACCGCATCGGTGGCGGCACTGCCGGCAGCCACGTTGCTGATCTGGCGCTCGCCACCGGCAAAGCCGACCGAGACTTCACCGGCTGATACCTGCGCCGCACTCAATCCATAGGCGCTGTAGCTGGCCTGCGCACCGCGGTTGGCCGCCGAGCGGTAGCCCAGCGCCACGCTGTTGGCCTGGTTGGAGGTCGCCTCCGAACCCAGGATGGTCTGCCCGTTGGCAGTGCCCGTCGCACTGTCGCCGACCACCACGGAGTGGCCCATGCGCGCTGCGTAATCGGCCGTCGGAACGCCCGTCGGATCGGTCGGGTCGTTGACCCCTGCGCCCGGGAACGCCACGCTGGCGTCCTGCTGCGGCAGCTCGTGGCGTGCGTTCGCACCGATCACCACTTCCCTGGACCCGTTGGCATAGGCACCATCGCCGACGAGCACCTGGTAGTCCTGCGCGGCGTTGACCGCCCAGCAGTCCACGCTGGCCACCAGCAGATTGACGCAGCGGTTGGACCACGCCGGCGAACCGTCCGGCAGCACCAGCCCGAGCAGGCCGTTGGGGTCGCCGTTGTTGATGTTGTAGATGTAGCTGTCGGAGGTGACGCCACCGATCAGGGTCAGGTGCGAGCTGCCGCCGGTGCTTGCGCCGCCCAGCCCATCCAGCAGCGTACCGACCGGGGTCAGGTTGACCACCGGCAGGCCGAGCACGTTGGTGACCGAATAGGTCTGCATGACGTTGGCGCTGCTGACTTTCAGGTTGCCGTTGCGGACATAGCCGTCGCCGCCCAGCAGCCCCTGCGCGGTCGGACCGACCAGCTGCGAGAGCGAGCCGACCAGGCCGCCGGTGCCGATGACCAGGCCGGCGTTGGGATCGGCCGGGGCCGGACCCTTCGGGCTGCCCGGCGGCAGCGCGGTCGGCGCCGGGAAGACGGTGCCGAGGATCGGCGTGGTGATCGCACCGACCGCACCCAGCACCGGGGTGGTGATGGCACCCACGGTAGTGCCGACGCCGTCGAGCAGGCCGCCGACCGCCCCGCCGACACCGTTCAACAGTCCCCCCAATGCATTGCCCAGACCATTCGGCGCCAGCGCCATCGAGCTGGTCTGCACGGCACTGACGCCGGCATCCACGAGCTTGGGATTGCGGTCGGCCGCATCGACCACGTGGCCGAGCGCATCCACGCGCACCCCACCAGCGACAGTGCTGGCCAGCGATGCCTGCACGGCATCCGGGGCGTCCGGCGTCACCGTGGCGTCGGCGATCAGCGCCGCCCTGGCCTCCACCTCGGCCGCCGCCAGGCGTGCCTGTGCCGCCGCATCGACGTTGGCCTCCAGTGCGGCCTTCCGTGGTGACGGCGTCGCGACGGCCACATTCGCCGCCGCCTTCGCCTCGGCGTTCACTGCCAGCGCGGTATCCGCTGCCGCAGTGAGTCGCGCCTCGGCCTTGACCGGCACGTGCACCTTCGCTGCGGTCGGCGCAACCGAGGCGACCGCGTTGATGTCGGCATGGGCCTTCAACGCCCCACCGTTGCTGTTACCTGCCGCGATGCCCAGATCGGCCAGGGTCGCCACCTGGGCGCCCGGCGCGGCAACGCGCCTGGGCAGATCCGCGTTCGCCTGCGCAGCGGCCTGCACCTGCAGCGCCGGCCGGTTGGCCGTCGGTGTGCCGAGGTTGAGATTGACCTTGGCATCCACGCTCAGCAGGGGGGCGGTGCCACGATCACGTGCCGCGGCTGCCAGCGCCACTTCCGCATCGAGCTTCACCGGCAGTGGCGCGGTGTACTTGGCGGTCAGTGCCTGCAGGTCGGTGAGCGTCTGGTTCTCACCGGCCCATGCACTGCCCGTGCACAACGCCAGCGAGAGACCCAGCGACAGCACCGACATCGGCACCTTCAGATGCACCACGACCGGGCCGGCGGCCAGGCTGCCACGCGCGGTGGCGATTTCGGAGACGACCACCAGGGCGTTCAGCCGGTGGCTCCACACCAATCGAAAAATACGGTTCATCAGGTATTCCCCCGTTTACGAATGCGTTGAACATCACCGGTGCCTGACGGCACGTGGATGTCATTACAGTCGAGGGGTCAAACCGCGAGCACTTCATTCCGGCAGCACAAACGTGCGTTCCGGCAAGACGACGGGTAAAACCGGCAGGGACATGGGCAATTTCGGCAGGTTGCCGAATATGTGCACGGCCGGCGCGTGGATACTCGTTTGAATGCTCAGGCCGGGCTGCCCATCTGCGCGGGCGCGCGCATCAGCGTGTCGCGTGGCAGCTCGCCGAACACGCGTCGATAATTATCGGCAAAGCGCGACAGGTCCCACAGTCCGCAGCTGAGCGCGATCGCCTTGACCGATTTGCGGCTGGAATCGGCCATCGACAACCCGCGGCACGCGGCGCACAGCCGCAGCATCGAGAGATAGCGGTTGGGCGAGGTGCCGAACAGGTCTTCGAAGGCATATCGCAGCGCGCGCTCGCTGACGCCGGCGGCGTCGCAGATTTCATTCATGTAGATATAGCGACGCAGATTGAGCCGCATGAAGTTCTCGGCGCGCTGGGCGATCAGATAATGCGTGCGCCGGCCCCGGCTGCAGGTCGGGTGGTCGTCGCTGCCGGCCCCCAACAGGGCCTGGATGTGGTCATGCAGCAGGGTATCCACGGCATCGGCGGCCAAGGCACCGCCCTGCCCGGCGAGCGCGGCATGCACATCGGCATAGCGCTGCATCAGGCGCGTCCCGCCGCCGGCCGCGCCGACGTGGAACAGGGACAGCGCCTGGCCCGAAGGCAGTGTGCTGCGCAGGCTGAGTTCGGTCAGTTTGCGCTGCACGCGCTGCATCGGCGCGAGCAGCAGGGTGAGGTGGGTGCCGGCGCTGAGCGTGAACTCGCTGATGCCTTCGGGCAGCACGGTCAACACCGTCCCCGCCGCCAGCGGCATGCCGTGGCACCAGCTCACATTCTCGTCTGTGGCGTGGATCAGGCCGAGCAGGCACCAGTCCTGCGGCAGCATGAATCGGCCGCGGAAATGGAACCCGCTCACGGCCGTGCAGAACAACGCCTCGTCATGCACCTGCGATTCGATGGCGGCCCGCGGGCCGTTGCCATCCAGCAGCACCATTTCCAGATCGCAGACACGCAGCACACCACTGAGCGATGCCAGGTCGAATGCCCTGAGCCCGCTCTCGATCCGGTTATCCACCACACCATCTACCATGACAGTGATGCCCCCTTTGGCCTGGACCCCCGGTGTCTCGCCATAGGCCACCGGGTGCGCACTCCTTCGATTCCTGCTGCGCATTCTGTTACGGCAACCTGCCGCGGCGATGCCGTCTGCCCGCCCATCCAGATCATCCAGCGATGCCCGCTAAATGACTCAGCAGATTCCTTGCCGCTCTGCGCGTCTGATTCGATGCGCATTTTTGGCAAGTATGCCCGAACTGGACGCCAGGTAAACAGAATCACAATCGCCATCACAAATATGGCCGACACCCGTAAAACCCAGCGTTTGTGCGCGTCCGCACACCGCCAAATAATTGACATCACATCACCATCACATAATATCCACCCGCAGTTCACTTTGACGCCATTACATCAGGTTCATGCAGCGCAGCCACGGCTGACCGGTTTTCCCTAAAGTTGAATCCGGGTCTGCCGATTTTGTGTATTGGATACCGCGCGATTCGTCGAGCATCCAGATCAGGACGCCCGGGTATACCGACGCGGTGATACTGCAATACAGAGGGAACGCCATGGACAGCAACCTTCATCTTCAGTGCCTTCATTGCCAGTGCCGCGTGCCGGCAGCAGTGACGTACTGTCCAGCGCGATCTGCCGCCAATGACGTCGGCCGGGCACTGCCCGGCCGATAGCGCAGGCCTGTAAAGGGCCGCACCGCGCAGGATGCGCGGTCGAGATGGACGTCCTGGCGGAGCCAGGCAACACCATCGGTACCAGGGGTTGTATCCGCCCGTTCGGGCTCTGATTGGGAAAGGGAGAAACCGTCATGAATGCATCCGTTCGCAAGTTCCTCGTGGAAGAAGATGGCGTGACCGCGCTCGAGTACGGCCTGCTGGCCGCCGTGATCGCGGGCATCCTGGTGGTCGTCGGTAAAACGCAGATCGAAGGCTTCTTCACGAGCCTCTTCGAAAAGCTCGGTGAAGTCGTCGAGGACGCCACCGGGAAAGCGTCGGCCTGATCGTCTGATGTGAATGCCAGCGCTGTCGCCCGGCTCTCCCGCGGCGACGGCATGGCGCGGACGTGCAGAGGCACGACCGATTCGGGGGACATAACGCATGGAACTCCTTCCCCTGGTGGCATTGCTGCTGGGCGTACAGGTCGCCATCCATGACCTGTACGCCCGACGGGTGTCCAATCGTGGGTTGATGCTGGCGACCGGCCTGGCACTGGTGGCACTGGCCTGGCAGTGGCTGATCGCAGGCCGCGGCTTTCCGGGTACGCACCTGCTCGGCTTCGCGCTGGGATTGCTGTCGCTGCTGCCCTTCTATGCCGTCGGCTGGATGGGTGCCGGTGACGTGAAGTATTTCGCGGTGCTCGGCCTGCTGCTCGGCGCCGCACCGCTGCTGCCGATCTGGATCATCGCCAGCCTGCTCGCCGGTGCACATGCGATGTGCGTGATCGTCGCGCGGCGCATGCCGCCTGTCTTCTCCCACGACGCACTGACCACTGGCTCCAGCGGTCCGGTCACGCGCCGGTTGCAGCCGGTGATCGCGCAGTGGCGTCATGCACGCCAAGGCCGGGTGGGAATCCCGTACGCGGCCTATCTGGCCTTCGCCAGCCTGTGGTGGGTGCTGCAGCAGCACGTCGGCGGTGCCGCATGAGCGTCACACGTCGGTACTGCCGTCATTCCCGGCCCCAACGCGGCATCGCCACGCTGGAATTCGCCTTGATGCTGTTGTTCGGCCTGTTGCCGCTGTTGCTGGTCACGTACTCCGGCGTGATGATCATGGCCGCGCAGCAGACGCTCTCGGCGGCCTCGGCCGAGGGAGCACGGGCCGCCTTCCGCCATGCCACGCCGACCGAACGCCGTACTGCCGCCTGCCTGGCGGCACGCCGCTCCATGCAGTGGCTGCTCACTTACGCCAAGCAGTCACCCGACTGCGCTGCGGGTGGCGCCCCGCCGATCACCGTCTCCACGCCAGCACCGTGCGCCGACCTGCCGGCCGCGCAGTGCATCCGCGTGGAAGTGAGCTACGACTACAGCGCCTACCCGTTCCTGCCCGGCACCGGCCGCGTGTATGGCTGGGTGATGCCCAAGCCACTGCGCAGCACCGCCGTCGCCCAGCTCGATCTCGGCGGCAACTGATGACACTCCGGAGAACAGCATGCTCAAGTTGACCCGCATCGCCGCGATCCTGTTGATCGGCCTGGCGGTGATCCTGGCGATCATCGCCTTCGGCGTCAGCCGTCGCGCCAGCCAGACGCCCCCGGGGACGCCGGCGACAGCGAACGCACCGGCGCAACCGGCGACCTGGCCGGTGGTCGAGGCGGTCGGCGCGTTGCCGGCCGGACGCCCGATCACGGCCGAGGACCTGCGCGTCACCGGCCATCCCCAGCGCCCTACTGGCGCCTACACCTCGATCAACGCCCTGGTCGGCGCGGTGCCGACCCAGGACATCCCGGCCGGCACCCAGATCCAGACGGCACAGATCGCGCAGGGCTTTTCGTTGCGCCTGAACCCCGGCGAGCGTGCGCTCGCCGTGCCGGTGGACGAACTGGTCGCCGCCGGCAACCGCATCCAGCCCGGCGATTTCGTCGACGTCTTCCTCAACCTGCGCGCCTCCGGTGGGTTGCGCGATGACGGCGATGCACAGACCCGGCTGCTGCTGTCGCGCCTGCGCGTGCTCAGCTATGGCGCGCATGACGTACAGAGCGTGGCCACGGTGCCGGCCGATGGCAGCGAGCCGCCGCCCGCAGACAGCCGCGCACAGGACATCACCGGCGGGAGCAGTTCGGCGGGCGGCTCCCGCAGCGATGGCACCACGGCCCCGGCACGCAGCGCGGTGCTGGCCGTGCCGGTCGCCGAAGCGAACCGGCTGCTGCTCGGCGCCCAGCAGGGCAAGCTGTTCCTGGCGCTGCGCAACCCGGCCGACATCGGGCTACCGGACCAGGCGCTGTTCCCGACGCCCAACCGCGTGCTGAGCCCGCGTCGCGAGCTCTCCGCCGACGAGCGCCTGGCCCTGCAGCGCCCGGAGAACGACGCCTATGCCGGCATCGACACCGAAGCATTGGCCGGCCGCGGACGCAGTACGGCCGCCGCACTACCGCTACCGACCAGCGCCCCCCGCCGGGCCACGCCGCGCGCGGACCGCGGCATCGAAATCATCCGTGGCGACATTTCCTCCCACAGCGGGTCGCGCTAAACCCATGCCGAGACAGCCCATGACCGAACGCCCCACCCTCGCGCGCCGTCTCTCCCACGTTCTGCCACGCTGCCTGCTGGTCGGCGTGCTGATCGGCAGCCCGCTGCTGGCCAGCGCCGAGGCCGAGCTTGTGCTGCAGACGCGCGAACAGCGTCCGTGGTCACTGCCGGCCAATCTGGAGCGGGTGGCCATCGCCGACCCCAGCGTGGCCGACGTGGTGATGCTGCGCGGCCGTGAGGCGCTGTTGGTCGGCAAGGCACCGGGCAGCACCACCCTGTTGCTGTGGCGTAACGGCAGCCGCGAGCCGGAGCGCCTGCAGATCGAGGTGCGCAGCGCGGTGCAGGGCGCCGTCAGCGCACAGGGCGGCGGCACCGGCCTGATCGTGCAGGACGGCCAGGGTCTGCTGCAGGGCCTGAGCCCGTCGCTGCTGGACCACCAGAGCAGCGTGAAAGCCGCCGCGATGGCGGTGGGCAAGGACGGCCAGCTCGCCGACATCTCCACCATCGCCAGCGGTGGCGTGGTCCAGGTCGAGGTGAAGATCGTCGAGTTCAACAAGTCGGTGCTGCGCCAGATCGGCATGAGCTTCGGCAACAAGAACTTCAACGGGAACAACGGTTTCTACTACGGCATCACCCGCCCTGGTTCCACCCTGCCGGGCCTGCTGCCGGCAGGCGAATCGGCCGGCCCGGACGACGTCATCATCACCAATCCGCTCTCGTCCGCATTCGGGTTGGTGTTCAAATCCCTCACTCATGGGTGGGATGCGAACATCGACCTGCTGCAGAGCAACGGCATGGCCCGGGTGCTGGCCGAGCCGACCCTGGTCGCGCTTTCCGGGCAGAGCGCGAGCTTCCTGGCCGGTGGTGAACTGCCGATCCTCGAACCGCAGGGCCTGGGCACGACCACGGTGACGTTCAAGCCGTTCGGCATCGGCCTGACCGTGACCCCGACCGTGCTCGGCCCGAACCGTATCGCGCTGAAGGTCGCCCCGGAAGCAAGCGATCTCAACTATGCCGCCGGCATCACCTACAACGATGTGCAGGTGCCATCGATCACCACGCGCCGCGCGGACACCACGGTCGAGCTGGGCGACGGCGAAACCTTCGTGATCGGCGGACTGGTCAGCAACAACGTCACCTCCAACGTGGACAAGGTGCCGCTGCTCGGCGATCTGCCGATCATCGGCTCGTTCTTCCGCACCCTGAATTACAAAAAGGAAGAGAAGGAGCTGGTCATCATCGTCACGCCGCGGCTGGTGCAGCCGCTGGCCCAGGGCACCGAGGTGCCGCTGCCGGGCCAGCGCGAGGCATCGCCGAACCTGCCGGTCTGGGGGGCCTGGCTGCTGAGCCCGGCGTCCTCGGACCAGCTGCCCGGATTCTCGCGCTGAGCCCGATGCCAGGAACCTGCCCTCCATGTCCGCCACCCTGCAACTGGTCCAACCACGGGATGCTTCGATGAAGCTCGTGCTGTTTGCGCCGGACCGCGAACTGGCCACCCTGCTCTCGGCGCTGCTGCCGTCGCTGGGCACGGTGCAGTGGCTGGACAGCGCCGCGCCGGCGTCGGCGCTGGAACCGCTGCGCGATACCGGCTGCGTGGTGCTGCTGGACTACCGGCATGAGCACGCGGCGTTTTCCGCGGCCCTGACCCGCCAGCTGCAGGCGCAGGCGCCCGAGCTGCCGCTGGTCGCGGTGGGCTCGACCCAGGCCGAGCACATGGACGGCGTGGTGGCCGCGCTGCGCGCCGGGTTGCGCGACCTGCTCGATCTGGACAGCGCGCCACAGGACATGGAGGCCGTGCTGCGCCGCGCCGCGTCGCTGGGCGTGCAGGGCCGCGGCACCGTCCCGGTCGCGCCACCGGCACGCGCACGCATGGTGCTGCTGCTCGGGGTACGCCCCGGCGTGGGCAGCAGCACGCTGGCCGCGCATCTGGGCGTGCTTGCGCAGCAGGCCACGACGGCGCACCCGGCTGAAACGGCGCCTGCCGGCACGGGCACGTTGCTGCTCGACCTGGGGCAACCCACCGGCGATCTGACGCTGTACCTCAATGTGGACCCCACCTTCCATTTCGACGATGCGCTGCGCAACGCCGGACGCATCGACGCCACGCTGGCGCGCACCGCGATGGCCCACCACGCCACCGGCGTCACCCTGCTCGGCCAGCCGCCGGGCATGGAAGGGGCCGCACTGCCCGACCCCGGCATGCTGATGCAGCGCCTGCGCAGTGTCTTCCACACCGTGCTGTGCGACCTCGGCGGCGTCCCCCTGCGTCAGTTGCCGGTGTCGCTGCTCAACAGTGCGGACGACATCTGGCTGATCGCCGACCAGTCGATCGGTACCCTGGTCTCGCTGGACCAGATGCTGCGTCATCTCACCCAGGTCGGTGCGCGCGATACCCGGGCGCAGCTGATCATCAACCGCCATGACGATGCCAGCGGCCTGAGCCCGGCGCAGATCGCCGCCCGCTTCGAGCTGCCGCTGTTGGCGGTGTTGCCCGATCGGCCCACACTGCGTTCCAGTGCCAGCCATGGCCGCCTGCTGCTGCAGGATGCGCCCCGTGATCCGTATGTGCGTGCCCTTGCCCCGCTGTTGTCGCACCTGGATCCGACGGCCCCCGCGCCGGCCAGGGGCTGGCGGGAACACCTCGCCCTTCGCCTGAGTGGTTCCCCATGGAAGACAAAGTGACCCCGTTCCCGACCACCACGGCCCGCGCCGATGCCGGCCCCGAAGCCGAGCCTGGCGTGCAGCCGTTCGAACAGTCCGAGCAGTACCAGAAAGTGCTGATCGCCGCGCATGAGCACCTGCTCAACAGCATCGAGGACGAGCGCATCGACATCGACGCGTGGGCACCGGATACCGTGTCGCGCTACGTGCATGCGCAGACCGCCGGCTTCGTCCACGAATGGCGGATCCCGATCAACGAGGCCGAGAAGGACATCGTCGCCAATGCGCTGGTCAAGGAGCTGACCGGCTTCGGGCCGCTCGATGACCTGCTGCATGATCCGGAGATCGAAGACATCCTGATCAACGGTTACAAGGACATCCACGTCTCCCAGGGCGGCATGCTCAAGCGCGCGCCGCAGCGCTTCAGCGACGACAGCCACCTGCTGCGCATCCTGCGCCGGATCCTGGCCCCGCTCGGCCGCCGGCTGGACGAATCCAACCCGATGGTGGATGCGCGCCTGCCCAACGGCGGCCGGCTCAACGCCATCATCTCGCCGCTGGCCGTGGATGGGCCGATGGTCTCGATCCGCAAGTTCCGCAAGGACCCGTTCACCCCGGACGAACTGCTGCGCATGGGCACCTTCGACCGGCCGATGCAGGCACTGCTGCACGCGATGGTGCTGGGCCGCTGCAACATTCTCGTCTCCGGCGGCACCAGTTCGGGCAAGACCTCGCTGCTCAATGCGCTGGCCAACTACATTCCGGCCAACGAACGCGTCATCACCGTCGAAGACACCGCAGAGCTCTCGCTCAACCACCCGCACGTGGTGCGCCTGGAAAGCCGGATCGGCGGCGCGGACGGCAACGGCGCGATCAGCATCCGCGACCTGGTCCGCAACAGCCTGCGCATGCGCCCGGACCGGATCGTGGTCGGCGAAGTGCGTGGCGCCGAAGTGCTGGAAATGCTGCAGGCCATGAACACCGGCCATGACGGCTCGATGGCCACCATCCACGCCAACTCGCCGCGCGACTGCCTCTACCGCATCGAGATGCTGGCCGGATTCGCCGGTTTCCAGGGCAGCGAGGACAGCCTGCGCCGGCAGATCGCCAGCGCCATCGATTTCATCGTGCAGATCTCCCGCCTGGGCAGCGGCCGCCGGGTCCTGATCTCGATCACGGAAATCACCGGCGTCACCGACAACATGATCGCGACCCAGGAGATGTTCCGTCACGAAGTGCAGATCGATGCCGACGGCAAGGAATACGACCGCTGGGTCGGGCTGGGCTTCCAACCGCATTCGCACAAGCTCGAGCCGTTCCGCCGGCAGCTGCGCGAAGCACTGGGCGGAGGCTTCTGAGCATGGCCTTCGTCCTGCTCCTGTGCAGTGCGGCGCTGGTGCTGGTGGCCCTGGCCGTGGAGCTGTGGGGCGGCGCGGCCGCACGCGAGCAGCGGAGGCTGTCGCTGCAGCACGCCGAGCAGCGGCTGTCGCGGCCGGACACCTCACCGCGCCTGGCCGGGATCAGCGACAGCCCTGCCCCGATGCCGGTGACCACCGCGCCCAGCGGCCTGCCCTGGGATGCGCTGATGCAACGCGCCGCCCTGCCGACCGGCTGGCGGGTGCCGTTGCTGTTTGCCGCCGCCGCTGCGTTGTTGGCGTGGATCGCCAGTGCGCGGCTCGGCACCGCGTGGGCCGCGCCGATCGTACTGGTGCTCAGTGCCTTGGCGGCGTGGTTCTGGGTATCGCGCCGGATCAACCGGCTGCAGGCCAGACTGCTGCGCCAGCTGCCGGACTTCCTCGACAACCTGGTGCGCCTGGCCGGGCTCGGCAACAGCCTGCAGATGGCGTTCCAGACCTCGGCCGCGCAGATGCCGATGCCACTGCGTGGCCTGCTCGATGCCACCCTGTCCTACACCCGCAGCGGGCTGGACCTCGACCGCGCCCTGGCGCAGGCAGCCCAGCCCTATCGGCTCGAGGCCCTGAACGTGCTGTCGGTCGTGCTCGGGGTCAGCGTGCGCATCGGCGGCCGCGCCGACCAGATCCTGCAGCGCATGGCCGATTTCATGCGCGATCTGGACCAGGCCCAGCAGGAGCTGATGGCCACCACCTCCGAGACCCGCATGTCGGCCTGGGTGCTCGCCCTGCTGCCGCCGATCAGCGCCGTCCTGATGGCGATCACCAGCCCCGAATTCTTCCAGCCGATCATCCACGAGCCACTCGGCCACACGCTGCTGCTGTGGGCGCTGGGGCTGGAACTGATCGGCGGCTTCCTGCTGTACCGCCTGGCCAAATCCCTATGAGCGCCCCCCTGCCCGTCCTGGCCACCGGAGGTCACCATGACCAGTAGCGGCTGGTGGGTCGCCACGCTGTTGGTACTCGCCGCGGGCGTGGCCCTGCTCGGCGTGCGCGGCTGGGTCCTGAGTGGCCGCGAACAACGGCACCAGGAGGCACTGCAGGCCGCCCTGCGTCCGCGCGACGTGCCGGGCTCAGCGTCCCCGCCCGCGCAGCCGCCGGTCAGCCTGCGCCAGCGCTGGCTCAAGGGAATCGCGGGGTTCGGCCAGCGCTTCAACGGCGGGCGCATCGAAGCCGCCCTGCTCGCGCCGGAAGATCGGCTGCTGCTCGACCAGGCAGGCTGGAACACCCAGGCCGGTACCGCGATCTTCCTCGGCCTGCGCCTGTTGATCGCGGTCGCCACACTGGTCCTGGTGCTGGCTTTCAACCACAGCACCGGATTCAGCCGCGCGATGGCGATCTTCGGCGCACTGGCGTTCGGCATCCTGCTGCCCAAGTTCGCCTTGCGTGCCTGGGCGATGCGCCTGCGCAGGCAGGTCTCCGCGGAGCTGCCCCTGCTGATCGATCTGCTGCGGCTGCTGCAGGGGGTGGGTTTCAGCATGGACCAGAGCCTGCAGACGCTGGGCGACAAGCTGCGCAACGCCATCCCGGTGCTGGGCCGCGAAATCCACCAGGCCAACATCGCCTACATGCATGGGCGCAGCCGCGAGCAGTCGCTGCGCCGGCTGAGCGAATCGTTCGATGACGAGGACCTGCGCAGTCTGGTGCAGCTGATCCTGCAGGTGCATGCCCATGGCGGCGCCGTGCAGGAGCCGTTTCGCCAGTTCAGCATCCGGCTGCGCGAACAGCGCCGTTCCACCCTCAAGGAGAAGGTGGGCAAGCTCTCGGTGAAGATGACCGTCGTGATGATGTTGACCTTGTTACCGGCGTTGATGCTGGTGCTGGCCGGTCCGGCCATCATCGCCCTCGCCTCCGCCCTGACCAAACTGGATTGAACGCCATGCGCCACGCCGTGCTTTCCCGCCTCTGCCTGCTGCTCGCCGCGACCGCACTCTGCGCAGCCTGTTCGAACGTGCGCAACGGCTACCGCCAGGACCCGATGGCGTTGGCCTCGCCCGAGGTGGCGCCGCAGGACGACAAGCAGCTCTACGCCGAGCTGATCGCCAAGATGCAGCAGCAGGGCGCGTACTACGCGTCGCTGGCGCACGTGGACGCCTACCGGCAGCGTTACGGCGACAGCCCGCAGCTGCGGCTGTTGAATGCCGATGCGCTGCGCGAAACCGGGCAGCGCGAGGCCGCGCTGACGATCTACGCCAGCCTCACCAGCGGACCGCAGGCCGCGGCGGCATGGCACGGACTGGGTCTGGTCGCGGCCCGCGACGGCGACGCGGTGCGCGCGGAACAGGCATTGGCGAAGGCCGTGCAGCTGCAACCGTTGAATACGGGCTACCTGGGAGATCTTGGCTTCGCCCGGCTGCGCGCCGGCGACTGGGCCCGGGCGCAGGAACCGCTGGCCAAGGCGGCCGAGCTGTCGCCCGGCAGCGCCAAGGCCAACGCCAATCTGGCGGTGTGGGCCATGCTTCGCGGCCAGAACGAGATGGCCGAGACGATCATGCGCAACGCGCGCTTGACCGACAGCGCCCAGGCCGAAGTGCGCCGGCTGGCGGAACAGCTGCGCCAGCAGGCCACGCCTGCACCGTCGGTGCAGCGCGCCCCGGCCAGCGTCGCCGCAGCGGCCCCGGCCCCGGCGCCCACACCCACCGCGCGCGCCGCGACCCCATCGGCAGCCCGCCGGGTGGCGGTCGATACCGATCGCCGTACCAGCACCGATGCGCGTCTGGCGCCATCGATGCTCGAGCGCTTCAGCACCGCCACTCCCGCCAGCGAGAACACGCCATGAGCCAGCTGCGTCGCCTGCCTGTTTGCCTCCTGCCCGTCGGCCTGCTGCTGATGCTGCCGGCCTGGATCTCGCCCGTGCTGGCGCAGCAGGCACCACTGACCGGACAGATGCTGGGCGGGCAGGATGCCCCGCCGGTCGCCGTCACTGCGCCGCCCGCCGCGGCGCCCGTCCAGTCCGATCCCGGTGACGTGGCGCGCGCACCGGGCCACGCCTCGGGCGTACCGGCCGAGCGTTACGTTCCCCCTGCACCGCCGCCGCGCACCGAGATCGGCCAGACCACCCGCGACCTGCTGCGCATGCAGGCCGCGGGCACCCACGCCGGGCCGCGCCTGCCGATCCTCGGTGACCAGGCGACCGCCAGCTACGCGCGTTACCTCAAGAGCTTCGAGCACGAGATTCCCGAGTTCCTCAAGACCAGCGTCAAGAAGGACGTCAGCGATACCAACTAAGGAGGGCAAGGCCATGCACCAGTCCAGCGCCCGCGTACCCCCGTCTTCCCGCCGGCGGCTGCGCGGCGGGATGTCGGTCACCATGATGCTGGTCCTGCTCGGCCTGGTCGGCATGCTCGGCCTGGTCGAAGTGGGCTATCTGTACTGGGCCAAGCGCGATGCGCAGAAGGTGGTCGACCTGGCCTCGATGGCCGGCGCGCAGCGGCTGGACCTGTGCAGCGCCGACCGCGGCGACAACAACGCCGCGCGCGGCAATGCGGCACAGGGCAATGGATTCTCCGGCACCCTGGCGATCCAGTGCGGCAACTGGAACCCGACACGCGGAACGGACGACCACTTCAGCATGACGCTGGATGCGGCGAACCCGCTCAACGCCGTCAAGGTCGTGGCGACCCGCCCGGTCCTGCCGTTCTTCGGCCAGAACACGCGCCTGCCGACGGTCCGCGCGCAGGCGGTGGCGACCCGCGCGCCACCGATCGCCGTGTTCTCGGTGGGCTCACAGCTGCTGCGGGTCAACGGCACGACGCCGCTGGGCAACGTACTCACTCTGGTCGGCGTCAATCTGGACCGCACCACCCTGCTCGGCTATGACGGATTGGCGCAGGCCAAGGTCACGCCGGGCGGCCTGCTGCAGGCGCTGGGCATTCCGGTCGATGCCAACATCGGCATCGCCGAATTCAACGCGCTTCTCGCCGCGAACCGCGTATCGCTCGGGCAACTGCTGGACGCTACGGCCACGGTGCTGACCCGCAGCGGTGTCGCCAACGTGGACCTGACCGCACTGCGCAATGCGCTCGCGGCAAGGATCGATCTCAACCAGCTCAACGTGCAGCTCGGCAGCACCGATGCCACGAGCGGCCTGTTCGCACGGGTCGTGGCACCCGAAGGCCCTGCATCGCCAGCGCTGCAGGCCGACATCAGCGCGCTGGACCTGATCACCACCAGCATCAGCATCGCCAGCGGCGGCAATGGCGTCGCGGTGAACAACCTCAACATCCTGGGCCTGGTGCAGACCCGCGCGGCGATCATCGAGCCGCCGTCCATCGCCATCGGCGGCATCGGCACGCGCGCCTACAACGCGCAGGTCCGGCTGAAGATCGATATCGATACCGCCGGCCTGGCCGTGCTTGGTCCGGTGCTGAGCGGGCTGGGCATCCGCCTCAACCTGCCGATCTACGCCGATGTGACCAACGCGATGGGGACGCTGGAGGCGCTCAATTGCGGCGCAACACCGCCCACCGCCACGGTGCGGGTGCAGTCCTCGCTGCTGCGCGCGTGTGTCGGCCGTGTCGATGCGGCCCATCAGTTCTCCGAGCGCAATGTCTGCGATACCGGGCTGCAGAACGAGCAGCTGCTGACCCTGCTGGGCGCGCCGCTGGTCACCGACAAGATCTCGCTCAATGCTCTCGCACACGATGAACGCGTCACGCTGGCTGCCGGGGAAACGGCCTCCACCCGCTTCAACCAGGCCCAGGTCGGCGCGGCGGTTTCCGGCCTGGTGAGTGAACTGCTGCGGGTGCTGAGCAACGTGGTTACGCCCGGCAAGCAGGGCAGCACCGATGCCGCCACCGCCAACCGGTTGGCGGATCAGTATCTCAAGGCCGCCAATCCGGGTAACGGATTCTACGATGCCAAGAAAACCATCGAGCTGCTGCGCCATGGCAACCCGGCCCTTGGCATCGGTGCGCTGGGTGATTGGGATGTCATCAATGGCGTGCCATATGCATGCCCCCCGCTCTATCTCACTACCTGCACCCGTACCGGCTCGGTATGGGACAGCTACAACGCCACGGTGACCGGCGAAGGGATGGGAGCGCTCAGCGGCCTGCTCGGCGGACTGCTCGGCGGACTGGTCGTCAACCGCTGCAACAGCCTGATCAGTACCCTGCTCAACTACAACAACTGCGTCAAATCCAATCTCGCCTCCTATCTGCAGACCCGGCCCGGCGGCCTGCAGGACCTGGGCGGCGGCACCGGCGTCACCGATCCGGGCAGCGACCAGGTCCGCTGCAGCGGCCTGCTGTGCCTGGCCCTGACCCCCGTCCTGGAAACCCTGAAGCCGCTGCTCAATGGCGTCGGCACCCTGCTGTCGCAGACGCTGGCGCAGATTCTCGGGCTGGAGCTGGGCCGGACCGACGTACATATGCAGTCCATCCAGTGCACCCCGGCACAGTTGGTTTATTGACGCCGTGGTGAAGTGCGGACCACGCGATTGTGCGTGCTAGACTCCGGCGGGGACTTAACTTCACCGATAATCCATTCGTGGATGGCCAGAATATGCGAGAGAGAAAAGGGGTAGGTTCCATCGTCACGCACGCGTTGACCGGTGGGATCGTGTTGCTGCTGACGTTGTCCGTCGTACCGCAGGCCGTGGCCGCGCGCGCATCGCGTGCCGAGCCGGCCGCGGAGGCCACGCCGCGCCCGGCGCCGGTGGTCCGCAATACCGTGGACGAACTGCGCCAGCTGGTCGACTCCAAACAGCTGACCGAGCTGCGCACGACCTACAACGGTGCCTACGGCGCCAGCCTGCTGTTCAATACCAGCACGCTGAACTATTACGTGGCGCTGTTCCACGAGAAAGACTTCTGGCGCGTGATCAAGACCGATTCGGTCGACAACGCCGAGAAGGTCTACCGCACGTTCGTCGAACAGACCGAACAACTGGCCCAGGTGTACATCGACACCACCCGCCTGCAGGCCGGCAAGCGTTACACCGAAAACCTGGTCGCCTACAACGCAGAGCGGCTGCGCAGCCTGCAGCAGGAAGCCGAGCTGCAGCGCCAGCAGTCGTTGCAGGTCAGCGCCTCGCTGGAACAGGCCAAGCAGCAGGCCGTCAGCCTGAGCACCGACCTGCGCAGCTCCCACAGCGAACTGGACGCGCTCAACCAGCGCATCCAGACGCTGCAGGCGCAGCAGCTGAATCCGGCGCTGTCCCTGCCCTCGGCCGAGTCGGCTACGCCGGACCCGGTGCCGCAGGGCAACCCCGGCAGCCCGTAACGGCATCGCGCGCCCTGCCCCGCCAGGGCACGTCACGGACGGCGCCGATGGCGCCGTCTTCGTTTGCGGTGCAGTACCCTTGGTGGCGCAGACGTACTGCGCATCAGCAAGGAGTGCACCATGCCCGTTCCACGTCCCCGCATCACCGTGTCCGGCGTGCGCGGTGCGCTGGCGTCATCGCGCGCCGGACTCGCCGCGGCACTGGTCGCCGTCCTCGCTGTGCCGGTCGCCGCCGTCGCTACCCCGGCGCCGCCGACCGCACCGCCGCTGTCGGCGGAGGCGTCCGATCCGAAGCTGCTGGGCTGGATGCAGGGCGCGCCGCCGCCGGAAGACAAGCGCATCCGCTACACCGACGACGATTATTTCAGCTTCCCCAAGCTGCGCTGGACGGTCTGCCATTTCCGCCAGTTGATGCCCACCGTCGGTGTCAGCCGCGGTGCCGGCGCTGCCCGTGCGCTGCCGCGTCGGCTGGATGACGCGATCGACGCGCTGTCGTTCACGCCGCTCGGCAGCAGCACCCGCATGACCTGGGCCCAGTCACTGCCGGCCAATTACACCGACGGCATCGTCGTGCTGCATGACGGCGTGGTGGTCTTCGAACGCTACAGCGGCTGCCTGGACGAACATGGCCAGCATGGCGCGATGTCCGTCACCAAATCGATCACCGGGCTGCTCGGCGAAATGCTGGTGGCCGAGGGCGTGATCGATGAAACCGAGCGCGTCGGCGCGATCATTCCCGAGCTCAAGGACAGCGCCTTCGGCGACGCCACGGTCAAGCAGGTGCTGGAGATGACCACGGCGCTGCGCTACAGCGAAGACTACGCCGACCCCAATGCCGAGGTCTGGCAGTACTCCGCCGCCGGCAGCACCCTGCCCCCGCCCGCCGGCTACACCGGGCCGCGCAGCTACTACGATTACCTGCAGACCGTGCAGAAGCAGGGCCGCCACGGCGACGCGTTCGGCTACAAGACGATCAACACCGATGCCCTGGGCTGGATCATCGCCCGGCGTACCGGCCAGTCCGTCGCACAGCTGCTGCAGTCGCGGATCTGGCAACGTCTCGGCGCCGAGCAGGATGCGTATTACACCGTGGACTCCACCGGCACGCCGTTCGCAGGCGGTGGCTTCAATGCCGGCCTGCGCGATCTCGCCCGGGTCGGCCAGCTGCTGCTCGACGACGGCAAGGTGGGTGGCCAGTCGGTCGTGCCCGCCGCCGCGATCGCCCGCATCCGCGCGGGCGGCAACACGCAGGCCTTCGCCAAGGCCGGGTATGCACAGCTGCCGGGCTGGAGCTATCGCGGCATGTGGTGGATCTCACACAACGACCACGGCGCCTACATGGCGCGCGGGGTGCATGGCCAGGCCCTCTACATCGATCCCACCGCACGGGTGGTGATCGCGCGGTTCGGCTCGCACCCGGTCGCCGGCAACAGCGCGAACGACCCGACCACCCTGCCGGCTTTCGATGCCGTCGCGCGGTACCTGATGACGCAGCCCTGAGCGTGCTTGGCGGCGGCCATCATGGCGGGCACGGTTCGCCTTTCGTGCGCCCTCCCAGCGGATGCCAGGCGGTCACCGGCAGGCATCATGGATACGGTCATCCATCTGCCGGCTCAGCGCGAGGCTCGCCCGCTGGCCTGCCTTCTGGTATGCCGTCTCCCGCCGGCGCCGCGCCGCGGCGCACTTCACAGGATCGGTGTGGACCGTGATCAGCGCTCCGCGGACGCCCGAGGCCCGTGCCGCGCCGGGGCGCTGCGCGCGCTTCTGACGCGTGGGTGCAGCGTCCGCGCGCCGCCTGGCCTGGAGCTCCTGCCGCAGCGACTCGATATGCATGTCATTGGCCCAGGTGTCGGCAGGCGGCGGCATCTCGCGGATGCGTTCGGTGCGACCCTGGCACGGAGTGGACTGGTAGTGGCGCGCGCCGTCCACCAGGCAGGTGTGAACTTGTCGAGTGGGCGGCTCCACTGTGGTGGCACTCATCATCAGGGTCAGCAACCACGCAGGCATCGCATCGCTCCGTGCAGAGGCATCCAGCATGTCCCGGTGCCGGTACCGCTGTCGTGACCGGCTGCACAATGACCCACCCATGCGCATGAACCCGACACGGAATCACTGGCACGCCCTACCCCGATCCTACGGTGTGGCGCCCACGTGCAGCTCGAGCACCTCATCGCCCAGCGCATCGATCTCACCGGTCGGCCGCCAGCCGAGGTAACGATAGAACCCGTACGAGCGAACCGCCGGATCCGCTGCACACCCCAGGATCAGCCGCGCATGCCCCGCCTCGACCAGATCAGCAATGGCCAGATCCAGCAAGTGCCGACCGATGCCCCGTCCTTCATAGGCCGGCAGCAACGCCAGAACGACGATCTCGCCGCCTTCGCGATCGCCAAAGCAGTAGCCGACCATCCGCTCACCTTCGAGTGCGATATGCCCCGGCAGCGCATCGTCACGGATACCGGCCGCCCAGCTGTCTTCCGTGATGCCAAGCTCGGCGAGCTGGGCGGCGGAGAACGCGTTCTCGCGGGTGCGACCGCGCAGATCGATGCAGGCCGCGGCATCGTCGGGTAACGCGCGGCGGTAATGGATCGGGTGGGTCATACGTGCTTCCTTCCATCGCCGAAACGCTCGGCACCGCACAGTATGCCGTTGCATCGCGGCAGGCCCAAACGCAGCGGGCCCGGCATTGCCGGGCCCGCGAGGCGATTACAGGAAGCGGTAGTCGAACTCCAGCCACAACTGGCGGCCGTACGGATCGTAGTTGCCGACCGGATAGAACGGCCAGCCACCGCCGTTCTTGTCCGCCGGCGGGCGGCTGTCGCGCAGGTTGTTGACGATCAGGCCGAGCGTGGCGTTGTCGTTGAGCTTGCGATACAGGCTGGCGTTGTAGGTCATGTACGGGGCGATGCGGCCGCTGCCGTCGGTCTTCGGCAACGAGCCGTAGCGCATGCCGTACAGCGTGGCGGTCCAGTCGTTGATCGCCCAGGTCACGCTGCCGTTGACCTTGCTGCGCCACTGGTAGGAATCCAGCGAGTTGCGCTGGTCCTGGACCTCGTCACCGGCGAACTGGCGGTAGCTGTGATCGATCACCAGCGAGTACGCCGCTCGCGCGGAGAAGCGACCGTAGCGACCGGCATCCCAGCGCAGGTTCGACTTCAGGTCGATGCCGCGCACGGTTTCGGACGCGGCGTTGATCGGGTTGATCAGCACGCGCACCACTTGGTTCGGCTGCACCGCGGCATCGGCCGGGTTGCGGATCACCCGGCGCAGCGCGTCCTGGCATTGCGCCGAGCCGATATCGCGCGCGTCGCCGCCCACCGTCTGGCCGAGACGGCAATCCGCTTCGTCCTTGAGGATGCGCGTGGCGTCGAGGTTGGTGACCTCGTCGTCGATGCGGATGTCGTAGTAGTCGGCGGTGAAGTCCAGATTCGCCGACGGCGACCAGACGAAGCCCAGGCCATAGGACTTGGCCGTCTCCGGCTGCAGCTGCGGGTTGGCGCCGCTGGTGTAGTCGATCGCCAGTCCGCTGAAGTCGCAGTCGTCATAGGCCTGGCCGGCACTGCGGCAGCGCCAGTAGTCGGTCATGCCGGGGTTGTAGCCGCGCGTTTCGGTCGCGAACACATAGTTCATGTCCGGCGCACGGAAGCTGGTCGCCGCACTGGCGCGCAGCAGCAACGTATCGAACGGGCGGAACTCCAGGCCGGTGCTCCAGGTCGCCTTGCCCAGGTGATCCCCGGCCGCGCGGTACTGGTCGTAGCGGCCGGCGACGGTCGCCGTCAGGCGCTCCAGCAACGGCAGCTGCAGCTCCACGCCGGCCGCATAGCGATCACGTTCGCCACCGGCGGGAATCCCGGCGTTGAGGTTCCAGAACACGCCTTGGCCCAACGCCGGGTCCGGGCGGTTGCTGTAGCCCTGGCTGCCGGCCTCGACCACCGCTGCCAGCGCGGCACGGCCGCCGGGCAGATCGAACAGCTGGCCGTTGACGCTGACGCTGGCGGTCTGCAGCCACGCCGCGTTGCGGCTCTCGTAGCGGTCCGAGAGACCGTCGTACTCCCCCGGGGTCAGCGGCTGGTACAGACGTGACGGATCGGGTGCATACACCTCCACGCCGTTGCGGGTGCCCAGCTGCGGGCCGAGCAGATACTCGTTGATGCCGACCAGCAGGCCCGGACGCTGCGTCCTGTTCTCGTAGCGCGAGCGGCTGTAGGCCGCTTCGTAGTCCCAGTCCGAGCCGCCGATGCTGCCTCGCGCACCGACGTTGAACGACCACGACTGCTCCAGGAAGCGATTGGCATTGCGCTGTACGCCACCGATCTCTTCCGGCGCGAAACGTCGGTACCAGCTTTCCAGCTGACCGCTGTTCTGGTTGTAGAAGTAGTTGCGCGAAGAGGTCCAGCTCGGCGCACGCGTGTTGTTGTAGATGCGCGCAGTGCCGATGGCCGCATCGGCGAACAGTTCCTGGCGATCGTTCAAACGCCAGGTCACGGCGCTGTAGGCATCGATGTTGCGCTTCTCGGTCTGCACGGTCCAGAACGTCGGCGAGGCTTCATTGCTGCCGCAGTACCAGCCTTGGCGCGGGTTCTGTGCGCGGAACACACTGCCGCCATAGAGCGTGCTGGAGGCATCGCAGCCGTCGGTGCCGGGATCGATGTAGTTGTTGGTGGACGCGTTGCGGCGATAGGCCACCGCCGTCGCCAACGGGTCCACGCCACGTGGGTCGTCGGTCAGCGAGTCCATGAAATCGCGCTGCGAGCCGTAGATGGCCTTGCGGTTGGCGATCTCCAGGCCGAAGATCGCGTCCCACTGCTCGCCCGAACCGCCGCCGACGGCCTGCAGGCGCTGGTTGTCACCGCCGCCCTGCTCGGTGGTGCCGGCGCGGACATTGATGCCGACGCCGTCATAGGTTTTCTTGAGGATGATGTTGACCACGCCGGCGATCGCGTCCGAGCCGTACACCGCCGACGCACCGCCGGCCAGCACTTCGATCCGGTCGATCAGCGCACTCGGGATGTTGGCCAGGTTGACCACGTTGACCGAGCCTTCGTAAGCCAGCGGGTAATCGGACTGGCGGCGGCCGTTGACCAGCACCAGCGTGCGGTTCGGGCCCAGGCCACGCAGATTGATCGTATTGGCTGCCGGGGTGAAGGTGTTGCCGAAGTCCTCGCCCTGCACGTTGCCGGTGTTCTCGGTCAGCGCGCTGAGTGCTTCGAAGGCGCTGCGATAGCCCTGCGCCTCGATCTGCTCCTGGGTGATCACCGTTACCGGGGAGGGGCCTTCCACGCTGGCGCGGGGGATGCGCGAGCCGGTGACCGTGACCGCATCGAGCTGGGTCGGCGCATCGGCGGCGTGGACCAGGGAGCCTGCGCCAAGCAGGGGCAACAACGACAGAACCAGGGCCCGCCGACGCAGCGGGCGATACAGCACAGACATGCAGAATTCCGGTAAAGAGCTACGTCCCGTCGCGGGCAGGCCCGTGCCGGAGCGTAGTGAGGAAGGGGCCGTGATTCTGCTGAACAGGCGGAAAAGGGGGAAATGACCGCCCGGGATATGCTTATCGATATTTCGCCTAAGCAACGAAAAACGGCGGCCCTGCGGCCGCCGTCTGCGTGACTTCGCGTGCGCCCGGGCTCAGGCGTCGGCAGGCAGTGCACTCTGGCGGTTCACCAGCGCGCTGAAGCGTGCGAGCGAGCTCAGGTGGTGATGCACCAGCGCCAGCCAGCCGTTGCGGTGCCAGGCCACCACGGTGGCATCCGGCAACGCGGCGAATTTCTCCACGTCCACGACCTGGAAACCGTTGATCGACATCTGCCGGCCATCGGCCAAGGTGACGTCGATATTGCGGTCGATCAGCAGGCTGTTCTCGATCAGGGCAGCAGTGAAGCGACGGGTCGCATCATGCTCGCGGGTGTAATCGCCGCAGAAGCGCATGGCGTTGTCGACCACCTCGGTCGCCTTGCCATCCTGGAACAGCGGCAGGCCGTCCTCGCTCTGGCCCTGGTTGACCTGCCGGGCGGCCGAGTCCAGCGCGAGCACGTACTCGTCCTGCTCGCCGGCCTGCATGAACACGAACGGGTAGCGGCGCACGTAGGCTGGCACGTAGCTCTGTTCGTCCCAGAGGTCATTGGCAACGAACAGATTGCGCTGGGCCAGACCCACGGCCACCACCGGCATCGCATCCTTGCCGGTGAAGATGATCGGGTAATGCTGGGCCAGCGAGCCGAACTCGCCGATCACGGCGGGAATCGCGTTGGTATCCGCCGCGAAATGCGCGGTGTCGGGCACCAGGCGCCAGGCGGCATGCAGATCCGAGCGCAGCGGCACGGGCGCTTGGTAGAACAGCGGACCGGTGGCCTGGGACGGCGCAGCGGCGGGCGGAGTCGTGGTTTCAGCAGTCATGGAATCAGTCGGATACGACGCGCCAGTCAGCCCGGGCGCGAAAGCGGGAACCGCATTGAACGGCCACTATAACGTGCCACGTCCGCGGTTTTTGTTTCAATCGTGCGATCTGCCACGCCTCACAGCACGCCATCCAGCGGACCGGATGCGCCGGTCAGCACGGCGCACGCATGGTCCTGCAGCTCCTCGCCGCTGGCCTTGTTGCCGGCTGCCAGGTCCAACCGGGTGGCCAGCAACACGAAGCCGGGCGCGCCGGCTGCATCGGTCCGTCCCACCACCACCAGCGACCAGTTGCCGATATCGGCGGGGTCGGCCAGGTGAGCGGCCAGCAGGCGCACCGGATTGGCGGTGAGCTCGGCACCCGACAGCTGGCGGGCCAGATAGGCATGTCCGCGCAGCGGCTCCGGCAACGGCTGCCAGTCGCTGCCGATGGCAGGCTGCAGCCGGCGCAGCTGGCCCAGGACATCCGCACGCAGGCAATCCACATGGATGTGCAGCTGGTGCTGGGAGCGACCATGCGGCGAGTTCAACGCCAGGCTGGCCACATCGCGCGGCAGCGCCCGGCCCAGTGCCTGCTCGGTGTGGCTGCGGGCGGCCCAGGCGGCGGCGAAATAGTTCGGTGCACCGGCCCTCAGCAGCGCCGGGCTTTCGATGCCCGAGACCCGGTCCAGGGGCAGCAGCAGAAATTGATAGTGGCCATGCGAGTCCTTCAGCAGCACATCACGGCGATGCGCCTCGGCGGCTACCGCCAGGCAGCTGCCGCGCGGCGCTGCATCGCCCGCGCAGTCGCGCTGGATGATGCCCCACAGCGCGTCCGGATTGGCAGGCGGTTTGGCAGGCGGTGCGGCCGGCGGCCGGGCCGGCGTGGCGCAGGCGGCCAACAGCAGCACCGCACAGGACAGGGACAATCGGGCGATCACGGACAGGCTCGGACAAGGAAACAGGCCCGCAGCAGCGATGCCGGCGGGCGGGCGCGATTGTACCGTGCCGGTTCTGTCGCTTCCGTGTCAGTACGTGCTGTAAGGCACCTCGACCACCACCGACGCGGCGGGTGCCGGCGGCTGCAGGGTGTAGCGATCCAGCGCGCCATTGTCATCGGCAAACCGCTGCGACTGCGCCTGCAGCCGGTAGCGGGTGGTGCCAAGCTTGATGCTGCCGCTCTCTTCCAGCGCAGCACCCGCCGGCAGCAGCAGGCCACCGAGGTCGCTGTAGCCGCCGCCGTCCTGCGAGAAGACGTGGTCGACCAGCTCGCCCTCGCGTTTCATCGCGAACACATGCGGGTCGCCGTGACGGCGGTTGTAGTCCTCGTTGCCAAGCAGGTCGGCGATCCAGACGCCGGGCAGCCGGTAGCGGGTTTCCAGCGCGATCGCATCCAGGCGCTCACTGTCGACCACCAGGCAGCACACCGCCTGCTTGTTCTCGCGGTCGAGGATCGCGAAACGCTCGCCCTTGGCGACCTCGCGCGGCAGGATCGCAAACGGCTGGTTGCGCAGGACCGGCTCGGCGCCACTGGCCGAATGCAGGTTGCGCCAGCCACCGAACACCGGCGCGTCCGGCTCGGCCGCAGCGGCGCTGCCCGCCATCGTCATTCCCAGTGTCACGATCAGCGCGGCCGTGATCTTCCTGCTCTGCATGTTCTACTTCCGTTGGTTGATCTGTCGCGGCGAAAGCGCCGGACCTCATAGGACCGCGACACTATGCGCCAGCGGCATGGCCGCGGGCAATCGGGTCCGCTCAGCCGATCACGATGTAGTCACTCACCAGGGTGATCCCGCGGTGCCCACCACGCTCGAGCTGCACATGGCGGCCGCCGACCTGGTCGATGGCGATGCAGTCATCCACCTCCAGCAGCGCATCGGTATGCGGCTTGAACCAGCTGGCATCACGCAGGCCCTTGGCCTTGCGCTTGGCCTCCTCGACATCGGTGGCGACCAGCAACCGGTAGTCATGCGCCTCGCCCAGCGCGCCCGCGGCGTACCCGCCGAGATTGAGGAAATACAGCCGCGGCGCGCCGGCCGCCGGTGCGACATCGGCAAACCGCACCCGGTACTCCTCTACCCCATCCACCGCGAGCCAGCCATCGACGTGCAGCCCCCTGCGTTCGCCGAACCAGTCCTGGCGCAGCTGCGGGTAGGCTTCCTCGATGGCATCGACATTGGCGAAGGCCACGTCGTGCACCTCGATCCGGGCACGGGCATGCCGCCCGCCGAGCATGAACACATGCAGCACCCGCGACTCCCGGCCTGGCCGATTCTGAGAGGGGCCAGTGTAACGCCAAGGGCGAAGCGCCCTGCCCCCGTGCGCCGACCCGGCTGCGTCGAACGCTCGCGGGCGACCACCACGCGACGATGCGCGTGGCGGTGGTATGGTCGGCGCCTGACCCCGCAGGAGCGACCCGATGGCATTCCTTTCCCGTTATCCCCTCGCCGCGATCATGCTCGCCGGCACCCTGTCGCTGACCGCCTGCGTCAGCTCGCCGGGGCCGGAAATCAAGGGCCCGGGCCTGTGCAAGGCCGACGAACTGGAGTGGGCCATCGGGCAGCCGGCCGACCAGGCGAACATGCGCAAGCTGCTGCTGCAGAGCGGCGCCGGCCTGATCAACCCGATCGGCCCGGCCACGATCACGTCGCGCGACCTGCGCCAGGATCGCCTGCGCGTGTTCATCGACAAGGACAACGTGATCACCGCCGTCCGTTGCGAGTGATTCTCCGCAGGTAGAGCCACCCCATGGGTGGCCGCTCTGAAACCTGCGATACGCCGGCACAGCCACCCATGGGGTGGCTCTACCCGGGGTCGGTGCAGTCGCAGCTGCCCCAGCCGCGCGTCTTCGCGGTCTGGCCGATGCCGGGATTGAACGTATTGCTCGGATCCAGCTGCTGATAGAACGCCGCCAGGGCCGGCTTGGCCGGGTACAGATGGCCCACGTTGTGCTCGGCCGGGTACTCGGCGCCCCGCGCGTCCAGCAGGGTCCACATGGCATGCTCGATCGCCAGCGGATCTTCGCCCTTGCGCACGATGTAGTCCTGGTGGAACACGTGGCAGAAGAAGTGCCCGTAATACAGCTTGCCGGCCAGCTTGGCGTCGATGGCCGCCGGCAGCTGTTCGACCCACGCGCGGTCGTCGCGCCGCAGGGCCACGTCCAGCGCCACGATGTCCTCGACCTCGCGCCGATGGACTTCGCGGTAGCGCACCGCCGCGCCGGCGACGGCGAACCGATGCAGGAATGCCTTGCGCCCCTCCTCGGCCGTGCATTGGAAGAAGTCCCCTTCTCCATCGGCGAAGTGATTGCGCAGGAAAGTCTCGGTCGCCGCGGCATCCACCGCTGACACCTTGAGCAGCAGGTGGTGCTCGTAGCGATCCCGGAACTGCCGCATGCGTGCCGGCAGATGGCCGGGCAGGCACTGCATCGCCAGCTGGATCACCCGGTCGGTGACCCCGCGCAGGCCCAGGCTTTCGAACCAGCCGTCGACCCGGCTCTTCAGCGCGAACGCGGCCGGCACCCGGGCGGTACCGAAGCGGTCGATCAGCAGGAAGGTGTCCTTGCCGTAGCGTTCGCCGATGTCATACGCCTGGCGGTGCAGGTACTCGCCGGAGATCGGCAGGCGCTCGAAGGCAGTCAACAGGTGGCGACGGATCGCGGTGAGATCCTCCATCGCATTGCTGCCGATGTAGAACACCTCGCCCGGCTCGCGCGCGAAGGTGTCCAGGCGCACCGCGAACACCGCCAGCTTGCCGGCCGAGCCGGAGGCTTCGTAATGCCGCGCGGGATCGGCGTTGTAGCGGGCCGGGGTGGCCGCATCGACCTGGCGTACCTGCTCGGCATAACGCGGATCGGAGGCCGCGCGGTCGTTGTCGTTGTCCACGTCGGCAGCCGCGTAGTCGCCGCGCTGCAGCCGCTCCAGGATCTGCTCGGGAGTGTCCCCCAACGCGATGCCGAGATGGTTGACCAACTGCAGCTGCCCATCGGCATCGACCTGGGCGAACAGCGCCATCTCGGTATAGGCGGGCCCGCGCCGCACCAGCGAACCCCCGGAATTGTTGCAGACCCCGCCCAACACCGAAGCCCCGATGCACGACGAGCCGATCACCGAGTGCGGTTCGCGATCCAGCGGTGCGAGCACCTTTTCAAGCCGGTCCAACGTCGCTCCCGGCAGGCAGACCACCTGGCGGCCCGCGTTGATCAGCTGCACGCCGGCCAGGCGCAGCGTGCTGACGATCACCACCGGGCGGTCGTAATCCGCGCCGTCGGGCGTGGAGCCACCGGTGAGGCCGGTGTTGGCCGCCTGCATGATCACGATGGCGTTGGCCGCCACGATCGCCTGCAGGGCGTACCACTGCTCCAGCAGCGTGCCCGGGCGGACGACCGCCAGCACCGGGCCGTCGCCGAAGCGATAGCCCTTGCGGAAGCGCCGGGTCGGTTTGTCGCCGGACAGGACGTGCGCATCGCCGACGATGTCGCGCAGCTGCGCCAGCAGTGCCGCCGTGCCCTGGGATGCACCGTTCACGGCGCGACCGCGAGACCACGGCTCGCGTCCACCAGCGAATCGCGGCTGATGTCGGCGATGGTCTTCGCGCCGGTGAGCGTCATCGCCACGCGCATTTCCTTGGCCATCAGGTCCAGCAGGTTGGCCACGCCGGCCTCGCCCTGCGCCGCGAGGGCATACACGAATGCTCGGCCGAGCAGCACGCTGTCCGCGCCCAGCGCGATCATGCGGACCACGTCCAGACCCGTGCGGATGCCCGAATCGGCCAGGATCTTCAGCTCGCCCTTGACCGCATCGGCGATCGCCGGCAACGCCCGTGCGGTGGAAAGCACGCCGTCCAGCTGGCGGCCGCCGTGGTTGGAGACCACGATGCCGTCGGCCCCGAACCGCACGGCATCGCGCGCATCCTCCGGATCGAGGATGCCCTTGATCACCATCGGGCCGGTCCAGAACTCGCGGATCCACTCCAGGTCTTTCCACGAAATGGAGGGATCGAAGTTGTTGCCCAGCCAGCCGATGTAGTCGGCCAGACCGGTCGGGCTGCCACGATAGGTGGAGATGTTGCCGAGGTCGTGCGGGCGGCCGAGCAGGCCCACGTCCCACGCCCAGCGCGGATGCGTGACCGCCTGCAGCATGCGCCGCGCCGCCGCGTTCGGGCCGCTCATGCCCGAGTGCGCATCACGGTAGCGCGCACCCGGCGTGGGCATGTCCACGGTGAACACCAGGGTGGTCACGCCGGCAGCCCTGGCCCGCTCCAGCGCATTGCGCATGAAGCCGCGGTCCTTGAGCACATACAGCTGGAACCACATCGGCCGGTCGATCGCCGGCGCCACTTCCTCGATCGGGCAGACCGAGACGGTGGACAGCGTGAACGGAATCCCCCGGCTCGCCGCCGCCCTCGCCGCCTGCACTTCACCGCGGCGCGCGTACATCCCGGTCAAGCCGACCGGCGCCAACGCAACCGGCATCGCCAGGCGTTCGCCGAACAGTTCCGTTTCCAGGCTCAGGTCGGACATGTTGCGCAGGATGCGCTGGCGCAGCGCGATGTCGGACAGGTCCGCGACATTGCGCTTCAGGGTGTGCTCGGCATACGCGCCGCCATCGATGTAGTGGAACAGGAACGGCGGCAGGCGACGTTGCGCCGCTGCACGGTAATCGGTGGAGGCGGAAATGATCATGGGTCAACCGTGGGAAGAAGGAAGCCGTGACGCGCGGGCGCGGCGGGCTTCGTTGTCGTCGAGCGTGCGCAGGGAGGTGTGCACGAATTCCAGGTGCGCGTGCGCGGCGGCACGCGCGCGTTCGGGGTCGCCGGAGAGCACGCCGTCCATCATCTCGCGGTGCTGGGCCGACAGCGGCTCGAAGGTGCGGGCGGAGGTATAGAGCTTCTCGCGGCTCTGCGAGATGTTGGTCTGCAGCAGCTCGAACAGGCCGCGCATGACCTGCAGCAGCACCAGGTTGTGCGAGGCCTCGGCGATGGCCAGGTGGAAGGCCGCATCGGCCTGCGCCTCGCCGGCCGGATCGTCCTTGCCGTGCGCGGCCATCATGGTCTCGAAGGCCTGGCGGATCCTGGCGCGGTCTTCGTCGGTGGCCCGCAGCGCCGCATGCCAGGCGGTCGCCCCTTCCAGCGCGTGGCGGATTTCCAGTACGTCGAAGCGGTATTCCGGGTCGCCCTGGAACAGCGGCAGGTACGGCATCAAGGGCTCATCGATGGCCTGCCGGGCGCGGGCCGCCGGCTCGCTCACGTAGGTGCCGCCGCCGACCCGCGCGCTCAGCAGGCCCTGGCTGGCCAGCTGCGCGATCGCCTCGCGCAGCGCCGTGCGCGAGACCCCCAGCTGCACCGCCAGGGGACGCTCGGCCGGCAGGCGGTCGCCGGGCTGCAGGTTCTGCTCACGGATCAGGCCACGCAGCTGCGCGGCCACCTTGTCGGACAGGCGTTCGTTCTTCATGGCGCCATTGTCGCCCGCGTGGCGGGCGATCGGGTCGATGCCGGTGGCCGGGATGCCGCGCATGGGCTCAGGGAATCATCCAGGTGAGCCAGTAAGCCTGCACCGTGGTGATGATGCCGACCATCACGGTGAAGATCAGGCTGTGCTTGACCGTGAAGCGGAACAGGTCCGACTCCTTGCCGGCCAGGCCGACCGCCGCGCAGGCAATCGCGATCGACTGCGGCGAGATCATCTTCCCGGTCACGCCACCGGTGGTATTGGCCGCGACCAGCAGCACCTCGGACACGCCGATCTGCTGGGCCGTGGTCGACTGCAGCGCCGAGAACAGCGCATTGGACGAGGTATCCGAACCGGTCAGGAACACGCCCAGCCAGCCCAGGAACGGCGAGAAGAACGTGAACGCCTTGCCGGTATGCGCCAGGGCCAGTGCCAGCGTCGCCGACAGCCCGGAGTAGTTGGCGATGAAGGCGAAGGCCAGCACCATGCCGATCGAGTAGATCGGGACCTTGAGCTCGTTGGCGGTTTCCCCGAACGTGCGCAGCGCCGCGGCCGGGCGCATCTTCAGCAGCACGATCGCGATCACCGCGCCGAGCATGATCGCGGTGCCGGTGGCCGAGACCGCATCGAACTTGTACACCGCCTCGTAACCGGTGGGCACCGGCACGATCGGCGGCATTTTCTGCACCAGTTGATCCAGCGACGGCACCGGAATCTTCAGCACCCAGTGTTCCAGCGCGCCGCCGGCCGCGAACAGCGCCTTGAACGGCTTGACGCTCCAGATCGTGACCATCGCGGTCAGGATCAGGAACGGCGACCACGCCTTGACGATCTGGCCGGCGGAGTAACGCGGGGCCTCCCGTGCCTGGGCAGCCGCCTTGGCGCTGGTTTCGGTATCGAAGCGGAAGATCCGCACCGGTGTCCACCTGCGCAGGAACAGGGTCAGGCACACCAGCGAGGTCAGCGAGGCGGTGATGTCCGGCAGCTCCGGACCGATGAAGTTGGAGGTCAGGTATTGCGCGATGGCAAACGAACCGCCGGCCACCAGCACCGCCGGCCAGGTTTCCTTGACACCGCGCCAGCCATCCATGATCGCCATGATCCAGAACAGCACGATGATGGTCAGGAACGGCAGCTGGCGTCCGGCCATCTGGCCGATCTCGAAGGCATCCAGCCCGGTCACCTGCCCGGCCACGATGATCGGAATGCCCATCGCGCCGAAGGCCACCGGCGCCGTGTTGACGATCAGGCACAGCCCGGCCGCATACAGCGGCTTGAAGCCCAGCCCGACCAGCAGCGCGGCGGTGATCGCCACCGGGGCACCGAAGCCGGCCGCCCCTTCCAGGAACGCGCCGAACGCGAACCCGACCATCAGCATCTGCAGGCGCTGGTCTTCGGTGACCGAGAGGATCGAGGCGCGGATGATGTCGAACTGGCCGGTCTTGACCGAGACCTTGTACAGGAACACGGCGCCCAGAATGATCCAGGCAATCGGCCACAAGCCGTACACGAATCCATAGCCCGCCGCCGCGAACGCCTGCGACAGCGGCATCCGGTAGAACAGCAGCGCCACCGCCAGCGCGATGGCCACGGTGATCGTGCCGGCGAGCCAGCCTTTCATGCGCAGCACAGCCAGCGCGACGAAGAAGAAGGCGATCGGCAGCAGCGCGATCAGGCTGGACAGCCAGAGGTTGCCAGCGGGGTCATACAGTTGTTGCCAGGCCTGCATCGGCGGATCTCATCAAGACGGACAGGGGTCCGCGCGGTCAGCACCGCGCGAGCCGGGAACGCTCAACAGGCTTTATTGGTATGACCAATAATTGGAGCGCCCGTTGAAACTGCCCGCATTGAAACGCCAAACGCAGGGCGAGCCTATTAGACCATAGGTCTAGGTTCGCTGATTGGTATTACCATTTAGCAACCGCAGTCGCTGGAGCGCCCCTTGAGCTCGACCGAGTTGCCGTCGGGGTCGCGCAGGCGCAGCGACAGCCCATCGCCCTCCGCGCCGTAGTTCCGCTCGGCCGGGCCGGTCACCTCCACCTGGTGCCCCTGCAGATGCAGCCGCACCTGCTCGGCGTCGAACGGCTCCACGCGCAGGCAGACATGCTCGACATTGCGCCCTTCCCGCCCCGGTGCCGCGCCACCTTTCAGCCCCAGAGGACCATCGACACTGATCAGATCGATCAGCGACTCGCCGGCATGCAGATGCACCATGCCCAGTGAGGGCCGCTCGCGCGCGACCGTGCAGCCAAGGATGTCGCAGTAGAAACGCACGGCACGCGGAAGATCCTGTACGCGCAGCACGACGTGATCGATGCGTTGGATCTCGAAGGGACGTTCGCTGCTCATGACGACTCCAGTTTCTTGGCGATACGGCTGAATACCACCAGCACGATCAGGCACAGCACACTCACGCCGACGGCGATCACGTACTCGCCGATGCCGACCGCGATACCGATCGCGGCGGCCATGATCAGCGAGCTGGCGGTGGTCAGGCCGCTGACCTGGTCGTCGCGCGAGCCCCGCAGGATCGTGCCGGCAGCAACGAAGCCGACGCAGGCCACCACGGCTTCGATCAGACGCACCGGGTCGACCTGCAGGAGGTCGCGATAGCGCTCCTCCTGGAAGTGCTCGGCGATGCTGTCACCCAGGCTCACGATGAGGGCCGCGGCCCCCGCGATGAGCATGTGGGTGCGCAGACCGGCGGCGTGCTTGCCCATCTCGCGCTCGATGCCGAGCGTGGCGCCCAGCAGCATGGCCACGGCGATCCGCAGCAGGATCGATAGATCTTGTTCCAGTCCCATCCGCGTCTCTCATCCGGCGATGGAGGGAGCGTCGCAGACAGGGGCGTCTGGGCACCGTGAAGCCAACGGCAGGCCAGGGTGAGCCTGCCGTCGCAGGGCTTACTGCGCCAGGTAACCGCCATCGATGGCGTAGTACGTGCCGGTCGCAAAGCCTGCATCGGCGCTGGCCAGCCAGGCCACCAGCGCGGCGACTTCTTCCGGCTTGCCCAGGCGTCCCAGCGCATGCTTGCTTTCCAGCGCCTGCTTCACCTTCGGGTCCATCTTGTCCAGCAGCGGCGTGGCAATGAAGCCGGGGCCAACCGCGTTGATGCGGATGCTGTCAGCGGCGTGCTCCCACGCGGCCGTCTGGGTCAATCCGACCACGCCGTGCTTGGCCGCGACATAGGCCGCTGAATTGTTGAACCCGACCTGGCCGAGGATGGAGGCCATGTTGATGATGCTGCCGCCCTTGCCCGCGCTGCGCATCGCCTGGATCTGCGCGCGTTGGCACAGGAACACGCTGGTGAGATTGACGTCGATGACGTTCTTCCAGCCCTCCACGGGATAGTCGCCACTGGTGGCCGACGGCCCGCCGATGCCGGCGTTGTTCACCGCGATGTCCAGGCCGCCAAGCTCCTGCAGCGTCCGCTTCACCGCGGCCTCCACCGCCTGCTCGTCGGTGACGTTCAACGCGATGCCGATCGACTTCACGCCTTTCCCGCGCAGCGCCGCGGCCGTCTTTTCGACAGCGTCGGCCTTGAGATCCCAGACCGCCACCGCCGCGCCGGAATCGGCCAGCAGTTCGGCCACGGCCAGGCCGATGCCCGAGACGCCGCCGGTGACGATGGCGACCTTTCCCTTGAGCTGATAATCAATCATCGCGTTGTTCCTCGTGTTGGAAAAAGGCTGCGGGCCATGCCTGCCCATGCCTCGACCATACGCCGCGAAAACGTTACAGAACGTGCACAGCGTGCTCCGCAACAATCCTTCCCATCGCTGTAACGCACCCGGGCCTATTCTCGGGGTCGTACGTCCACCTCCCATCTTTCATCCGCCAATGGCGGCAGCCCTCCCCCAAGGTAAACCCATGACAGAGTCCAGTGACGGCCAGTTGTTCTCCCCCACCCGTCTGGGGGCCATCGACGTCGCCAACCGCGTCGCGATGGCACCGCTGACGCGCAACCGCGCGATCCACGACCGCATCCCCAATCCGCTTGCGATCCAGTATTACGAGCAGCGCGCCAGCGCCGGCCTGATCATCGCCGAGGCCACCCAGATCAGTCCGATGGGCCAGGGCTACCTCGACACCCCCGGCATCTACAGCCAGGCGCAGATCGACGCCTGGAAAAAGGTCACCGATGCGGTGCATGCACGCGGCGGCAAGATCGTGCTGCAGCTGTGGCATGTCGGCCGCATCTCGCACACCAGCCTGCTGCCAGAGGGCGAAGTCCCGGTCGCGCCGAGTGCACTGCGTGCCAACACCAAGACGTTCACCGCCAACGGGTTTGAAGATGTCTCCGAGCCGCGTGCCCTGCGCCTGGACGAGATTCCGGGCCTGATCCAGGACTTCCGGCAGGCCGCGCGCAACGCGATCACCGCCGGCTTCGACGGCGTGGAAGTGCACGCCGCCAACGGCTACCTGATCGACCAGTTCCTCCGCGATGGCAGCAACCAGCGCACCGACGAATACGGTGGCAGCATCGAGAACCGCACCCGCCTGCTCGATGAAGTGGTCCGTGCGATCGCCTCGGAAATCGGCGCCGAACGCACCGGTGTGCGCCTGTCGCCGGTAACCCCGGCCAACGATGCCGCCGACTCCAATCCGCAGCCGCTGTTCGAACGTGCCGTCGAACGCCTGGAGGCCATCGGCCCGCTTGCTTTCATCCATGTGATCGAAGGGGCGACCGGCGGCCCGCGCGACAACATCGCCTTCGACTATGCCGCCCTGCGCGCCAAATTCACCGGTGCCTGGATCGCCAACAACGGCTATGACCAGGCACGCGCGGAAGCAGCGGTGGCGTCCGGCTATGCCGACATGATCGCCTTCGGTCGGCCCTATATCGCCAACCCGGACCTGGTCGAGCGCTTCCGTCTGGGCGTGGCGTTGTCCGATCTGGATCAGGACACGCTGTACGGCGGCGGTGCGCACGGCTACACCGATTACCCCAGCGTTTCCGGCTGATCCGCGCGCCGTTAGCGGGCGCGCATCGCATCGGTCACATCGCCGCCGGCAAGCACCGGCAGCAGCGCCCGGGGCAGCTTGCAGGGGCGCGTGGGCACACTGTCCACGCGCCACCCGCGCCCGAGCAGCACACCCTTCCCCTTCGAGGGCGGGCCATTGCCGGGTGCCGGACAGCTGATGTCACTGAGCAGCACCTGTCCGTTGCGGTCCAGCCATTGCTGGACGAAGTACTCGCCATCGGCAAAGCGCATCGTCCCGAGATTCAACTGCGTCAGCGGCTGGCTTTCCACATCGCCCTGCCAGGTGGACTGCAGTTCCACACCACTGAACAGCAGGCGTCGCCGCAGCAGCACCTGGTGGTGGGCATCCAGCAGGACCAGTTCCTCATCGCCCCCGTCCAGATAGCGGCGCGTCCAGGTGCGGTCCGTGCCCCAAGGCAGGATATCGAAGCTCTCTGGCGGCACCGGTTCGCTGCCATCGGCCAGCATCATGCCCAGCTTCCCGTCCCGGCGGAATACCACGCGGTCAGCGTCCATGCGCACCACAGCTTCGAAGGGACGACCCACGATGCGGCCATGCGCGAGGTTGTACAGGTGGTTGACGCCGGCGCCCTGCTCCCGGAGCAACAGCAACGGCGGGGTGACGTGGTTTTCGTCGATGGCCATCTCGGCAGGCACCGTGTAGGCCGTGCGGCCATCCCACCACAGCCGGGGTGAGGACTCGTCGCCGAACCTTCCCAGCAATCCGCTGCCAACGGCATCGAGCCGGGTCACGCCTGAGGGCGCGAAGATCACCTTGCCATCGCAGTCCAGTACCGCTGCGGTCTCGGTATCGGTGGGGTGGCGCACGCGCCACGGCGGTGCCTGCCGCTGTTCGGCATCGGGTTCGTCGAGCACCACTGCCAGCGCGGCCGGGGCGGCGGCGGGCGGGTGGGCGCCCTCCTCGTCCAATACCTGCCAGCGGCCACCACAGTAGTCCAGGCGGACGTTGCCACGCTGTGCGGCAAAGTGTCCGTCGGCCATCAGCCAGCCGGGCTCGGGCGTGTCGTCGGGGCTGCCGGTAGCGTGCCGGTGGACCTGCTCGGGCCAGTCGCGCCGCCCTGCGGTGCCGCCGTATTGTCGGTAACGGGGATACAGACCATCCTGCTGATAGCGCGCGATGTCGGTCGCCCTGCCCTGTGCATCCACGCGCCGCCAAAGTTCGCCCTGACGCAGCCACCAGCCACCGTCGCTGACCGGCAGCAGTGCGTCGATGTCATCGGAGAACAGCGTCGTGCCGTCTTCATCCAGCACGTTGCAGTGCTCAGGCACCTGGACACTGCAGGCCACATACACAGGGCGGCCGGCGAACGGTCCGGCGACCCACTGGAACTGGCGCTCGTCCAGTTCCATGACCGGGCGCCCGTGCAGGTCATGGAAGCGAAGCGGACCACGTCGGGGATTCCACAGCACGCGATCGGGCACCGCCAACGGCACCCACTCGCCATCGTTCAGTGCCGGCAGGCGCACCTGGCCCAGCGCATCGACCACGCCCCAACCGCCGGTGGGGTCTCCGTCCGGCTTGATGAACGCCTTCCACAACGGATCCCCGGGGGCGGCCTGGCGCAGCACGAACCGTTCCTGGTACTCGGTGTAGCCGCGGTCCTCGCGCAGCAGCCGGCCTGCATCGTCATACCACTGTTGCGGCGTGGACGTGTGCTGCGCGCGCATCCAACGGTCGGCGGACAGGCGCTGCATGCGCGCGCCATTGGGCGGTACCAGCAGGCGGCCATCGGCGGACACCAGCGCCTCGGCGCCGAAGCTGTTGCCCAGCACGGTGAACGACTGCGCCTGCGCGCCGCCTGCCAACGACGCCAGCGCGGCTACCACGAACATCCTTTTCATCGGTCACATCGTACAAAGCGGAGCTGCACGCTACCGCCTGTGCAGGGACGATGCAATGCAACCGGCGCGACCCCGCACGCGGCGTGCCAGCGCAGCCGCGTGGCGAAGCAGGCCGGGTCCGCTCAGTACACCGGCAACGAAATGAAGCTGGCCTGCTGCGGCGCGTGCCAGATCTGCTGCGTCGCCTTCTGGTAATCGCCCGGCTTGGCCAGGTAGATGTTCGGCACGAACGTCTGTGGATTGCGGTCATACAGCGGGAACAGGCTGGACTGCACCTGCACCATGACCCTATGACCCGGCTGGAACACATGGTTCGCGGTCGGCAGACCGAACTTGTAGTCCAGCACCTGATTGCTCGCGATCGCCTTCGGGTCGCTGAAGCTCTCGCGGTACCGGCCACGGAAGATCGCCATCGAGACCGACAGCTCGTAGCCGCCCATCTCGGGCGTCGACGGCGTCTGGTCCGGATACACATCGATCAGCTTCACCACCCAATCGCTGTCGCTGCCGCTCGTCGCCGCCTGCAGATTGACCTGCGGCGCACCACCGATCCGCAGCGGTTCGGTCAAGGGCTCACTGACGAACGTCAGCACGTCCGGCCGGCCGTCCACGAAGCGCTGATCCTTCACCAGCCAGCTGGTCCACATATCGCGGTCGGCGAACCGCACCGGGCGCGGCACGAACGGCACCGGCTTGGCCGGATCGGACACATAGGCTTCGAACGTGGCCTCCCCCGCCTGCGGTGCCTCGAAGGACAGCTTGCCGCCCGCGCGCAGGTACAGCGGCCGGGATTGCGCCACGCTGCGCGGCCACTGCTGCAGCTTGTCCCAGTGGTTCTCGCCGGTGTTGTAGATCAGCACCGGCGGCGTCTGCGCCTTGGGCGCGCCATCGACCAGGTACTGATCGAAGAACGGCTTGAGCACATCGCGGCGGAACTGCAGCGCGGTATCGCCGTCGAACTTCAACGGCCCCAGGCTGCTGCCGTCATAGTTGACCTGGCTGTGCCGCCACGGGCCCATCACCAGATAGTTCAGCGTGTTGCCGGTGTCGCGCGGCTCCATCGCCGCATAGCTGTGCACCGCGCCCCACATGTCTTCCTGGTCCCACAGGCCCTGCAGCCACATCGTGGGCACCTTCAGTTCGGTCTTGGCCATGCGCGCGTCCAGCGCCTGCTCCTGCCAGAACGCGTCGTAGCCCGGATGCTCGATCAGCTTGTGCCACCACGGCAGCTGGTCCAGCCCGTTGGCCTTGGCGTAGTCGCCCGCCGAGCCGGCGCGCAGGAACGTCGTGTAATCGTCGTAGCCCACGCTGGGGATCGACGGCCCCTTGCCGCGCTTGGCCAGCTGCCCGGTGAAGTAGCCGAAGTTGACCTGCCGGAACGCCCCGTAGTTGAGCCAGTCGTCGCCCATCCAGCCATCGATCATCGGGCTCTGCGGCGCGGCGACCTTCAACGCCGGGTGCGGGTTGGTCAGCGCCATCACCACGGTGAAGCCTTCATACGACGAGCCCAGCATGCCGACCTTGCCGTTGCTCTCAGGCACGTGCTTGACCAGCCAGTCGATGGTGTCCCACGCGTCGGTGGCGTGGTCGACCTTGGTGTTGTTGAGCGGCCCGCGCAGCGGCCGGGTCATCACGTAATCGCCCTCGGAGCCATACTTGCCGCGGATGTCCTGGAACACCCGGATGTACCCGCCATCGACGAACACCTCGTCGCCCTGCGGCAGGATGTCGCGCATGTTCGGCGAATCCATGCGCTTGGCGCGGTTGGCGGCATCGTACGGCGTGCGGGTCAGCAGGATCGGCGCGTTCCTGGCGCCCTTGGGCACCACGATCACGGTATAGAGTTTCGTTCCATCACGCATCGGCACCATCACCACGCGCTTGTCATAGTTGTCCTGCGCCGTGGGCGTCACGAAGCCCTTGGCGGGAATGTCCGGGGTCATCGGCGAGGTCTGCGCCGACACACTGGCCGCAACCATCAGACTCAACAGCGCAACTGGCAATACACGCACACGCATGGGGCTCTCCCGGCAGTGATGGCAACTCCCGCAGCCTAGCGCTGCGGGCGCTGCCCCGGTAGATGCCGATCGCCCTGTTCCGTGGCCATTTCGCGCATTCAGCTGCCAACCACCGTTTCATGCAAAGCCTGCCAGGCCAGCGTGCCGTCAGCGCTGTCCACCAGGATGGCCAGCGCTTCGCGGCGATGGCCCGCGCCACCGGCCTCTCTCTGCTCTTCGCGGTAGCGCACCGCGCAGGCGTTGGCACCCAACGGCAGATACTGCAACGCATCGACGGTGATCTGCAGGCCTGGCCGGCTGCCATGGGCCGATCCGAAGAAGCCTGCCAGCGCCGGCTTGTCCAGGCGCACGCCACGGATGCCGACCATGCTGAAGTCGTCGTTGAAACGGGCGAGCAGCGTGTCCAGTGCAGCCACCGGCGCGCGGCCGGTGAACCAGTCTTCGATCAGCACATGCAGGTCATGGATTTCGGTGAAGGCGAGCGTGTCATTCATGGGGAGGTTCTCAAGGAAAGGGAGGACGCCGGCAGGCGCCACAACAACAGGATCGGCAGCAGGCTCATGCCGGCCGCCAGCATCAGGGTGAGCGTGAATGCCTGTGCCGGCAGGACGGCGGAGAGCAGCGCCAGGACGCAGGCCAGCAGTGCGGCCGCCAGGCAGAAGCTGAGCTGGCGGTTGAGGTTCCACAGCGCGCTGCCCGGCAGCAGCTCCGCATCCGCCAGGCCCTGGAAAGCGAGCGTCTGCGCACTGCTGCTGCACAGGCTGCCACCCAGCCCCATCAGCGCGAACGCCAGCACCGGCAACCACGGCTGACCGGCCTGCACACCAATCAACAGCACGATGCCGAGCGCCTGGCATCCCATGCCGAGGCTCAGGAGTGGGCGCGCCCCAATGCGTGGCAGCCAGTGCCGGGTGGTGGCGATCGCGCAGGCCGAGGCGATCGCCCACGGCACCATGAAGCCACCGATGGCGGCGGCCCCGTAGCCTTGCCGATGCAGCAGCAGCGTCGCCACCAGCTGGGTGCCGATGAAGGTGCCGGGCACCAGCAGATAGACCAGCATCGCCAACCGCAGTGAGGCATGCCGCAGCAGCGACCACTGCAGCACCGGCTGATCGGTCCGACGCGCACTGCGGGCGTAGAGGAACAGCACCACGGCGGCGGCAACCAGCAGCCCGGCGCCCACCCGCCGCTGGCCCGGCTCGGCGATCAGGCTCAGCGCGACCAGCAGCACGCTCAGCCCCACCGAGCCCAGCAGCAGCCCGCGCCGGTCCAGCGCTGGCGCGGACAGCGGCGCACCCGGACGCACCCAGCAGGCCGCCAGCACCAGGGCCACCACGGCCAGCGGCACACTGACCAGCAACACGCCCCGCCACGAGCCCCACTCCACCAGCACGCCCCCCAGGGTCGGCGACAGCGCCGGCACCAGCAGCGCGACGGCCATGATCCGGGCGGTCAGGCGCGCGCGGTCGGCCGGTGGGCATTCGCGGTAGGCCATCGCCTGCCCGACCGGAATCAACAGGCCCCCACCCAGCCCCTGCAGCAGGCGCCAGCCGATCAGCCACTCGATGCTGGGGGCGGTGCCCGCCAGCACCGCGCCCAGGGTGAACAGCGCCAGCGACACGCACAGCAGCCGCCGCTCACCCAGGCGTGCCGCGAGCCAGCTGCCGAGCGGAATGACCAGAGTCAGGCCGAGCATGTAGGCGTTGCCGATCCACGCCAGCTGCGGCACGGAGGCCTGCAGGTCGGTCGCGATGGCCGGATACGCGACCGTGCCGATGAACATGTTCACCAGGTCCAGCGAGAATCCCAGCAGGTACAACGTTTCCACTTTCGCCCGGTAGGTCATGGCGCGCTCCGATTGCAAGGCGGCAGCATGCGCGTTGCCAGCGGCTGGATATACCGGCAATCGAGTGCAAGACTGTCAAACCATTTTTGACAGACACGGCAGCCATGGTCAGCCTGGACCGCTTCGAAACCTTCAAGGCGATTGTCGATGCCGGCAGCCTGACCGCGGCCGCGCAGCGCCTCGGCCAGAGCCGGGCCGTGGTGAGCTTCAATCTCAAGCGGCTGGAGCAGGAACTGGGCGTGACCCTGCTGGTGCGCAATACCCGCAGCCTGGCGTTGACCGAGGCCGGCGAACGCTTCTACCAGCACTGCACCGCCCTGCTGGCGACTGCCGAACTGGCGATCGATGAAGCCCGCAGCGAACAGCTGCAGCTGCGCGGGACACTGCGGCTGACCACCACGCCGGAGTACGCGATCGCCCGGGTCGTGCCGGTGCTGGAATCGTTCCGTGCCCTGCATCCCGAGCTGCGCCTGCACCTGTCGACTTCACCGGCGCCGGCGGACCTGATCCCCGAGCGGTTCGATCTGGCGATCCGGCTGGGGCGCCTGCAGGACTCGCAGCTGCGCGCGACCCTGCTGGACGAGCACGCGCTGTGCGCGGTCGCCTCACCCTCGTTGTTGTCCACCTTGCCCGACGATGCGGCACGCGACGACCCGGACTGGATCCGCACGCTGCCACGATTGGGGTATCCGCGCCTGGCGGACCTGCCGCTGGTGGCCCCCGATGGGAGCACCGCGCTGTTTGCCTGCAACCCCGCCCATGCGGTGGTCACGGTCGACAACGCCTCCACGCTGCGCGCCTTCGCGCTGGCCGGGGCCGGCGCGACCGTGTTGCCGCAGTGGTTGATCGATGACGATCTGGCGCAGGGACGGCTGCTGCCGATCCTGCGCCACCATCGTTTCCCGCGCCAGGGCGTGTATGCGGTGTTTCCGAACACCGCCCAGCCCTCGCGCCGGGTCCGGCTGCTGCTGGCGCACCTGCGCGAGCACCTGCCGGGGTGACCGGTGGCACGACCAACGGTCGTGGCCTGCCCGTCAGAACGTTGGCACGACCAACGGTCGTGCCCTACCCGGTAACGCGCGTTGTGACCGATCCGCGGCCGGTACCGACCGTTGGTCGGTACCGGCGCGTCCGTCAGCTCAGCGGACGACCTGTTCCGCCAGCTCCAGCGGCACGCGCTGGACCGGTGCGTTGGCCGCGCGCGACAGCTGTACTTCGTACTGCCCACCGGCGATCTTCCACTGCTTGTCGGCGGTGTCGAAGCTGGCCAGCGTCTTCGGTTCGGCTTCGATGCGGATCCGGCGGCTCTCGCCCGGCTGCAGCATGACCTTCTGGAAGCCGATCAGGCGGATCGGCGTGGTGCTGCCCTGCGGCAGCTGCAGGTACAGCTGCGGCACATCCGCACCGGCGACCTTGCCGGTGTTGCGCACGTCCACGCTGGCGACCACGCGCTGGCCTTCCACCACCACCTGCAGGTTGTCGTAGCCGAAGCTGGTGTAGGACAGGCCATGGCCGAACGCGTACTGCGGGGTCAGGCCCTTGGCGGCGAACCACTTGTAGCCGACGTTGGCGCCTTCGATGGTGTAATCGATGGTGTCATCCGGCTTGTTCTTCGGGTTGAAGCCCAGGCCGTTGACGTGCGGGCGCGGCAGCTGGCTGACATCCACCGGCCAGGTCACCGGCAGGCGGCCGGACGGATTGACCTTGCCGGTCAGCAGCGCGGCGATGCCTTCGCCGCCGCGGATGCCCGGGTACCACGCCTGCAGGATGGCCGGTACCTGCTGCAGCCACGGCAGCTCGACCGGGCCATTGGTTTCCAGCACCACCACGGTCTTCGGGTTGGCCTTGGCCACCCCGGCGATCAGCTTGTCCTGGTTGTCCGGCAGCTGCATGTGCGGCAGATCGACCGACTCGGCCGACCACTGCGTGGCGAACACGATGGCCACATCGGCGGCAGCGGCAGCGCGCGCGGCGGCAGCCACGTCACGGCCATCCACGTAATCGATGCGGGCATCCGGACGTTCGGCACGCAGCGCTTCCAGCGGCGAGGACGGATGGAAGATCACCGGGCCCGGCCAGGTGGTCGGCATCACGCCCGGCACCGCATTGGTGCCGCGCGCGGTCCAGCCCACCATCGAGGAACCGCCGCCACCGATCACGCCCTTGTCGGCATGGCCGCCGATGATGACGATGCGCTGCACGTCCTTGCCCAGCGGCAGCAGGTCATCCGCATTGCGCAGCAGCACGCTGCCTTCTTCGACGGTGCGCTGCGCAGCGTGGAAGCCGGCGTCGTCGTCGATCGGCTCATGCACCGGCGGCAGATCGAAATTGCCGTGCGCGAACATGGTGCGCAGGATGCGGCTCACCATGTCGTCCAGGCGCGCCTGCGGCACCACGCCACCGGCCACGGCCAGGCGCAGCGGTTCGTCGAAATAGACCGCCTTGTCGAACACTTCACCGGCCGACTGCTGGTCCAGGCCGGCCAGCGCCGCCTTGGAGCCGCTGTGCACGCCGCCCCAGTCGGACATCACGAAACCGGGGAACTTCCATTCCTGCTTGAGCACCTCGTTCATGAGGTAATCGTGTTCGCAGCCGTAGGTGCCGTTGATGCGGTTGTACGAGCACATCGCCGAACCGGGCTTGCCGATGTCGATGGCGATTTCGAAGGCCAGCAGATCCGACTCGCGCATCGCCTGCTCGCCGATCTCGGCGCTGTGGAAATTGCGCGAGGTCTCCATGTCGTTGAGTGCGAAGTGCTTCATCGTGGAGATCACGTGCTGGCTCTGCACGCCGCGGATCGATTCGCCGACCAGCACGCCGGCCAGCAGGGGATCTTCACCGGCGTATTCGAAGTTGCGGCCATTGCGGGGATCGCGCTGCAGGTTGACGCTGCCGGCCAGCAGGATATTGAAGCGCTGCTGCCAGGCTTCACGGCCCATGGTGGCGCCACCGGCGAAAGCGATATCCGGGTTCCAGCTCGAGGCGGTGGACGGACCGGACGGCATCGCGGTGGCGTGGTCGCCCTTGCGCAGGCCGCCCGGGTTGGTGACGCCGACGCCGGCATCGGCCGACTGCTGCGAAGGAATGCCCAGGCGCGGCACGCCCGGTACGAAACCGGCCGAACCGACCGCGCCTTCCGGCAGCGGACCGCCGTCCTTGCCCAGCCCGAAGTAGCTGTGCAGCATCTGGAACTTCTCGTCCACGGTCATCTGCGCGAGCAGGGCCTTGGCACGGGCATCGGCGTTCAGGGCGGTGTCCATCCACGGCGTCTCGCCGCCGACCGGCGCGGCATAGCCCAGGGTCAGCAGCGTGGCCGCGGTGGTGCCCTTCCTGCCGTCATGGGTGCGCAGCTTGATCGGGGCCGAGCTGGCCGACTGGAACCCATCACTGAAGTAGCTCTCGTTGGCTTCCAGCGCGACGCGCGACGGATCGAAGCCGGCGGTGGTGGCCGCATCGGCGCTGACCGCGCCCAGCAGCACGGCCGGTGCGCCCAGGCGCGAACGGGTGACCAGCGGCGGCAGTGCAGCGGCATCGGCAGCGCTGGTGTACAGCGCGACGACGTGGCGGCCATCGTTGAGGCGCAGGTAATTCAGCGACGGCTGTTCGGTGCCCGACTCGGCCTCGATCGGCAGGCGGGTCAGCACGACACTGCCGGTCTGCTGCGCGGCGGCAGGATCGGCGGTCACGAAACGATAGTGGTAGCCCAGCGCGTCGGCCAGACCCTGCAACGGGTCCACGCGGTCGGCGCGGCGTTCCACGTTGCGCACGGTCAGGGCATCGACCTGCAGCTGCTCCAGCTGCGCGGCGACCACGGCCGCATCCAGCTCACCCGGGGTCTGTTCCAGGGTCAGCACGGTGAACGCGTTGGTGGTGGCGGCCGGGGCGGCAGCCCAGGCGGAAGCGCTCAGCGAGAGCGCGATGGCGGCCGTCAGGGCCAGGGGCTTTGAAATCGTTTTCATGAGCGGACGAAACACCTTTGCTTGCGCAATAAATCCAGGGAGTCTTGCCGCAGAAGGGTGCAGCGCCATGTCGGCGGGAACCACGCGCAGGCGCGCGGAACCGTTTACAACGCAAGGCGATGACGGCTACGTCCAGGCCCCTCCGCCCGTCGTGACAGCCGCACCACCCGGGAGCCCGTTACCGGCACTCCACCCCGGAAGAGTGGGCGAGCCTGTTCATGCCTGTCAACAGGATGCTTACATTTGGGACACCGTGGCCCGCCGGATTCACGACGAAACAGGCTTGATGACCCGGGTCTGGGCGGCCTCCACCACCTGCCCGCGCTGGTCGCGCGGCTGCATCAGCGCCAGGGGGCGATCGTCGCTGTCGGCCTGCAGGACCGAGCGTGGTTCGCCCGGCGCGAACAGGAAGGCTTCCCCCCATTGGCGCAGCGCCACCACCAGCGGGAACAGCGCGCGGCCACGTTCGGTGAGCACGTATTCCTGATAGCTGCGGCCTTCTCCCAAGGGCTGCTGCGCCAGCACCTCCGCCTCCAGCAAGGCCTGCAGGCGCTGGCTGAGCATGCTCCGCGACATCCCCAGGCGGCGCTGGAAATCGCTGAAACGGCGCACCCCGTCGAAGGCCTCGCGCACGATCAGCAGCGACCAGCGGTCGCCGACCAGATCCAGCGCGCGCCCGACCGGGCAGGTTGTCATCGACTCGGTGGCCATCAGGATTCTCCGCTCAAGGTTTCATTTTAGAACCACATGCCGCAGAATCAACTGGTTCTATTTTGAGACTGAATGATGGCGACCACCGCCCCCGGCATTTCCGCTTCCCCGCTTCCCTCCGCCCTGCTGATGCTGTTCGCCTGCGCCGCCGGGCTCAGCGTGGCCAATGTCTATTACGCGCAGCCGTTGCTGGATGCGCTGGCGGCCGATCTGCAGATCAGCACCGGCCGCATCGGCGCGGTGATCGCCGCCACCCAGCTCGGCTCGGTCGCCGCCCTGCGGTGGGTGGTGCCGCTGGGCGACCGCATGGAGCGTCGCCGCCTGATGGCGATCCAGACGGTGGGCTTGGTGCTCGCCCTGCTGGCCGTTGCGATGGCCGCGCAGGCCTGGAGCCTGTTGCTGGGCATGCTGGCGGTGGGCCTGCTCGGCACCGCGATGACCCAGGGGCTGATCGCCTATGCGGCCGCCGCCGCAGGCGAGCACGAGCGCGGCCGCGTGGTCGGTGCCGCACAGGCCGGCGTGGTGGTCGGGTTGCTGTTGGCGCGCGTGGTGGCTGGCGCGGTGGCCGATCTGGGCGGTTGGCGCGCGGTGTACCTGCTCTCGGCGGCGCTGATGGTGGTGACGGGCACCCTGCTGTGGGCGCGCCTGCCGCGGCTGCCGGTGCCCATCACGTCCAGCGCGCGGACCGGCGTGATCGCCCTGCTGCGGCAGCAGCCGGTGCTGCGCCAGCGCGGCGTGCTGGGCCTGCTGCTGTTCACCGTGTTCGGGCTGTTCTGGAGCAGCATGAGCCTGCCGTTGAGTGCGCCGCCGTATGCGCTCAGCCACACCGGCATCGGCGCCTTCGCGCTGGTCGGTCTGCTCGGTGCATTGGCGGCGGCACGCAGCGGGCACTGGAGCGACCGTGGCCATGCCGGTCGGGTCACCACCGGCGCCCTGCTGCTGATGCTGCTGAGCTGGGCGCCGATCGCGGCGATGTCCCATCACCTCGGCTGGCTGGTGCTTGGCGTGCTGCTGCTGGACCTCGCCGTGCAGGCGCTGCACGTGACCAACCAGAGCCGCATCCTGGCCGCGGCCCCGCACGCACAGGCGCAGGTGATCGCCGCGTACATGCTGTTCTACGCTGCCGGGAGTGGATTGGGTGCGCTGCTTGGCAGTGCGTTGTATGCCGCCCATGGCTGGAACGCGGTATGCGCGGCCGGCGCCGGCATATCGCTGCTGGCACTGCTGGCGTGGTGGGCGATGACGGGTTATCACGCCATCACCGGTGGTCATGAGCCCTGCCCGGTTCCCGGCGGAGCGCGGATCGATAATGACTGCTCACGTCCCGGAGCAACCGCATGCCCCCCCACCGCCACTTCGATCAACTCTGGCGCGACCGCAATGACACCTCCCGGCAACGCAGCCCGCGGGTGCTGATCCGGGTGTTCGTCGGCCCGGGCGAACTGGAAGCGCGGGTGGCGTTCTACGAGCAGTTGCAGGGCGTGGTCGCCGATGCGGGTTTCCCGTTCCCCGAGGCCGGCCTGCGCCTGGCGATGGTCGGGGCATTCCTGCTGATCGAAGGAGCGCCGGACAAGCTGGCCCCGTTCACCTCCACCACCGGGACGCTGCTGGTCGATGACGTGCAGCCGTATTACGACCGGCTGGTGGCGGCCGGGGCGCAGATCATTTTCCCGCTGCAGGTCGTGCCTACCGGCGCGGCCTTCAATGCGGTGCATCCGGACGGCACCGTGGTCGAGTACGTGCACCACCGGCCCGATCCACAGGGGCGCTGAGTAGATCCACGCCATGCGTGGATGCCCTCCATCACGCACTTGGCCGTCCCATCTGGCGCGCTGCCATGCTGCTCTCGCTGAAGCATTCAGCACCCTCAACCGGTTCGGAATCCGGCTGCCGAATTCGTTAGCATTTTTACTAATTGCGGGTAGGATTGTCGGTCTCAGCCTTTGACACGCGTGCTGCCGATACTCGCCGCCATGCCCTTGTTTCCCGCCCGTTTCCGCCTGCTCCAGCCCTGCCGGGAGGCCCGCTGATGGGCGCCGTGCTGGCCCTGGACCGGCTGCTGGAAACCCGCCGGGTCTGGCGGGGGCAGCCACGTGCGGCCTTCCCGGAGGTGGCCCCGCACCCCACCGGCCACCCGGCGCTGGATGCCCGCCTGCCCGGGGGTGGCTGGCCGCCCTCGGCGTTGTCGGAGGTGCTGCTGGCTTCGCCCGGGGTCGGTGAGCTGGCCCTGGTCTGGCCGACCCTGGCACGGCTGAGCCAGCAGCAGCAGACCGTGGTGCTGATCGCCCCGCCGCACCTGCCGCATGCCCCGGCCTGGGCCCGCGCCGGACTGGCGCTGGGCCAGGTGCAGGTGGTCCAGGCCAGCCCGCGCGATGCGCTGTGGGCCGCCGAACAATGCCTGCGCTCGGCCGCCTGCGCGGCGGTGCTGTGCTGGCCGCAGCAGGCCGATGACCGTGCGCTGCGCCGGCTGCAGGTGGCGGCTGAAACCGGCCAGTGCCTGGGGTTTTCCTTCCGCGATGCCCGGCATGCGCGCAACCCCTCCCCGGCCGCGCTGCGCCTGCAGCTCGACGATGGCCAGGTGCGGGTGCTCAAGTGCCGTGGCGGGCTGGCACCGGCGCAGCCGTTGCCGCTGGCCGTGGCCCATTGAGCCGCCGCCGTGGACTGGGCCTGCCTGCTGCTGCCGCACCTGGCGCTGGACGCTGCCCTGCGCCAGCAACCGGATCCGGCCGCGCCGCTGGTGCTGGTCACCGGGCCGGCGCAGCGGCGCGTGCTGCATGCGGTCAGCCCCTCCGCACGCCAGCTCGGGCTGCGCCGCGGCATGCTGCTCTCGGCCGCGCAGGTGCTCACCCGCGACATGCTCAGCGTGGAGTACGACCCGCGCGCCGAGCAGGCCACCCGCCAGCTGCTGGCGAGCTGGCTGTACGGCATCAGCTCGCAGGTCAGCCTGGATTTCCCGCATGCGCTGGCACTGGAAATCCGGGCCAGCCGCGCCCTGTTCGGTGATTGGCCGAAGGTCGAGCAGCGGCTCACCCGCGGCTTGACCGAGCTGGGCTTCCGGCATCGGCTGGTGGCCGCACCGAATCCACATGCCGCCAGTGTGCTGGCGCGCGTGCATGGTCGGCTCGGCGTGGATGCGCACCAGCTGGACGCGGCCCTGGCCCAGGTGCCGATCGAACGCAGCGGGTTGCCGGTCGAGGCGGTCACGGTGCTGGCGCGCTCGGGCCTGCGCACGCTGGGCGCCGCGGTCGGCCTGCCGCGGGAGAGCCTGGCGCGGCGTTTCCCGCCGCAGGTACTGGCGCACCTGGATGCGCTGCGTGGGATCAGCACGCCGCCGCTGCGCTATTTCCAGCCACCGGACCGCTTCGATGCGCGCATCGAGTTCGAGTACGAGGTCGAGTCCACCCAGGCGATGCTGTTCCCGCTGCGGCGGCTGACCACCGACCTGGCCGCCTTCCTGTGCTCGCGCGATGGCGGCGTGCTGCAGTTCGATCTGTGGTTCGAACACGAAAACCACCCGGATACGCGGCTCTCGATCGGCCTGCTCGCGCCCGAGCGCGAACCGGCGATGCTGTTCGAGCTGGCCCGCAACCGTGTCGATCATCTGCAGTTGCCGGCGGGCAGCCGCGGCCTGCGGCTGCAGGCCGAGCAGCTGCCGCCGTTCGTGCCGGCCGCACGCGATCTGTTCGACCCGCGCCCGCAGCAGGCGATGCCGTGGGAGCAGCTGCGCGAACGCCTGCGTGCGCGGCTCGGCGATGACGCCGTCCAAGGGCTGGGGTTGCGCGCCGAGCACCGGCCCGAACGCGCGAGCGGCGATGCCCAGGGCGCCCCAAAGGCCCGGCCACCGGTGCTGCCGATGCGTCCGGGCTGGCTGCTGGCGCAGCCACAGGCGCTGCAGGATCCGCACCTGCGCATCCTGTCCGGGCCGGAGCGGATCGAATCGGGCTGGTGGGATGCCGGCGACATCCGCCGCGACTATTACGTCATCGAAACCGGCCAGGGCCAGCGCGGCTGGGCCTATACCGCCGCCGATGCACGCAGCGGACCCTTCATGCTGCACGGCTGGTTCGCATGAGCGCGCCGCCGTTGCCCGGGTATGCCGAGCTGCACTGCCTGTCGGCCTTCAGTTTCCAGCGCGGCGCGTCCATCGCCGAGGAGTTGTTCGCGCGCGCCAAGGGCCAGGGTTACCGTGCGCTGGCGATCACCGATGAGTGCTCGCTGGCCGGCATCGTGCGCGCCTGGCAGGCCGCGCAGAAGCACCAGCTGGCACTGATCACCGGCGCTGAATTCCAGCTGGAGGACGGCCCCAAGCTGGTGCTGCTGTGTACCAACCAGGGCAGCTACGCCGCGCTGTGCCAGCTGATCACTACCTGCCGCCGGCGCGCGCCCAAGGGCGAGTACCGCTGCCTGCGCAGCGACATCGGATCGTTGCATGCCGGCCTGCTGTGCCTGTGGGCCGACGCCACCCCGGGCATCGAGGATGCACAGTGGCTGCAGGCCTGCTTCCCGCAGCGACTGTGGCTGGCCGTTGAACTGCACCGCGAGGCCGACGACCGCGCGCGCCTGCAGCGCCTGCGTCGTTTCGGCCGCGACCAGGGCATTCCATTGGTGGCCAGCGGCGATGTGCACATGCATGTGCGCCGCCGCCGCGCGCTGCAGGATACCCTCACCGCGATCCGCCACCACTGCACGCTCGGCGACGCCGGCTGGCGTCTGTTCGCCAATGGCGAGCGCCACCTGCGCACCCGCCAGGCCCTGGCCACGCTGTACCCGCCCGAGCTGCTGGCCGAGACGCTGCGCATCGCCGAACGTTGCCACTTCGATCTCAAGCAGCTGCAGTACACCTATCCGCGCGAACTGGTGCCGGCCGGCCACGACCCGGCCAGCTGGCTGCGTGTGCTGGTGGAGGAAGGCATGCGATGGCGTTGGCCAACGGGCGAGACGCCCCGGCAGCGCCACCAGATCGAACACGAGCTGGCGCTGATCCACACCAAGCAGTACGAGTCGTACTTCCTGACCGTGCACGACATCGTGCGCTTCGCGCGCAGCCAGCAGATCCTCTGCCAGGGCCGCGGCTCGGCCGCCAATTCCTCGGTGTGCTACGTGCTGGGCGTGACCGAGATCGACCCCAGCGACATGGACCTGCTGTTCGAGCGCTTCATCTCCGCCGAGCGCGACGAGCCGCCGGACATCGACATCGACTTCGAACACGAGCGCCGCGAGGAAGTGCTGCAGTACGTGTTCAACCGCTACGGTCGCGAACGCGCTGCGTTGACCGCGGTGGCGATCAGCTACCGTGGCCGCAGTGCGGTGCGCGATGTGGCGCGGGTGCTGGGCCTGCCGCCGGACCAGGTCAATGAGCTGGCCGCCTGCCTGGACCGCTGGAGCAGCCACGAGCCGCTGCCCGAGGCGCTGCGCGAGCGCGGCTTCGATCCGGAGACGCCGCTGATGCGGCGGGTGGTCGCGCTGACCGCCGAGCTGGTCGACTTCCCGCGCCACCTGTCCCAGCACCCGGGCGGTTTCGTGATCTCCGAACACCCCCTGTCCACCATGGTGCCGGTGGAAAACGCGGCCATGGCCGACCGCACCGTGATCCAGTGGGACAAGGACGACCTGGATGCCACCGGCCTGATGAAGGTCGACTGCCTGGCGCTGGGCATGCTTACCGCGGTGCGCAAATGCCTGGCGATGCTGGAGGCACATGGCGAACCGCCGATGAGCATGGCGAAGATCCCCCCGGATGATGGCCCCACCTACGACATGATCTGCCGCGCCGACACCCTGGGCGTGTTCCAGATCGAGTCGCGCGCGCAGATGGCGATGCTGCCGCGCATGCAGCCACGCTGTTTCTACGATCTGGTGATCGAAGTGGCGATCGTGCGCCCTGGCCCGATCCAGGGCGACATGGTCCATCCCTATCTGAATCGACGGAAGAAACTGAAAGAAGAAGGCATCGAAGAGATCGACTACCCGCCCGCGCTGGAGAAGGTATTCAAGCGCACGCTGGGCGTACCGCTGTTCCAGGAACAGGTGATGCAGCTGGCCGTCGCCGCCGCCGGTTTCAGCCCCGGCCAGGCCGATGCGCTGCGCCGTTCGATGGCCGCCTGGAAGCGCCACGGCGGGCTGGAGCCGCACCGCGACAAACTGCTCACCGGCATGGCCGCCAACGGCTACAGCCGCGAGTACGGTGAGCGCCTGTTCGAGCAGATCAAGGGCTTCGGCAGTTATGGCTTCCCGGAAAGCCACGCGGCCAGCTTCGCGCTGATCACCTATGTCAGCTGCTGGCTCAAGTGCCACCACCCCTCCGCGTTTGCCGCCAGCCTGATCAACAGCCAGCCACTGGGCTTCTACACCCCGGACCAGATCCTGCAGGACGCGCGCCGCCATGGCGTGCCGGTGCTGCCAGTGGACGTGCGCTACAGCGCGTGGGACTGCACCCTGGTCCCACCCACCTCGCCGGGTCGCCCGTTCGGCATCCGCCTGGGCCTGCGCCTGGTCGATGGCTTCAGCGAGGCGGTCGCCACCGGACTGGTACAGGCGCGCCACCGCGCGCCGTTCGACAGCGTCGCCGACCTGAGCCAGCGCGCGCAGCTGGACCGTCGCCACCAGGGCCTGCTGGCCGATGCCGGTGCACTCAAGGGCTTGAGCGGCCATCGCCATCGCGCGCGCTGGGAGGTTTCCGGCGTGGAGAAGCCACTGCCACTGTTCGAGACCGCGCGCGCCACCACTGAAACCGCCGTGCCGCTGCCACTGCCGAGTGCCTTCGAGGACATGCAGGCCGACTACAACAGCACCGGCACCACGCTGGGCCGGCACATGGTGTCGTTCATCCGCAGCCAACTGCGCCAGCGCCGTTGCCACCGTTCCGACGAACTGAGCGCACTGCCGCACGGGCGCAGTGTGCGGTTTGCCGGCCTGGTGCGCATGCGCCAGCGCCCCCAGACCGCCAGCGGCGTCACCTTCCTCACCCTGGAAGACGAATGCGGCATGGTCAACGCGGTGGTCTGGCGCAAGATCGCCGACCGCCAGCATCGGGTGCTGGTCGAAGCGCAGTTGATGCAGATCGATGGCCGCCTCGAACGCGTGGACGGCGTGCAGCACCTGATCGTCCGCCAGATGCACAACATCGACAACCTGATCGACGGCGTGCGCACCCACAGTCGCGATTTCCGCTGAGCCATCTCGTGACCCACCTCACACTATGAATCCAATTCCAGAGTTTTCCGACTGGTGCCGTGAATGGCCTATCCGGTATGGTCGCACCCTTCCAAGGATCCGGAGACGGTATGTCGCGCGCGCTGACCCTCACCACGCTGGTTGTGTCCAGCCTTGCTCTGGCGGTTTCCGGGTGGACCGCGCTGCGCCTGCACCAGAGCCAGTCCGATGAGCGTGTCATCACCGCGCGGGGCCTGGTCATCCGCGATGCCAACGGCCAGGCGCGGGTGATCCTCGGCGCACCGGTCCCCGACCCGCTCACCCAAGGTGTGACCCAGGGGCCGCGCGCGTCACCGCTGTCGGGCCTGATCCTGCTCGGTGCCGATGGCTCCGAGCGTGGCGGCTACGGCACCGCCGATGTCGGCGACGAGGCGATCCTCACCCTGGACGATGCCACCGGCACCACCGAAGTGTTCAAGGTCACCGCCAACCCGGACCGCGGCGCCACCCTGGTGGTCAAGCACCAGAACAGCACCGGCGCGATGCTGACCTCCTGGCAGGGCAAGCCGGAGCTGATCTTCCTCAACAACGACGAACAGTCGCACTACGTCAGCCCGCACTCCGCTGCGGCGCCCTGATATCGGCGGGCGGTGATTTTCGGGTAGCGCTATGACAACCTGTCCGTTGTCACGGGACCGCCCTGCCGGCGCGCCGACGCGCCGCAGCCGTCCCCGCTTCCGGAGCCCCCATGCCCATCGCTGCCCCCACCTGGCCCCAGGCCACCACCGTCGACGAGATCCGCCACAACCTGGAGGCGGTGCGCGAACGCATCGTCCGCGCCTGTGCACTGGCCGGGCGCGACCCGGCCGGCGTGCGCCTGCTGCCGGTCAGCAAGACCGTCGATGAAGCCCGCCTGCGCATGGCTTGGGAAGCAGGCTGCCATGAGCTCGGCGAGAACAAGGTGCAGGAAGCCCAGCGCAAGGCCGCGGCCATGGCCGACCTGCCCGGCCTGCGCTGGTCGGTGATCGGCCACCTGCAGACCAACAAGGCACGTGACGTGGCGCGCTTCGCCAGTGAGTTCCAGGCGCTGGACAGCCTGCGGGTGGCACGGGCGCTGGATCAGCGGCTGGCACTGGAGCAGCGCACTCTGGACGTCTTCGTGCAGGTCAACACCTCCGGTGAGGACAGCAAGTACGGTCTGGACCCGATCGAGGTCGCCGATTTCGTGCAGCAGCTCCCGGCGTTCCCTAACCTGCGCGTGCGCGGGCTGATGACCCTGGCGCTGTTCTCGTCGGACCCGGAACAGGTACGCCCGTGCTTTACGCGGCTGCGCGACCTGCGCGAGCGGCTCCGCCCCACGCTGCCGCCGGGCATCCGCCTGGACGAACTGTCGATGGGCATGTCGGGCGATTTCGACATCGCCATCGAGGAAGGCGCCACTGTCGTACGGGTCGGCCAGGCCATTTTCGGCGCACGCTCGACCCCGGACAGTGTCTACTGGCCGACCCCGGCATGAGCTGACATCGCCCTCGGCCGCTTCGGCGTGCAGCCAATCGCGAAAGGCCAGGAAGCCCTGATGCGTCGCCGATCGCGGCGGGTACACCAGCCAGTGCGACCAACGCGGCGCGATGGTGTGCTTCGGAATCATTGAGCATCGCCACATAGCGCGCCGGTGGCGCGTCATCGACCAGCGCAAACCACCGGTCCCACTCGCCATCCGGGTCGCGCAGCAGCAACGGATAGCCGAGGCGCTGCTCCAGTTGCCGCATCTGGTGGCTTAGGGCGCTGACCGTGAGGTTCACCGTCTCGGCCGCGAGGGTCAGGTTGCCTGAACTTATCGTCAACTCCATTCAAGTGGAGATAGGCGCATGAACCTGTTCGGCGGACTGCTTTTTCTGCAGGGGCATATCACCAACGTTGCACTGGCCCGGCAACTGGCCGGCGTGGATGCCGTGGACGGCGAGACGGAGTCTGGGCCGGGGGACGCCGCAGCAGGCGGATCGCAGTGTGGGGAGGTCGCGCCGGACGTCGTTGCGAAGACATGCCCGAGCAGCCGTTGATATCGCCAAGGCGGCCGACGCGCCCTGACGCCCTGTCCGCCACCGGATGTGCCATGCTCGCCCCGTTGCAACCCACCTGGAGAGCGTCGCCATGGCCAAAGGCCTGAACAAACAGAAAGAGCAGAAGAAGAAACCTGCCAAGACCGCCAAGGAAAAGAAGGCGGAGAAGAACGAAAAGAAGACCACCCGCGGTTTCGCCCCGGTCTGACCGGCGGGTCTACCCGCTCACTGCGCGGGCAACATGGGAGTGCGGCCACACCACGGTGTCCCGCAGCTCCTCGCGCCACATCCCCGCAACCGTCACGCCAACGCTCATGCGTCGGCCAACCTCAGTCTCTGCGCATCCGTCGCCGGCGGCATCCCGAACAGCCGCGCGTAGTCCCGGCTGAACTGAGACGGGCTCTCATAGCCCACCCTGTGACCGGCATCCGCCGCATCCAGTCCGTCGCTGACCATCAGCCGCCGCGCCTCCTGCATCCGCAACTGCGTCCTGAACTCCAGCGGGCTCATCGCCGTGACCGTCTTGAAGTGCGCATGGAAACTCGAGCGACTCATGCCGGCAATGCGCGCCACCTCATCGATACGGCAGGCACCCCGGAAATTCGCCCGGATCCACAGGATCGCGCGGGCAATCTGCCCGTGCCGGCTGTCGCCGCGCGTCATCGCCTGCAGCACGCTGCCGTCGGGACCGGTCAACAACCGATAGAGAATCTCGCGCAGCGCCAGCGGACCGAGCGCCTCCGCATCCGCCGGTGAATCCAGCAAGGCAACGAGGCGTGTCGTGGCGTCCAGCAACCCGGACGTCATCGCGTTGAGGGAAAGGCCTGCAGGCGCCCGGTGCTCTGCGGCGGGCCGGGGGTACTGCAGCGCGAGCTCACCCAGCACGGCCGCATCGAGATCGATCTGAAGGCTCAGATACGGCTGCGCCGCGGTCGCCTCGATCACCGCTCCCATCACCGGCAGCCCGACCGATGCCAGCAGATAGCAGCTCGGATCGTAGTGATAGACGCTCGACCCCAGCAGGGCGCGCTTGCGGCCCTGGGCCACGAAGCACACGGTCGGCTCATAGATCACCGGCATGGGCATCGTCGGGGTGCTGCACCGGATCAGCTTCACGCCGGGCAGCCGGCAGTCGAAGGTGCCGTCACGCAGGGCATGCCGGGCGATGGCATCACGGAACTCTGCAAGCGAGGCCATGTGGCCGTCTCCATGGACGCGCTGGGAGTGCCAGACATCATCCGCCAGCGCCGGACGATCGTGCAAGCTTCCCGGAGGACACGGCTACCGGCCCATGGCAGCGCGCCGGAACAATGGGCGCCCCCGCAGGCAATGTCCTGCCCGCCACGGAGAACGCTCGCATGACCTCCCACACCTCGCTCGATCATTACCGCCTGCTCGGCCGCGCCGGACTGCGCGTCTCGCCCTTGTCGCTGGGCACGATGACCTTCGGCGCCGACTGGGGCTGGGGCGCCGACGACGCCGAAGCCCGACGGATCTTCGATGCGTATGTCGACCGCGGCGGCAACTTCATCGATACCGCGGTCAACTACACCAACGGCGCCGCCGAGCAGATCCTCGGCCGTTTCGCCAAGGCCCGGCGCGACCGCCTGGTGCTGGCCACGAAGTTCACGATGGCCCGTGATGCCACCAACATCAATTCCGGCGGCAACCACCGCTACAACCTCGTGCGCTCGGTCGAGACCAGCCTGCGCCAGCTGGACACCGACCGGATCGACCTGATGTACCTGCATGCCTGGGACTTCACCACCCGGCCGGACGAAGTGATGCGTGCGCTGGACGATCTCGTCCGCACCGGCAAGGTGCTGTATCTGGGCATCTGCAACACCCCCGCCTGGCGCGTGGCCGAACTGCAGACCCTGGCGGATCTCCGTGGCTGGGCGCCGCTGGTGGCGCTGCAGATCGAATACAGCCTGGTCGAACGCACGGTGGAGCACGAACTGCTGCCGATGGCGGAGGCCATGGGCCTGGGCGTGCTGCCCTGGTCGCCTCTTGGCGGCGGCATCCTGACCGGCAAATACACCCGCGCCGATCTCTCCGACGAAAATGGCGCCGACGTGGCGAGCAGTCGCAAGGGCGTGATCGCCTCGATCGGCCATCTCAACGAACGCGCACTGGACATCGCCGCGGTGGTGGGCGAAGTGGCCGAGGAACTGGGCGTGTCGCGCTCGCAGGTGGCGATCGCCTGGACGCTGGCCAATCCGGCGGTGGTGTCGCCGATCATCGGCGCGCGCACCGTGGCGCAGGCCGAAGACAATCTTGGCGCGCTGGACGTGGTGCTGGGCGAGGCACACCTGGCGCGCCTGGATGAGGCCAGCGCACCGGCACCGATCTTCCCCGCACGCTTCATCGGCCGGCCGATGGCGCAGCAGTTGATCTTCGGCACCTCCACGCTGAGCGGGCGGAGGTAAGCCATGGCCACCTTTCCATCTGGCTGGACAGTCGCCCTTGCAATCAGCCTGGCATCGCTTGCCGTTGGGCAATTGATCCCGATCCCCGCATCGGCCGAGACCACACCGCCGCACGCCGCGCAACAAGCAGGTGGTCAGTGAGGCCTTCAATCGATGGTCAGCCGGCGGCTCGGCGTTCTTCAACGAGACGCTCGCACCCGATGTCGTGTGGACCATAGCCGGCTCCAGCCCGACGTCAGGCACCTATCGCGGGCGGGAGGACTTCATCGCCCGCGCGGTCCGCCCCTTCGTCAGCCGCCTGCGCACCCCGGTCCGCCCAACCTCGCGGCAGATATGGGCGGACGGCGAGCATGTGATCATCCACTGGACCGGCAACGCAGTGGCCCTGGACGGCAGGCCGTATCACAACGACTACGTCTGGATATTCCGCATGCGCGACGGCAAGGCTGTCGAGGTCACCGCGTTCCTGGATCTTGTCCCTTACGATGCCGTCCTCCACCGCGTGCCGCCGCCGGACACATCCGGCACCCAGTAGCGCGGCGGGCACCGGTCCGCCCCTGTCTTCTCCTGAGCGCAAACCGACAGATTCAGTGAAAAAGACCGCTGGATCGGCGTGAGACAATGCGGTTCATGACCTCACCCGACCCTCAACGCCCTCTGCTTTCCAGGGATGCGTGGAAGCGCCGTGCGGCCCTGTGGGGCGGTGCGGTGGCCGTGGCCCTGGTCGCGATCGTGTTCGCCAAGGCCGGCGACGCCGCCTTCAGGGTGTTCCAGTCGATCATCGCCCACTCGATCTGGTGGGCACTGCTGGTGACCCCGGCGGTCTTCGCGCTGCTGGCATGGCTGACCAGTGGCGCACTCAAACCCACGCGTGGCAGCGGAATTCCGCAGGTGATCGCGGCGCTCGATGTGCCGACACCGTCGTTTCGGCGGGACAACCTCTCGCTGGGCGTATCGGCAGGCAAACTCGCCCTGACCACCCTGTCCCTGCTCGGAGGCGCCTCGGTGGGCCGCGAGGGCCCTACCGTGCATGTCGGCGCCAGCGTGATGTACATGTTCGGGCGATGGTTCGGATTCCGCGATCCGAAGGAGCTGTCGCACTTTCTGCTGGCCGGTGGCGCAGCCGGTATCGCGGCGGCGTTCAACACGCCGCTGGCGGGCATCGTGTTTGCCATCGAAGAGCTCAGCGGCCGTTTCGAGCACCGCTTCTCCGGCACGCTGCTGACCGCGGTCATCGTGGGTGGCGTGGTGTCCCTTGGCCTGCTCGGCAACTACACCTACTTCGGCAAAGTCACCGCGACCCTGCCACTCGGCCAGGCCTGGCTGGCGATCGTCCTGTGCGGCGTCGTCGCGGGCCTGCTGGGCGGTGTGTTCGCCAACGCCGTGCTGCTGACCATGGCAGGCCGGCCACGCTGGCTGGGTCAGCTGCGGCAGCGGCATCCCGTCCTGTTGGCCGCCCTGTGCGGGCTCGCCCTGGTCCTGCTGGCGGCGGCCTTTGGTGTGGGCGCCTTCGGCACCGGCTACGAGCAGGCCAGGGGGCTGGTCCAGGGCGCGCCGTCGGTCGGCCACGAGTTCGGCCTCATGAAGCTCCTCGCCAATCTGGTCTCCTATGTCGCCGGCATTCCCGGCGGGCTGTTCTCGCCCGCCCTGGCCGTCGGCGCCGGCCTGGGCCACAACCTCGCCGCCATCATGCCCTCGGTCGATGAGCGCATCTTCGTCCTGCTGGGGATGTGTGCTTACCTCACCGGGGTGACCCAGGCACCGCTGACCTCCGCGGTCATCTCGTTGGAACTGACGGACAGCAGCGACATGCTGCTGCCCATTCTGGCAACGGTGCTGATCGCGCGCGGCGTCTCCGGCCTGGTATGCCGCGTGCCGATCTACAAGGCCATGGCCGAACAGCTGGTCAAGCCGCTGCAGGGCGCCCATCCGCCGCCGGCGTAGCGGGCTGATCCACCGCAGGCGCCTGCTGCCCGTCGGCCGCGTGTGCGGGCCGGATCACGCGTTGACGTCCACCACGGTGCGCCCCTGTACGCGGCCCTGCAGTACCTGCCCCGCAAGTGCGGGCACCTCGGCGAGTCCGATCACCTGCGTGGTGCGGGCCAGCTTGCCCAGGTCGAGATCGCTGGCCAGGCGCGTCCACGCCTGCTCGCGCGCTGCGTACGGCGCGTTCACCGAATCGATGCCGGCCAGCGTCACGTTGCGCAGGATGAAAGGCAGCACGGAGCCCGGCAGATCGGCCCCCTGGGCCAGACCGAAGGCCGCCACCACACCGCGATAGCGGGTCTGTGCGAGCACGTTGGCCAAGGTATGGCTGCCCACCGCATCGATCGCACCCACCCAGCGTTCCTTGGCGATCGGCGCACCCGGTTCGGACAGCGTGGCGCGGTCGATGATCTCGGCCGCGCCCAGCGCCTTGAGATAGCCGGACTCCTCCCGCCGGCCGGTCGAGGCGACCACCCGGTAGCCGAGCGCGGACAACAGCGCGATCGCGATGGAGCCGGCACCACCGTTGGCGCCGGTGACCAGGATGTCCCCCTGGTCCGGTGATACACCGCCATGTTCCAACGCCAGCACCGACAGCATCGCGGTATAGCCGGCGGTGCCGATCGCCATCGCGTCGCGGCTGGAGAAGGCCTCGGGAATCTTCACCAGCCACTCGCCCGGCACGCGCGCCTTCTGTGCATAGCCGCCGTGATGGGTCTGGCTCAAGCCCCAGCCGTTGACCAGTACACGATCACCGGCGGCGTAGCCCGGATGGCTGGAGGTCTCGACCACGCCGGCCAGATCGATGCCGGGGATCAGCGGGAAGGTACGGATCACGGGCGAACGGCCGCTCAGCGCCAACGCGTCCTTGTAGTTCACCGTGGAATACTCCACGGCAACGGTCACGTCGCCGGGCATCAGATCCTGTTCGGTCAGGTCGACGACGCCAGCCGTGATGCTGTCATCGCTTCGCGTGGCGAGAAGGGCTTTGAAGGACATGGGATCTCCGGTTCCGGTGCATGAGGGGCGTTTCAGAGGAAACCAGTGTGCGCACGGCGCTGTACCGTCCCGTTAAATGGCCGCCGCTCTAGCGTCCACTCGTGGGGTAGGACCCGGCACAGACGTCACCCTCCTCGACCCCGTCAACCCAGGCCTTGAGCTGCTTGATCCGATCCAGGGTCAGCTGCTCGTACTCGCCGCTCTGGCACATCGGCAGAACGCTCCCGTAATCCTCCGGAGACGGATAACGCGCGGCGATCTGGGCATCGCGGAACACCAGCCAGGCGCGCTGCGCTGCCTTGAATCGCTCCAGGAACACCGTGTCCTGGGCATTGAGCGCCAGCACTTTGGCATAGATCCGATTGAGCTCGGCATCGGCGCTCTGCGCGCTGTTGCTGGCACATTGGTTGAGCCCGGCCTGCGACTGGTTCGGGCTGTCGCAGGCCATGCCATCGGACGTATGCGGCGCCGCCGCTGCCTTGGCCGGGCCTTTCGGCGCCTGCGCATGCGACGACGCCACCGGAAGCAACCCGCAAACCAGAAGGAGTGCGGAAAGAACACGCATCGCAGCGCGCGCGTTCATTGGTATACCGCCGGAGCGGATGCGTGGATGGCGTTGGTATACATGACGGCTCCGATCACCAGGCAGGTGGCGAGGTCCGCCACGGCCGGATTAACCGCGCGCCGCCGTGAATTCCATGTGACCGGGGCTCACTCGCCCAGCACGCTCGCAATCGCCACCGCCAGCAGACCCCGCACGGTCTCCGCCGCGAGGTCCGGATCGCGTACCGCACGCATCGCCAGGCCCTCGACCAGCAACCGCATCAACAACGTGCGGCGTTCCAGATCGGCGTCTTCGGGGGTGCGGCCGCGCGCGATGTCGTGCTGCCGCAACCACGCGGTGATCGCCGCACTGGTCAGCCTGTCGTGCCGGCGCAGCACCTCGGCCACCACGGGATCGCGATGCGCTTCGGCGGTGATCTCCGCATACAGCGCGACGTTGGCGATGGCGTTGCCGCGGGTCTCCAGCGTCTCGCCGCGCGCCCACAGCTGGTAGCAGCGCAGCAGCCCGTCGACCAGATCGGCGGCGGCCGGCATGTGCCCGATCGCCTCCTCGTCGTGCGCGAGCTGCCGTTCGATCAAGGCCAGGATCAGTGCGCGCTTGTTCTGGAAGTAGCGGTACATCAGGCCTTGGCTGATCTCCGCCTCCGCGGCGATGTCGCTGATCGAGCCGGCGTGGAAACCACGGGCGATGAAGCAGCGCTGCGCGGCATCGAGGATGCGTTGTCGCTGCGCCTCGGCACGGGCGGCGGCGGTGTCGTCGGCGGCAGCGCCGGAAAGGGAATTAAGCGTCATTGCTCGTCATGGCAGGCGTCCAGTTGAGGACGGATGGTACGACAGCCGGCGACTGAATGAACGGTCATTCATCTGTCATTTTGCGCGCCCAGACTGCGCCGGCCCCCTCCTTCCATGAACACTCAGATGCGCCACGCCCAGCTGCACCGCCACCTGTTAGCCCTCGCCATCGCCACCGCCCTGCCCGGCCTCGCCCTGGCCAACGACGCGGATACCGCCACGACCACCGATAGCGCCGCCCGCGACGTCGTCGCGCTGGATCAGGTGGTCGTCACCGCCCAGAAGCGTGCCACCAATCTGCAGGACACCCCGATCTCGGTTTCCGTGGTGGATGCCGAAGCACTGAAGGACCGCAGCGCGATCTCGATCGGCAGCCTGTCCGATGGCTCGATCCCCTCGCTGCGGGTCACCCCGTTCGCGACCCGCAGCTCGGCACTGAACATCGGCATCCGCGGCATCGGTGCCTCCGGTGATGCCAACCAGCCCGCACGCGATGCGGGCGTTGGCGTGTATGTCGATGGTGTGTTCATGGGCCGCGCGCAGGGCCTGGGCAGCATGCTGTACGACGTCGAGCGCATCGAGGTGTTGAAGGGGCCGCAGGGCACGCTGTTCGGCCGCAACACCGAAGGCGGCGCACTCAGCATCGTCACCCGACAGCCCACCGGCGAGTTCGGTGGCCGCGTGAGCGCAGGCGTCTCCAACTACAGCGGCTACACCACCGGCCTGCACCTGGACCTGCCGAAAGTGGGCGATGTCAGCGTCAAGATCGACGCCGTGCAGGCCACGCGCGGCGGGACCACCGACAACCCGATGCGCGGCGAGCGCGACTTCAACAGCTACGACAAGCGCGGCGCCCGCATCACCGCGTTGTGGCAGCCCAGCGACGACTTCTCCGCGCTGTATGCCTTCGACCGCTCCTACGATGCCACCACGCCGTACCACACCCAGCTGCTGGTCCCGGGCCCCTACGTGAGCCCGCTGCAGAAAGCCGGCGCCAGCGAAGATCGACGTGATTCCGCCATTCTCGGTGGCCCGCAGGAAGACAACATCGGCCGCACCAGCGGCCACCTGCTCAACCTCGGCTGGACGCTCAGCGACAGCCTGGAACTGAAGTCGATCAGCTCCTACCGCGAACTGACCCAGGGCCAGTTCGATATGGGCCTGGTCGACGCGATCTCCGCCTATGGCGGCCCGAACACGCCGTTCGGTCGCTACAGCCTGGCCCAGGTCTACCAGCACCAGTACAGCCAGGAGTTCCAGCTGATCGGCACCACCTCGCAGGTCCAGTTCCTGGCGGGCGCCTTCTACTATCACGAAACCGCCGGCGACAACGCACAGACCCCCAACATGCTGCTGTGGGGGCCGGGCGGCAACAGCTACACGCTCAATCCCGCCACCAACCCGTTGAACCTGGGCAACGTGCGCGTCGATCGTGCCAGCAAGGCGTGGACCGACAGCCTAGGCATCTTCGGCCAGGCCACCTGGACGCCGGCCTCCCTCGAGCGTCTGCACCTGACCGCCGGTGGCCGCTACACGCGCGATGACAAGAAGGGCAGCCTGTACATCGTCAACGGCGCGGCCACCGATCTTGCCTTCGACGATGCGTGGGGACGCTTCGACCCGATGGTGAACATCGCCTACGACCTCGGCGACAACGCGATGGTGTATGCCAAGTACAGCACCGGCTTCAAGGCCGGCGGCGCCAACTCGCGCTCCACGACCTACACCGCCTTCGCTCCGGAAGAGGTCACCGCGCTCGAGCTCGGCTTCAAGTCGCAGTTCTGGGACAACCGCGCGCGCCTGAACCTCGCGCTGTTCGATTCGAAGATCGAGCACAAGCAGATGGATTTCTCGCTGCCCTTCGATCCCAACAGCGGCGAGACCCGCACCACGATGGTGACCACCAACGCGCTCAGCAACGGCACCTCGCGCGGTGCGGAGCTGGAATTCAACGTGATGCCGGTGGACAACCTCACCGTCGGCCTGAACTACGCCTACACCCGGATCGATGCGCAGAGCGCGGTCGACCCCTTTGGCGCGGGCGTGCAGGTCACCGTGCAGCCGCTGCTGGCGCCGAAGAACGCCGGCAGCGTGTCGCTGGACTACCTGCTGCCGTTCGCCAACTTCTCCGCACTCAAGTTCCACCTCGACGGCAACTGGTCCGACGGCTACTACACCAGCGAGTACGACCAGATGCTCACCGACAGCTCCTTCATCGTGAACGCCCGCGTGGCCCTGATCGACGTCCCCCTCAACAGCACGGGCTCGACCCTGGCCGTCTCGCTGTGGGCGCGCAACCTGCTCGACGAAGAACACCTGTTCTACAAGCTCAACAACGCGTCCCTCGGCCAGAGCGGGATCTTCAATGATCCGCGCACCTATGGCCTGGACGTCACTGTCACCTTCTGATCGCCCTGGAGATCCCGATGAAGAACCGAAGCACCCCACTCGCCCTTGCCATGGCCCTGAGCCTGCCGATGCTCACCGGCGCCGGTATCGCACTGGCCCGCGCGCCCGTCGCCGAGACTGCGACCGCCGCCGCGCGCACCACCAACGTGCAGCCGGTCGCCGCCGACGCACAGCGCGTCATTCCGCTGCAGGGCGCATGGAACACCCGCACGTTTGCCGGCCTGCAGGGGACCCATGGGCCGATCCCGGCCAGCGCGTTCGTGCGCACCTCGGACCTCGGTCGCCTGACCGCCGCCGACCGCGACGCACTGGCCGCCGCCGGCGTCACCCTGGATATCGACCTGCGCACCGCCGATGAGCAGGCGCAGTCGCCGGACCTGCTGGCCGACGATGCCCGCTTCGCCTACCAGCGCACCTCGCTGATGGGGACCGAGAAGATGGACCTGCAGAAAATGATGACGACGTTCCCGGACTCGCTGGGCGCGGCCTACGTGCAATGGCTGGATCACAGCCAGCCACAGTTCAAGCAGGTCTTCCAGCGCATCGCCGCCGAGCGCGACGGCACCGTGCTGTTCCATTGCACCGCCGGCAAGGACCGTACCGGCATCATCGCCGGGCTGCTGCTCGACCTGGCCGGCGTCCCGCGCGCGGACATCGTGCACAACTATGCGATCTCCGCGCATTACCTGGAAGGCCAGCCCAAGGACAGCGCGATGAACGCGCAGATCATGGAACTGATCAGACAGAACCCGGAGATCGGCAGGAAGATGGCCGGCATGTCGGGCACCGCGCCGGAGAACATGGAGATGTTCCTGGTGGCCCTGCATCAGCAGTACGGCGGTGCCGAGGGCTACCTGAAGTCCATCGGCGTCAGCGAGGCGGAGATCGACCAGCTGAAGCTGCGGTTGGGTCAGGCGGGCTGAGCCGAGCGGGTCACGGGGGCGTGTGGGCCACGGACGGTCCACACGTGATGCACCGGATGTCGCGTGGCGACGCTCGCCACTGGCATGACGGGCAACGTCCAGATCGCACTGCCTACGGCTGCTCAGACATCACGCGTTGAATCCAACCCGCGTAATGGCTCATCCGCACATTGCAGGTCACCTGGCCATAGCGCCCGGGTCGAGCCGTCAGCACATTACCCTGCACGACCTTCCAGGCCCCCTGCCCGGCCAGCAGCCACTGGCCATCGCGCTCGATGAGCACCGGGCCACCGCTGTCGCCGTTGCCCAGCACGCCCTCGAGGGGCAACGCTTCCGGCGGTTCGTCGAACACGTAACAGAGCCAGCGGTCGTAGGCACTGGTGATCCGGTTGAACGCACGCCGGAGCTCGGTGCGATTGGGGCCGTTGGGAGAATGCCCGGTGGCGCCGGTACCCGTTGCGCCCTTCCCCAGGATTTTCGCGATCTGACCGGCCTCGTCGCTGTCGCTGTACAGGGCCACCGGCGTTACGTCCGTGACCGGCGCCTTCAACCGGATCAGCGCAACATCATCGCCCGAGGCGAGAAACACCACGATCAGCATCGCCTCGCCACTGGCCATGGCCTGATCGATCAACGTCTGCGGCAGCGTCCTGTGGCCCGGATGGGTGATGACGCGCTCAACCTCCCGCGCGGTTCCGTTGATCACCACCTGCTTGAGCCCGGCATGCATCGGCAGCGTGTGCGCGGCGGTCAGCACCCACTGTGGTGCGATCAGCGCGCCGTGACCCTCGCCGGGCATGTCCGCGAGAGCGGGAAACTCGCTGGCAGGAACGCGGTACGCGGCATCCTCCACATCGTGGCGAATGACGATGGCACTGGCGGGTAACGACACCGCAAGCAGCAGCGGAAGCAGCAGGAATCCTTTCACGTGTGATGCCTTGAGGTTCTGACAGGGGCGTCCAAGCGACGGGCGGTAGGCTGAAACGTCCGCGGTGCGTCGTTACGGCTCCCGCTCGCGGGCTTCCAGCGCGCTGGCGAACTGTGCCATCAAACGGACCAGCTCCGATACATCCTGCGCGGACCACGACGCGAAGATCTCCCTGCCGATCCGCTCGCGGGCGGCGTCCAGCCGATCGGTCATCTCCTTGCCCTTTGGCGCGATGGTCGCCTCCCGGATGCGGCGGTCGGCGGGGTTTCCACGACGTGTCACCAACTCCATCGCCGCCAGTTTGGCGACCTGCCGGCTGATGGTGGTGTAGTCGCGGCCCAGCCGGTCGGCCAGGTCCACCACGCCGATGGGGCCGACCCGCTCGATCACCACCAGCAGGCGGAACAGGGCCTGGTCCAGCGTCACCCCGGCCTCCTGGATCAGCCGCTCATCGTTGCGCGGCCGATTCATCACGCTGGCGAGGCTGACCATGGACAGGTGCAGCGACTTCAGCGCGGCCGAATTATGTGTATCTTGCACCTTCTTTTTCGCAGGCATAGCATCCCCTCCAAGTAAGTGCATATTACACACACCTGGAGCGGCGAAATGGGCACGACCCCTGAAGTAGTGATCTGCGGTGCCGGCGCTGCCGGCCTCACCCTGGCCATCGAACTGGCCCGCCGCGGCGTGTCATTCCGCCTGGTGGAGCAGCGGGAACAGCCCTTCCATGGCTCACGCGGCAAGGGCATCCAGCCGCGCAGCCAGGAAGTCTTCGAGGACATGGGCATCCTCGATCGCCTATTCGCGGTCGGTGGGCCCTACCCTGTGTCCCGGATCCATCGCGCCGATGGCAGCAGCGGGGACACGGCGGTCATCCAGGGCGCACCGGCCACGCCGGCCGAACCCTACCGCCAGCCGCTGATGGTTCCGCAGTTCCTGACCGAGGCCGTGATGCGCGATCGTCTGGCCGAGTTGGGCCACCGGGTCGAGTTCGGGCATGGAGTGATCGGCTTCGAGCAGGACGCCAGCGGCGTGACCATTCGTCTCGCCACCCCCACCGGCGAGCAGACGCTTCAGACGCGCTATCTGGTCGGCGCCGATGGCGGCCGCAGCTTCGTGCGGCAGGCACTGGACATCGGCTTCCCGGGCAAAACGCTGGGCGTGCGCGCGGTGGTGGCCGACATCGTGCTGAAGGGACTGCCGCGCGATGCCTGGCACAGTTTCAACGAGGACGACATGGCCCGGCGCATCTCGCTGTGCCCGCTCATGGGAACGGCGCTGTTCCAACTGCAGGCCCCCGTGCCGCTCGACGGTGACGTGGATCTTTCCGTCGACGGGCTGGCGGACATGGTGCGCATGCGTACCGGCCGCGAGGATCTCGCGGTGCTCGATGTCCATTGGGCGTCCGCGTACCGGATGAACGCGCGCTTGGCCGACCGGTACCGCGACGGCCGCGTGTTCCTCATCGGCGACGCCGCCCACACGCATCCGCCGACGGGCGGCCAGGGCCTGAACACCAGCGCGCAGGATGCCTACAACCTCGGCTGGAAACTGGCCGCGGTGCTGAAGGGTGCGCCGCAGGGCCTGCTGGATACCTACGAGGAAGAGCGCCGCCCCATTGCGGCCTCGATGCTCGGGCTTGCCACGACGCTGCTCGCCCAGGCCCAGCGCGGCGACAACCGCCGCGGGCGCGACGTGCAGCAGCTCGATCTCGCCTATCCAGAATCGTCACTCACGCTGCCTGCCGACGCCCGTGGCGGGCGCATCGCGCCGGGCAGCCGGGCGCCGGATGCGCCGCTGCAGGGCGCGGGTGGGCAGCGCGTGCGCCTGTTCGACGTGCTGCGCGGGACGCATTGGACAGTGCTCGGCTACGCCTGCGATCGGTCCAACATCCCCTCGCGTGCGGGGTTGCGCGTCCACGTCATCGGCCCGGCTGGGGACCTGCACGATGTGGAGGGGCACTTCGTCGAGGCCTATGGCGTGCAACCGGGCGAGTGGCTGCTGATCCGGCCGGACGGCTACGTCGCCGCCGTGGTCGACACGTCGCGCATCGACATACTGGAGCGACATTTCGGGGGGATTGATGCCTGCCACCCATGCCCCCGAGCGGCTTGATCCGATTCTGCGTAGGCGCGTCAGTTATTGTCATCCGGGTTGTCGACCTTGCAGCCTTCACCGTGGCAGCCCTGATAATTGCCATGGGTGTCGAAGTTCGGATTTCCGTCCTTGTCGAACTGAGGCCGCGTGTCGATCGCGTCCGGGTTGTCGACGAGGCAACCATTGCCATGGCAACCGTCGTAGGTGCTGCTGTGATGCTTGTGGCTTTTATGGGAATCGTCGTCGGCCGCTCCGGCCAACAGCGCAGCGAGCACCACGCCGGCTGCTACCGCGCCTACGTCATGGCCACGGTCATCATAGCGACGCGTATTGGCGTCATATCCATCACCCCTGCCGTGGTGATAGCCGCCGACATCCGCAAACACGCCGGCGCAGCCGTCCGACACCCAGAGGTAACCGCTCCGCCTGTTGAAGCCCCACGATCTGTTGACGATGCAGGCGCTGGAAGAAGATTGTCGTACAAGCTGCGGGGATCTCAGCGGTCCCGCACTGCATTCGTTGTACTCAAAATGACGCGACGCGCATTCAACCGTTTCACCAGCGGCAGCCTGATACAGGGGAACCAGGCAGAGCAGGACAGCAAAGGAAATCACACGGCGCATAGCATGTTCCTTGCAGGTTGGGGGTAAGGTCGATCGGGTGCGCCACGCTCATCCGCCGTAACCGCGTATTCGCATGCACTTCTTGATGAGATCCGATTTTTCCATTCCGCGGACGACGCCCTCGCCCACCGCATCGTCAGTACTCCTGGGGGCTTTCCCATCCCCGATCGTGGCCTTGGAAGCGTCGTAATCGCACTCCGCGAGGTCGCGCTGTTTCTGCTCTTCGCTTGCGCCCGGTCTGCTCCACGCCTTGATCTGGGACGTACCACACCCAACCAGCATCAGAGCACCAGAAAGCAGGGCGACAGCGCCAATCGACTTGGTCTGCATGAGGGGTACCACCCATACGAAGTGGCGCCGATCGGCCACGGGGCAATTAACGACGCGACAGAGTGAAAATTCCGTGAACCGATCATGAATAATCATGTCGCCGCCACGTGCGGGAAGACGTCCGGCCTCTTTCGCGACCTACTCACGGCCCGCGTGCTCCGCTTGGCCGGCACGCCGCACCCTCACAGCACCCCGCTGTCTCATTGGAGATTCCAGCGATGGCATCTGTTCCTTTACCCGCACGTACCCTGATCTGCTGTGGGCTGTGTCTCACTGCCAGTGTGGCCTTCGGCCAGGACGCCTCTCTCGGCGTCCAGCAGCAGACCATCTCCACTCAACAAACCAGCGCCTCCTCGACCACCTCGACCCGTCAGTCCGATGCCGGCCAGATTGACGATGCAGGCGCCGACCAGAACGGGAGTGCGGCGTCCGGCAGCCTCGGTACGGTCAGCGAGCAGACCAGCAGCAGCTCAGCGACACGAAGCCGGAGCACGCGCGCCTATGTGGGCGTCGACCTCAATGACGACGGAGAGTGGGCCGATGACCATGGCCGCAGCTACGAACACCATCGGGGCGACAGGTCGGGCCCGGCGACCGACATGATCGGAAACTGGACGCTCGGCCAGGAGAGCGGTGAGACGTGTACCGTCCAATTGAAGGACAACCCCTGGCTGGGCGGATACGGCGCCTACGTGCCTGCAGGTTGCCCGGATGGCTTTTTCCAGGCGTCGCGGTGGTTGATGTCAGGCAACCAGTTGCTGCTCACCGACAGCAACAACCAGGTCATCGGCCGCTTCCGTCCGTCTGGCGGCGGTCGCTGGTCGGGGCGTCGGGAATCCGATGGCGCACGTCTGTTCCTGAATCCCGCCGCGCGCTAGCAGAGTCAGCGGCGCTGCGGCCGCCAAGCGGCCCCATCCGCCCATCAGCGTTGGCGTGCCGGGCCGCGTGCCGGTTACAGTGAGTGCCGTATGCAGCAACCGCGACATCATGGATGCCACCGCCCGCATGGAATGCAGAATGATCCCCCTCCATCGCGCGTTGGTTGGGTTGGTGAGTGTGGTCCTGTCAGCGGCAGCCCATGCCGCGCCCGTTCCGTTCACTGACTATGCGGAGTTCTACCGGTCACTAGGCGGCAACCTGTTCCCGGACGCCGGGATACCGTTGGCGCTGCCCTGCGCCGAATCGCCGCGACACTGCATCTGGGTGACCTCGATGCGCCAAGCACTGCGGCGCTACGATCAGCCGCTGTGGACCACGCCGGGCGAGTTGGCCATGTCGCCGCCGAAGGGAACCCCCGACGTTGCCTTTGATGGCGAGGCCGTGATCGTGGGTGCGCGACGCTGGTCGCTGGGCAGCGCCGTCAGCCTCGGACCAGAGCGACGGGCCAGCGGCGCGCACATCCATCCTGAGCGCGTCGCAGACGTGACAGCCTGGCAGCGTGGCAGTTCGGTGTGCCTGGATGTCCGGCACGCCGGCAGTGGCGCGAGCGTCCGCTACACGACGGTGCTCCTGCTGCACAGTGATCGCCTGTACATCCTGCCGCCGCTGTTTGGCAGCTGCGCGGCCGTTCGGGAAGCGCCCCGTGGTGGGTTCAGCTATCCCCGCAATACCTACCTGGGAGCTGAGCAGGAAAACCATCCGACCGGCCTGCAGGTGGACTATCTGCTGTCCGACGGCAGCACGCGCATCGCGCGCTATCTGCTGCGCTTTTCGGATCCGGGCGACCCCTACGGCTTTGAGGCATCGCTCGACCCATGACAGCAACGGGGGTGCGTGACGGCCTTGGCCGATTACGCCGGCCTACTTGCCGGTGGCACCCGCATCTGCTCCATCCTTCGCCTGCGCGGTCGCGCGACTCTTCGCGAACTCGGGGAAGGTCTCCGCTATCGAGGCTTTGTCGGGCAGCACGTAGAACACCCCGCCGCGCTCGAACGTGGATTGAACGATCTGCTCGTAGAACGCCGGCGAGACATTGATGCAGCCATGGGTGACACGATTGTCGTCCGGCGACGCCGATGCCAGCCGCTCGGCGCGTCGCTCTTTCGGGACGCCCGTCGCCGTCGGGTGGATGGAGACGGCGGAATCGTAGTCCACCCACAGGACGCGGCCCGCGTCGATGGACGGCCCGAAGCCGCCCACGAAGCGCCCCGCGGGCGTCGTGCGATCCCGGCCTGGAATTTCGCGCAGGGCGAGACCGGCGATCCCCGGCGCGATATGGTCGCCGGTCGCCGAGCCGAACAGCCCCGGGGCGGCGCCGCGAAGCTTGCCGTCGCCGTCGAAGACCAGGATCTGCGCGGCGGCCTTGTCCATGATCGCGAACGGATAGCCTTGGCTGTCCTTGCTCGCGACGACCCAGCCCGCGAGTTCAATCACGGTCTCGGACACGGCCTGCCCTTGCGGAAGCTCATCGACGGCGGCGGCTGGCTGAGCGGGAGCATCCTCGGCGCTGGCCACGCCGATGCTCGTGAACGCCAGCGCCACGGCCAATGCGCCACGCAGGGCCCGGGTTACAGGGTATGAGTTCGTACGGATGGGACAATTCCTTGCATTGAAGACTGCACAAGCACAGGAAACCAGTGGCCCGCAAAGGCCACTGGTTTCCGATTCACACGTTACTTGCGTGATACATGGTGCGGGAACGATCAGCCGCGCGGCTTGCGACGCGGTGCTTGTTCGAGCTGCTGGACGCGGCCCTCGATCTGATCGAGACGCTGGTTGGCCTGCTGCGCCGACTGATTGGCGGACTCTGCGCTCTGCGCCGCGCCCTGCACCTTCACGTCGAGCTGGTCGAGGCGGGAGTTGATCGTTGCAAACTCGTCTTTGTAGGTCGCACAGGCACTCAGGCCCACGGTAGCGACAAGCGCCACAGCAAGCGTACGCGCGGTCGTCAGGTGTTGTTTGGTCAGAATCATTGCACTGCCTCCTTCTTATGGGGTGTTCGGACTATAGCGGCCTTTACGCCAGAGCCATGACCGGCATTCAGTTGAAGCTGGGCGACGTAGAGGGAGCGTGAAGGACATCCTCCTCGTCGGCCCAGCCCAAAAACCTCACACTTTGGAGACCAGATACTCCGTTGGTGACACCCCAAGAGAGCGGCGAAACATGGCCGAGAACGCGCTTGGGCTCTGATACCCATGCTCCAGCGAGACCTCGAGGATGGAGACGCCCGAGGCGAGACGCGGCAGGCTGAGCAGCAGGCACATTCGCCGCCGCCAGTCGCCAAAACTCATGCCGACTTCTCGATGGAACAGCCTCGCCACCGTTCGCCCACTTGTGTTCATCTCGCGCGCCAGGCCTTCCAGCGTTACCGGTTCAGCGGGCTCGGCGATCATTCGTTCGCAGAGGCGCAGCAGCTTGAGATTGCGCGGCAGCGGGACATGCAGTTGAAGCCGGGGAGCCACTTCGATCTCGTCAAGGATCAGGTCCATGACGCGCTGGTCGCGCCCCCCATTGCCGTAATCCAGGCGGATCGCGGTAGCGGCGATGATGGCCTCACGCAGCAGCGCTGATACCTCGATGACCTCGCAGTGGGTGGGAAGGCCCGGCCGCACCTGCGGTGCAAGGTAGAGGGTCCGCATGGCGACATTGCCGGCGATGTGGATTCCGTGGACGACATTTTCAGGCATCCACACCGCCCTGCCGGCCGGCACCACCCAGCTTCCAGCAGCGCTGACCACCGTCAACACGCCGCTGAGTGCATGGATCAACTGCGCCCGCGCATGGCTGTGCGGACGGATATGTTCACCATGGGGATGTCGCGTGGCCAGGGCTGCGACGGGGCGGTCGGTGGCGTGGCAATCGCTGACAGTGCGTTTTTTGTCCATATCTCGACGATGGTAGTCCGCCAGGCGGGAGAAGGACAGAGGTGAGGCTGGTGTCATAGATGCCTTGGCTCCACGACACCCACAAGCCCCTCGTCCATGATTGTTTCCCGTCCTTTCCTGTTGTGTTTGCTGGCTACCACCGCCCTCTCCGGATGCGCCGTGGGTCCAACGCGGTCCCCCCGTTCCACCCTCGACGCAGCGCCATCGTTGAACCCATCAGACAGCACCAGCGTGGGCCTGCCCACCGTGCCTCGATGGTGGAGCCTTTATCAGGACCCCACGCTGGATGCGCTGGTCAGCGAGGCGCTGCAGAACAACCGCGACCTGCGGGTGGCTTCGGCGAATCTCGCCGAAGCCCACGCGGTGCTCCTGGAACGCCAGGACAGTCGCCTGCCGGTCACCACCGTGTCCAGCGACATCGGGTATGGCAGCACGGTCAGTGACCAGATCGCAGCCGCGTTGGATCAAACCGAGGTACGCACCGGACCGCGCTACACCGCGGGGCTTTCGTCAGGCTGGCGGCTCGACCAGTTTGGCCAGATCGCCCGCAGCATCCAGGCCGCCCGCGCCGACGAGGCGGCAACCCTGGCCGCTGAAGACAGTGTTCGCGTTGTCGTAGCGGCCGAAACGACGCGTGCCTACCTGGACAGCTGTGGCTTCGCAGCGCGCGCAGAAGTAGCGCAAAGGTCGCTCGCCGTAGTCACGCGCAACCTGGAACTGAAGAACGCGCTGCGTGCTGCGGGTGGCACGACGTCACTGGATGCCGCGCGCTCGGCGGCACTGATGGAACAGGTGCGTGCGGCAATTCCGGCCATCGAGGCCGCGCGGCAGAATGCGTTGTACGAACTGGCCGTGCTGACCGGACGTCCCCCGGATCATCTGTCCACCCCTGCGACGGGCTGTGTCAGCGTGCCTCAACTGACGGCACCGATCCCGATCGGAGACGTGACAGCACTGCTGCAGCGCCGACCGGATATCCGCGAGGCGGAGCGGCGGCTTGAGGCCAGTACCGCGCGCATCGGCGTAGCCATGGCCAGTCTGTATCCGACGGTGTCAATCCTGGGTTCCGTAGCCAGTTCCGCGCCGACCGTGGACGGCATGCGCGACCACGGCTCGATCGTCTGGGGTGTGGGGCCGGCACTGTCCTGGCACTTTCCCAACCGCAGCGCCGCGCGTGCGCAGATAGCGAAGGCCGAGGCCCAGGAAGTGGCCGCACTTGCACGCTTCGACGCCGTGATCCTGACGGCACTCAAAGACGTGAAGCAGGCGCTCGCCACCTACGCGGCGGCAGTGCGCCGTCAGAGCGCCTTGGCTACGGCAGTCCAGCAGAGCCGCGAGGCGGCCCGCCTGGCCGGGGTGGGCCGCCGCGCCGGCGCGATAAGTGAACTGGATGCGCTGGATGCGCAGCGCCGGAATGTCGAGGCGGAAGCGATGCTCGCCTCGGCGGAGGCCGACGTTGCCTCGGACCAGGTGGCCTTGTTCCGCTCCCTCGGTGGCGGCTGGGAACAGGCGCCCGCGGTACGCCGACCTGTGATCACTCGCGCTGTCGATGCGGCGCGCTGAACCCCCTTCCCCCCTCCTCTGATAGCCAACATGACCAATACAACTCCTTCCCACAGCGCACATGCCGATGCGTCCGGTTCGCTGATCCGCAAGACACGCCGCCCCGCGGTGATAGGCGCGATCGCGCTGTGCCTGCTAGCTGCCGGTGGCGCAGGCATTCGATGGTGGACGGCCGGCCGCTTCATGGTCAGTACCGATAACGCCTATGTCCGGGCTGACATCGCCACCGTCAGTCCGCGCGTCACCGGTTACATCGTCAACGTGGGGGTGCGCGACAACCAGCGCGTCGCCAAAGGCGATGTGTTGGCGACGCTCGATGATCGGGACTACCGCATGCGCGTGTCTCGGGCCGAGGGTGCGGTCGCGGCCGCAAAGGCAGCGTTGGACGCGCAATACGCGGCCATTGCCAATCTCGATGCGCAAGGCGAGCGGCAACGCAGTGTGATCGCCGCGACCACCGCAGACGTGCAGGCTCGCCAGGCTGATCATCGCCAAGCAACCCTGGAGTATCGGCGTGAACGTGCGCTGGAGCATCAACAGGCCTCCGATGCACGGCACCTGGAAGCGGCCGACGCCAGTGCGACGCGTACAGAGGCCGCGGTGCAGGCCGCGCGTGCCACCGCCGAGGCGAGCAGAGCCTATGCGAGGGTGCTGACGACAGAGCGACAACGCTCAAGTGCCGCGTTGGAGGAAGCGCGCGGAGCGTTGTTGCAGGCCGAAGCCGGCTTGGCGCTGGCAAACCTTGATCTCGAACACACCGTGATCCGCGCGCCGATGGGGGGAACCATCGGCCAACGTGCCGCGCGGGTGGGAGCGTACGTCGGTCCGGGCAGCCCGTTGATGGCGATCGTACCGAACGAGGTCTACGTCATCGCCAACTACAAGGAAGTACAGCTGGAGGGCGTCGCACCCGGCCAGCGTGTGGAGGTCGAGGTCGATGCGCTGGGTGGCGGAGTGCTGAAAGGCCGCGTCGAGAGCTTCGCGCCTGCATCCGGCGCACAGTTCGCGCTGTTGCCGCCGGATAACGCCACCGGGAATTTCACCAAGATCGTGCAGCGCATCCCGGTGCGCATCGCCGTGGATGCCGACCAGCCGACGCTCTCCAGCCTCCGGCCGGGAATGTCGGTCGTGGCGGCAATCAATACCCGACCGGAATCCAATCCATGACCGCCGCCACTGCACTGTCTGGCGAAGAATCGGTCTCCCTGCGCTCCTGGGTCGCGGTGATCGGCGGCGTGGTCGGGTGTTTCATGGCGGGCATGAACGTCCACGTCACCAATGCGTCACTGCCCGATGTGCGCGGCTCGCTGGGTGCGACCTTCGAAGAAGGCTCGTGGATCACCACCGCCTATCTCGTGGCGGAGATCATCGTGATCCCGCTGGCGGCGTGGCTGGCAGCAGTGTTCACCGTCCGTCGCGTCCTGATGGTAGGGGCCGCTGGTTTCGTGATCTTCTCGATGGCCTGCTCGATAGCGCCCAACATCAACGCAATGATCCTGGCGCGCACCCTGCAGGGTGCCTTTGGCGGCGTCCTCATCCCGCTTTCCTTCCAGCTCATCGTGACCGAGCTGCCCTCCTCGAAGCATCCCTTCGGCATGGCGTTGTTCGCCATTGCAAACAACGTTGCACAGGCCGCGGGGCCCTCGCTGGGCGGCTGGCTGACCGATGCCTATTCCTGGCGCGCGATCTTCTATCTCCAAGTCCCACCCGGGCTGCTGCTTCTGGCTGCGATCGGCTGGTCGATCCGGCCGGAGCCAATGGCGCTGGAGAAGTTCAGGAAGGGCGACTGGGGCGGGATCATCGCCATGGCCCTGGGTCTGTCCGCACTGCAGATCATGTTGGAGGAAGGCGGGCGCAAGGACTGGTTCTCCTCGTCATTCATCATCGAGGCCTCCCTCGTTGCCGCGGTCGGGCTGGTGGCATTCGTCGTCATCGAGCTTCGCCGCAAGGAGCCGTTCCTCAATCTGCGACTGCTTTCCAGCTACAACTTCGGCTTGGCCAGCCTGATGCAGTTCACCTTCGGCGCCGTGGTCTTCGGGGTGGTATTCCTCATCCCCAATTACTTTTCCGACGTGCATGGCTACAACGCGCGCCAGATCGGGCTGACCATGATTCCCTACGGCATCGTGCAGTTCATCATGTCCTTCGCTACGCCGCCGCTGATGAGACGCACAAGCGTAAGAACGGCCATCGTGCTGGGATTCGTCATCATGGCGGTGGGCTGTCTGATGAACATCCACCTGGACGCCAATGCGGCGAGCAACGTCATCGTGCCGTCGTTGATCGTACGCGGCATCGGTCAATCGCTGATCGTGGTCGCGCTCAGTGTGATGGCCGTGGAGGGGCTTGAGCGCGGGGAACTTGGCTCGGCGGCGGGGGTGTTCTCGATGGTGCGCAATGTCGGCGGCGCCATCGGCATCGCGGTGGCGAGCCAGTTCATCGTGACCCGGGAACGGCTGCATGCGGTGCACATCGGGGAATCGGTGTCGCCGTTCGCGGAGGCGACCCAGCTGCGTGTGGTCGAGCTGGTCAGGATGCTGGCGAAGGTGCCGGTGGAAAGTGCGGCGGCCCTCTACGGAAGTGGCCTTGCATTGGAGCGACAGCAGGCCTTCGCGATGCTGGACCGGGTCATCCATCGTGAGGCGCTGCTGCTTGCCTACAGCGACGCCTTCCTGGTGGCGGGAGTCGCCATGCTGGGCTGCGCGGCTGGCAGTCTGCTGCTTCGTGGCAGGAAGGCGAGCCCGTCCAGCGTGAAGCACTAGATCCACCACCGCTGTGCGTCTACAGGTGTGGCCGGGGGTTGACCCCGGCCATGACTACAGAGGGGTTGGAACCGCTGGGTGGCCTACGAGCCCTTCGCAACATCCACCACGAACGGCACCGTGCGGATTTCATCACTGGCCATGAACTGGATCCAGAGGGCGTATCGGCCTGCATGAGGCGGCTGTGCGTGGAGCATCATCCGTGCCGACACCGGTCCGGCCTGCGAATGCGCTGCGCCGTGTCCACCGTGTGCACCTTTGGCGGCATCGGCGGACATTGCATGCGCATGAACGTAGGCAAGGTCATCGGTCCCGACGAACACCGCATGGGCCGGCACGCCCAGGTACAGGCCCAGGTCCTGCGCCGGCGTGCCATTCTTCAGCACCGTCAGGTTCAGCATGCTTTCCTTGCCCGCCTGCAGGCCGGCCTTGTCCAGCTGGACGGTATACGGACCATCGGTCCCTTCCCTCGGGGCCGAAACCGGCTGGGGGGATGTCGCCCCGGCAGGGGCAGCCACGTTGACGTCGAATCGAACCACCTGCTGGCCCAGCCCGGTGGGCACTGCGTCGGCGAAGACATGGTAAACGCCGGGCTTGGGGAAGGTCATCGCGACCCGGAACTGACCGTCCGGTCCCGCTTTTCCGGGATGCTCGTGCAGGAAGGTGGAGAATGCGCTGTCGGTCGCGAGCACATGCAGCTCCTGTGTCAGCTCCTCGTCAAACTGCGCGATGCGCTTTCCGGTGGTTTTGTCGGCGAAGGTGATGAACAGATCGCGGGACAGCGGGCCGGTTTCTTCGATGGACAGTTGGGCGATGACCTTCTCGGTCGTACCGGAAAGCGCAAAGGCGCCTTTGATCGATGCGTCGGATGCCGAAGACGGTACTGCCACGGTACCGAGGGCGGCGACGCCGAAGGTAAGAAGCTGTTTCATGAACATGTGACGTTTCTCCTCGAGAAGGGAATTACGGGCGCGGCTGCGGCTGGTGCGGATACCCCGCCTCTGCCAGCACCGCGATGAAGGCGGCTTCGTCCAGCGCGGTTTCGACGCGCACCTGTCGCGCCGGCGTGTCGGTCTCGATCTGCGCCAGCGGGTCGACGCTCAGCAGCGCATCTCTCACCGGCCTGGCGCAGGACCCGCACGTCATGTTGGGAATGTTGAACTGGAGCATGGTGTTTTCCTGATTGAGTGGTACAGCGACCACCTTCGGCGTTGACAGCGTGGCAATGTCAATCACCTGTTCTGCGATCTCCGCCCGTACATTGGTTTCCGTTCATGCAGCCGTCTCCGGCGTAAAGAAGACATCGGCGTGGAGATCTTCCTGACGCAGGCGCCCTGCCCTGAGGACGCGCATGGCTGCATCCACCATCAACGGCGGCCCGGCCACGTAGGCCTTCCACCCTTCAACATTCGGATGATCCTGGGCCACGGCATCGGTCACCCAGCCGGTCCGCCACATCGTCTGCCGCTGATCGTGGGACAGCACGGGGGTAAACGACAGGTTGGGCCGGGTCTGCGCCAGTCGCTGGAAATGCGCCACCCGGTACAGGTCACGGAGAGCGCGTGCGCCCACGTAGACATGGATCGGCTGCGACATGTCCGCCGCGATCGCCGCGTGCACGATGGCCTGGATGGGGGCCAGACCCGAGCCCCCGGCGATGCAGAGCATGGGGCCGTCGTGCTGGCTGCGCAGATGGGAGACGCCCAGGGGCCCTTCCACCAGCACGGGATCGCCCCGCTTCAGCGACGCGTGGATCCATTCGGTCACGGCTCCGCCCGGCACGCGGCGAACATGGAAATCGAGCTCGCCATCGAGCGCCCCGCCTGCCATCGAATAATCGCGGGGTGGAACGCCCGGGAACGTCAGTCGCGCATACTGGCCGGCCTTGAACGCCAGCTCGGCGCCGCAGGTGGCGAGCCGGATGCGTTTGATGTCATGGGTCAGGGTTTCGATCGCCTCAACCCGATACGCCAGGCGCTGCATCGCGGGCGAAGGACATGCGTCGACATCACCCGCATAGGCAGCGACCAGGTCGCTTCCCGGCAGCGCACGGCACGCCAGGAACAGGCCCTGGGCCTTCTGCTCGTCCGTGAGTGCGAAGCGACTGTGCTCCAGGTGCACGACGTTCCCGCTGATCACGCGGGACAGGCAGGACCCGCACCTGCCAGAGCGGCAGCCATGCGGATACGCCACCTCCGCGGCCAACGCGGCGTCCAGCACGGTGGTTCCCTCCGGCACGACGAGGGTTCGTCCTGCGGAGCGTAGTTCGACATGTCGGGTCATGGCTGTCGCTCACCCATGTGCACCACCACAGTCGATCTCTTCCTGCGTGCAGGGCAGCCAGCCACCGCCCAGCGCCTTGTAGATGCTGACAATGGCCAGGCGCTGGTTGGTCCGGGCTACCACCAAGGCACGCCGGCTGGCGAAGTCGGCCCGTTCCGCATCCAGGACATCCAGATAGATGCCCTCGCCGTGGGTGAACTGCGCGCGTGCAAGGCCTGCTGCCTGACCCGTAGCGGACGCTTCCTGGAGCCGGAGCTGCAGCGCCTCGCCGGCCGCGCTGAAGGCACCGAACGCGTTGTCGGTTTCCTCCAGCGCACGCAGCACGGTCTGGTCGTAGCGGATCAGCGCTTCACGCGCACGTGCTTCGCTCGCCGCGATCCTGGCGCGAACCCGTCCGCTGTCGAGGAAGGACCAGCGCAGCAGCGGTGCCAGAAGGCTGGACAGCGCCGAACTGCCGCCCGTGGAGCCCAGGCTGCCCGCCACCACGCCAATCGACCCCTGCACCTCGATCTGCGGATACAGCCCCGCGGTCTCCACCCCGATGCGTGCCGTCGCTGCCGCCAGGCTCAACTCCGCTGCTTCGATATCCGGACGTCGTGCCAGCAACGCGGTGGGATCACCCACGGCGATCCTGCGGACCTCCAGCGCGTCGCGTGCGGTTGCGGTCGAGGGTGCGGCGAAGGTCTGCGGTGTTTCACCCAACAGAATGGCGAGCGCGTTCGAGGCCACGGTACGGCGGTGCGCCAGTTCGGGCGCCACCACCTCTACGGCGCGCAGCGCGGCGTCCGCCCGCAGCCGGTCGACCTCATTGGCCGAGCCGGCCTCCACCAGCCCCTCGACCAGCCGCAGACTGTCGCGCTGGCTCCGGGTGATCTCGGCGACCACGCCGAGCTCCGCCTCCAGCCCGCCCAGCTCGAACCAGGTGGCCGCCACCGCCGCCGCCACGCTGGCCTGCACATCGCGCAGCAGCGCTTCGCGTGACCCGGCGTCGGCCTGTGCTGCTTCCGCCGAGCGGCGGACACGGCCGAACAGATCGATCTCCCAGGAGGCATCGACTGCAGCCCGATAGGTCTCGGTCCGGCGCGCCTGGCCCGGTCCGCGTTCCACCTCGCCCAGCCGGCGGTTCTCATGCCCCACGCCTACGCTGCCTCGCGGCAGGAAGCCCTGCCGACTCTCGCGAAGCATCGCCTTGGCTTCGTCCAGGCGTGCGGCGGCGAGCCCGATGTCATGGTTGGCCGCCCATGCGCGCTGGATCAGCGACGACAGCACCGGATCATCAAAGGACTGCCACCACGCCGCGTCCACTGCACCGGGTGATAGCCCGGCCGACCCCACGCGGAACTCGGTGGGGAACGGCGCCGACGGCAGGTTGGGCAGCGCTGGCGAGGAGACGTTGGGCCCCACCGACGCGCAGGCGGTCAGCATCACGCTGGCGGCGAGAGGAAGCAGGAACACCCTGCGGCGACGATCGTTCACGACGCACTCTCCTGTGCAGGATGGCTGGCGCCGCGCTTGCGCCTCTCGAAGCGGGACGAAATGCGGCGGATCACCACATAGAACACTGGCGTCAGGAACAGGCCGAACACGGTCACCCCCAACATGCCGGCAAAGACCGCGACGCCCATCGCCTGGCGCATCTCGGCGCCCGCACCGGTCGCCAGTACCAGCGGCACCACACCGGCGATGAAGGCCAGCGAGGTCATCACGATGGGACGCAGCCGCAGGCGGCACGCTTCCACCACCGCATCGACGGTGGCCCATCCCTCCGCCTCGAGTGTCCGGGCGAACTCGACGATCAGAATCGCATTCTTCGCCGCCAGCCCTACCAGGACGATCAGGCCGATCTGCACGAACACGTTGTTGTCGCCCCCCATCAGCCAGACCCCGCCGATCGCGCTGAGCAGACACATCGGCACGATCAGCAGCACCGACAACGGCAGCAACCAGCTGTTGTACTGCGCGGCGAGGATCAGGTAGGCGAGCAGCACACACAACGGGAAGATGTACAGCGCCGCGTCACCGGCCAGCTTCTGCTGATAGGTCAGTTCGGTCCACTCAAAGCTCACGCCCTCGGGCAGAACTTCCTTGGCCAGGCGCTCCATCACCGCCACGACCTGCCCCGAGCTGACCCCGGGCGGCGCGCCGCCGGAGATGTCGGCAGAGGGATAGCCGTTGTAGTGGATGACACGGTCAGGACCCGAGCTCGGCGTGACCGTCACGAATGACGACAGCGGCAGCATCTGACCGGCGGCATTGCGCACCTGCAGTTGACCAATCGCCTCGGCCTGCATGCGATGTTCCGCGTCCCCCTGGGCGGTGACCTTGTAGGTGCGCCCGAAGCGGTTGAAGTCGTTGATGTACAGCGAGCCGAGGTAAACCTGGAGTGACTCGAAGACATCGGCCAAGGGCACGCCCTGGCTCTTGGCCTTGGTCCGGTCGATCACCACGTCCAGCTGCGGCGCGTTGACATCCAGACTGGTCATCAATCCGGCGACCTGGCCGGATTCGGTGGCCTTCATCATCAGGATCTGGGTCTGCTGCACCAGGGCATCCAGCCCCACCCCGCCGCGATCCTCGATCTGCATCTTGAAGCCGCCCGTAGCGCCCAGCCCGGGGACGGGCGGCGGCGGGAACACACCGAGGAAGCCATCCTGGATGCCAGCGAACTTCGCCTGCAGACGCCCCGCGATCGCCGTCGCCGCGAGATCAGGCGACGTACGCTCCTTGAACGGATCGAGCATGACGAACATGACTGCTGCGTTGGGCACGTTGACGAAGCCATTGATCGACAGCCCCGGGAAGGCGACCACGCTCTCGACGCCCGGCTCGGCAAGTGCGAGCTTCGACATCTGCTTGACGACATCGTCGGTGCGGTCCAACGAGGCCGAGTTGGGCAACTGGGCGATGCCCACCAGGTAATACTTGTCCTGCATCGGCACGAAACCGGGCGGCACCACCTTGAAGCCGAACAAGGTCAGCGCAAGCAATCCGCCGTAAACAAACAGCGCTACCCCACTGACCCGCACGAGTTTGCGCACGCCATTGCCATACGCATCCGGTGCACGCTCGGAGGGACGGCTGAGTCGCTCGAACACCCGCCCGGCACGGCCACGCAGGCTGCGCGGATCGCGTGGAGGTGCGATCGTGCGCGGTCGCAGCAGCATCCCGGCCAGCGCCGGGCTGAGCGTGAGCGAGTTGACCGCGGACAGAATCGTGGAGATCGCGATCGTCAGGGCGAACTGGCGATAGAACTCGCCCTGCAGGCCGGTCAGGAAGGCCGTAGGAATGAATACCGCAGCCAGCACCGAGGTGATCGCGATGATCGGCCCGGTCACCTCGCGCATGGCATGCCGCGCCGCCTCCAGCGGCTCCTCGCCGTCCTCGATATGCCGTTCGACGTTCTCCACCACCACGATCGCATCATCGACGACGATGCCGATGGAGAGCACCAGGCCGAACAGGGACAGCGTGTTGAGTGAGAACCCCATCAGGTGCATCACGGCGAAGGTGCCGATCAGGGACACCGGGACGGCCAGCAACGGGATCAGCGATGCGCGCCAGTTGCGCAGGAACAGCACCACCACGATGACGACCAGGATGATCGCTTCCAGCAGCGTCGTCGCCACCGATTCCAGCGAGGCCCTCACGAAGACCGTCGGGTCATACGCGATGCGCGACGAGAGGCCTTCCGGGAAGTTCTTCTCGAGCCTGGCCATGGTCTCGGGCACGGCGGCCGACACGTCGAGTGCATTCGCACCCGGGCTCTGGATGATCTGCAGGGCCACCGCCGGCTCACCATCGAGCAGGCTGCGCAGCGCATAGGCATCGGCGCCCATCTCGATCCGTGCGACGTCGCGCAGGCGGGTGACCTGGCCGTCATCGCCGGTGCGGATGATGATATCGCCGAACTGTTCTTCGTCGGTCAGGCGGCCCAGCGTGTTTACGGTCACCTGGAAGGCGGCGGTGGAATCCGGCGACTGTCCGACCGAACCGGCGGCGACCTGCACATTCTGCTCGCGCACCGCGGCAATGACATCGCCGGCGGTCAAGCCACGGGCGGCGATGAGGCTGGGATCCAGCCAGAGCCGCATGCTGTACTCGCCCGCTCCCCAGACCAGCACATCGCTGATGCCGGGAATGCGGGACAGCTCGTCGCGCACCTGCAGATAGGCATAGTTGGAGATATAGAGCGGGTCGTACCGCTTGTCCGGCGACAGCAGGTGGACCACCATCAGGATGTCGGGAGACGTCTTCTGGGTCACCACGCCCTGGCGCTGCACTTCGGCAGGCAGGCGCGGCAACGCACGCGAGACCCGGTTCTGCACCTGGACCTGTGCCATGTCCGGATTGGTCCCGTCGGCAAAGGTGACGGTGAGGATCATCCGGCCGTCGGTCGCGGACTGCGAAGACATGTACATCATGCCTTCGACACCGGTGATGGCCTGCTCCAGGGGTGCAGCCACCGTCTCGGCGATCACCTTCGGATTGGCGCCCGGATAGGACGCCGTGACCTGGACAGTAGGCGGCGTCACCGCCGGATACTCGCTCAGCGGCAACTGGAAGAAGGCGACGATGCCGGCGATCACCATCAGCACCGACAGCACGATGGCGAAGATCGGCCGATCAATGAAGAAGCGCGGGAAATTCACTGCGCCGCTCCTTTCTTCGCCGGCGCCTTCAGCGGCGTACCGTCAATGGCACTCGCCTGCGGCGTCACCTTCATGCCGGGGCGCACCAGGCCCTTGACGACGATGCGATCGCCGCGCTGCAGGCCCTGCTCGATGACCCGCAGCCCATCCACTACCGGGCCAAGTTCGACCGGTCGGTATTCGGTCGTATCCCCCTTCCCCACCACCAGCACGTACCGGTGGCCCTGATCGGTGCTGATCGACTGATCCGACACCAGTACCCGGTCCTTCGACGGACCCGCCTCCAGTCTTACCTTGGCGAACAGGCCGGGGGTGAGCTGGCCATCGGGGTTGTCGATCACCGCGCGCACGCGCACCGTCCCCGTCCCGCGATCGGCTGCGTTGGAGAGGAAATCGAGTCGCCCCTCGCGGCTGTAGTCCTTGTCGGTGACCAGCGCCACCGCGACCTTGGCGGCTGCCGGACCGGCCGCGGCGTCCTGCGTCCGGCCCGCGGCCAGTGAGCGCAGATAGGTGCGCTCGTCCACGTCGAAATAGACGTGGAGCGGGTTGATCGACACGATCGTGGTGAGCGGCGTCACCCCAGCTGCAACGAAGTTGCCTTCAGTGACCAGTACCTGCCCTACCCGGCCGCTGATCGGGGACGTGACGTGGGTGAAGCCCAGGTCCAGTTTCGCGGCATCCAGCGCCGCCTTGGCCGCGTCCACCTGTGCCTTGCCGGCATTCAACGCCGCCGTGGCCGAGTCCAGCCGGTTGCGGGCCACGATCTTCTGGGCGAACAGCTGCTCGGCGCGTGCGTGGTCGGCCTGGGCGAGCGCCGAGGCCGCTTGGGCTTCGCGCAGACGCGCGGCAGCCGCATCGCGTGCGGCCTGGAACGGTCGCGGGTCGATGTGGAAGAGCGCCTTGCCCTTCTCCACGAAACTTCCCTCCGGCACGCTGACCTGCTGGATGTAGCCGGCGACGCGCGGGCGCAGTTCCACCTGCTTGACCGCCGTCAGCGAGCCGGTGAATTCGGCGAAGGGCGTTACCGGGCGGACGATGACCTCGGCGACCGGCACACCGGGCGGCTGGGTGGAGCCCGCGCCGGGCGCGGTCTGCCTGCATCCAGCGAGGGCGAGTGCGGCGCCGATCGCCAGGGTCATCAAGGTGGTGCGCGTGAGTGTCATCGTTGTGCCTTTCGCGACTGCGGTTGGGTGTCTGGATTGCTGAACCGGAACGGCTCCGGCGACCGTTGTCCGGCATGACACGCTGGGAAGGTCAAGCGGTTTCCGAGTGCGCAACCTGCTGCGCGGATGGCCACGCCAAACCGCAGGCATGGCGATGCCGCCTGGGCTGCGCTCAGGCAGGCCGGGCACGGGGGGCAGTCGTCAGGGTGTCGGGGCGTGGAGCAGCAGTCCTGCCCGGCTCAGTCCGGCCATGGGCGGGTGCAGGCCGACGCAAGCGCGGCGGCAGCGACGCCGCTACGGGGTTCTAGCCCCGGGGCCGACCGTACATGTCCTGCCCGGTGAGTTCATTGACCTCACGCAGAAGCGCTTCGGTGGCGGCGTAGGTGGTGCTGGCGTCCATTCGTCGGCTCGCCATGTCCATGCACTCGGAGCGGAGCGTTGCGGTCAGTTCGAAAAGCGCAGACAGCACGGCCTGGTTGTCAGGCATATCACGCAAGGCCGCCTTGCCAACGGCATAGGCCTGCGCATGGTCGCCGGACTGGACGTGCGTTCTTATGCGATGCGATGCGTTACTCACAACCGACTCCGTGATACCCGGCATGCTCCTATTCTATGGTGCTTGTTCGGCATCCGTCATGCGTCGTGACGTCCTCACTCAGTTGGCGTACCGCGGTCGAAATGGCATTCGCGGGAACCCTGATTGCGCCGCCGATTCCAAGGGAAACGAACCATGGACTTCATTGGTCACCTCTTCAGCGCGCTGTTCGACTCGCTTGGCCAGGCTGGCAGCCGAAGGGCCTGGATATGCCTGGCCGTTTGCGTCCTCGTGATTGTTGTCTCGTGCGCGTGGATGCTTTCTGGGCAAGGATAGAGACGGATCCACCACGGTCACGCCGTCGGCACGGTTCCACCATCGATCGTGTGCTCCGTCCCGGAAATAGCCGCCGCCCGTGGCGAGACGAGGAAGGCGATGAGGTCGGCTACTTCCTCCGGTCTGGCGGGCCGTCCGAGCGGGATGCCGCCCAGTTGCTGCATGACCAACTGCTTGCCGCCCTCCTGGTCGGTGCCCGCCTGTGCGGCGACACGCTCGACCAGTGCGATGGCAGCCTCCGTCTCGATCCACCCCGGCGATACGCGCACCACGCGCACGCCCTTGGGTGTGACTTCCTTTGACAACGCCTTGCTGTACGTCGACAGCGCGGCCTTGGCAGCGGCGTAAGCCGTCGTGGCGTCGGGCAGCGGTAATTCATGCTGGATCGACGTCACATGCAGGATCACCCCCGCCCCCTGGGCGATCATCGCCGGCAGCAGCGCGCGGTCCAGGCGCACCGCGGACATCAGGTTGAGATCGAGTTCCTTCATCCATTCGGCGTCGTCCAGCATGGCAAATCCGCCCGCGGGGGCAGACGAGCCGCCCGCCACGTTGATCAGGATATCGATCCCGCCGAGGTAGCGTAGTGCCGCATCCGCTGCATGACGGGCACCTTCGGCCGTGGAGAGGTCTGCGGCGACGTAATGGACGGCCTTGCTCCCGCTTGGCGGCAGCGATCGCGCCGTCGCCACGATCCGGGCCTCAAGCCGGGCCAGGAGGTCGACGACGGCGGCACCGACGCCGCGCGTTCCACCGGTAACCACTACCCGCGTGCCGGCCAACTGGAGATCGAAGTTCACGGCGCGATCTCCAGCGTGGCGATCCTGTCCTGCTTGAGGGTGAAGGTGTAGCGCAGATCCACCGGGCTGCCGGGGAAGTCGCCCGAGACGTGACTGGTCACGACATAGATACCCCCGTTCTTTTCCAGCGTGCGGGGCGTGGTGGTGTAGCGGTAGCGGGTCGAGGCAGCCGCCTTCCAGGCCTCGATCGCGGCGCGTCCCACGTGGGTCTTCCCTTCGTCCAGCACGCGTCCGTCGGGGGTGAAGCAGCGTGCGACTGCGTGGGCATCCGTGAGGTCGGCAGCAAAGTAGGCCGTGATCGGCTCGGGCAGGGTCAGGTCGTTCATCGGCGTGCTCCATCGGGTTGATGGGCCTAGCGTGAGCCGTGCCGATAAATAAGAGAATCACCTATTATCGAACCAGGCTATGCAGGAATCAGAACACAATGCGCGGTGCCGAATTTGCGGAGCTCAAGGCCTTCGTGGCGGTCGTGGAACGGGGCAGCTTCGCCCGCGCGGCCGATCACCTCGGGCTGTCGCGATCCGCCCTCAGTCAGATCATTCGCCAGCTGGAGTCACGGCTGGGCGTTCGGCTGTTGAACCGGACCACGCGCAGCGTCTCGGCGACGGAGACGGGGCGAAGCCTGCATGAACGGATCGCCCCGATGTTCCGCGACATGGAGGACGCGGTCGCGCAGGCGGTCGCCGCCCACGCACGTGCTGCGGGCACCTTGAGGATCAACACGCTCAGCATGGGCGCTCGGAAGGTGATCGCCCCCCGGCTCGGACGATTTGCAGCAGCGCATCCGGACGTCGTGCTCGATATCGTGATCGACGATGGCCTGACCGACATCGCCGGTGAAGGGTTCGATGCGGGCATCCGCGTGGGGGGCCGCCTGCAGAAGGACATGGTCGCCGTCCGGCTCACACCGGACGTGCAGTTGTTGGCCGTGGCGTCGCCCGACTATCTGGCCCGACACGGCGAACCGCGATCACCCGCGGATCTGGATCGTCATGCCTGCATCAACTGGCGATTTCCGGGCAGCGGCAAAGTGGCCGGCTGGGACTTCAGGAACGGCACGCAGGCTGTCGATTTTTTTGGCGAAGGCGCGGTGATCGCCAATCACCAGGACATCGTGGTTCCCGCGGCGCTGCAGGGGCTTGGCATTTTCTATGCGTACGACGACGAAGGAATCGCAGACGCGCTGGCGGATGGGCGGCTCAAACGCGTCCTCGCCGATTGGTCGCCTACCGTGCCTGGCCTGTACCTCTATTACTCCAGCCGGCGCCACCTGCTGCCCGCATTGCGCGCCTTCATTGATTGCCTGCTGGATCGGGATCGTTGAGGCACGGCCAAGCGGATGCCTCAACGCGCGGCTGCTGCCTGCCGGCCAGCCGTCAGCGCCAGCCGCGGTCATGGTGGCGACGGTCCTGGTTCCAGCGGCGCTGGTCATGACGGCGGTCGTGGCGGCTGCTGCGCTCGTAACGGTGGTCGCGGTCATAGCGGCGATCACGGTCGTAGCGATAGTCGCGTTCGCGGCGATCCTTGGTGGTCACGTTGCCGATCGCACCGCCCGCCACTGCGCCACCTGCGGTCATCAGCGGATCGCCGTTGGAGAGCACGTGCCCGGCGACGCCACCCACTACGGCACCCACCAGCGTGTTCTTGTCCTTGCGCGACATCGCATCGGCATTGCCTGCGGCGGTCACGCCAGCGGTCAGGGCCAACGCCAGGGCCAGGCCACGGAAGCTGAAAGCGGTCGAGGTAAGCATCGTTGGATCCTTTGAGTGGAACGGTGTTGAATCGAATCTGGTGGCCGAAGATTGCCGGAACATTGCGCACCCGCAGATGAACCTCCCCCTGTTCAGTTTGGCGAAAGTACAGCTTTCCCCTCGCGCCGATCTGCGATGGCTTCACGCCGGCATTTGCTATCGTGCCCTCCGTCAGTCCGACCTACCCTGGAACCCCATGCCCCGAACGCCCTCCCCTGCTCGCTCCGCATCCAAGATCAACGCCAGCCTCGCAGCGCAGGTCGCGCGATCGGGCATGGATGAGCAGGCACTGCTGAAGGCCGCTACCCGGGAGGCCTACGAGCGCGTCACCGTGCTGCTGAGCACGAGCTTCGCTGACTTCACTCCGGAGCAGCAGCGCAGGATTCAGGCACTGGTGGGAACCGAAGGCCCGGCCAGGCGTGAAAAGCCCGCCAAGGCCGCCAAAGAAGATCTGCCACCGCGTTTCTGGTTGCCGCACAGCGGCGCCACCTGGTCCGGCCGCGGCCGGGTGCCCAATGCGTTCCTGTCCTGGGAAGGCACCGTGGCGCATACCGAATGGAAGAAGACCCACCCGGATCAGCGTTTTCCTGCCTATCCGGGCTGAGGCGATCATTGATGCAGCAGACCGTCATCCCCCAGCTGCGCATGACCGATGCCACGGTCAGCGTGCCCTTCTACCAGCGCTTGGGGTTTGCAATCGACTGGGAACACCGGTTCGCCCCGGACATGCCGCTGTTCGTGCAGATCAGCCGTGAGGGCCAATCGTTGTTCCTGAGCGAGCATGCCGGCGACTGCGCGCCTGGCGGCGCCGTCTATTTCCACGTCCCGGACGTGGATGCACTGCACGCTGCGTTTGTCGCGGCCGGAGCGCCGGTGTTCCGACCGCCGGCGGACGTGCCCTGGGGCGGGCGCGAGATGATGGTGGTCGATCCGGACCACAACCGGCTGCGGTTTGCGACGCAGGGCGACTGATCGAAGCGACTATGATGGTCGCCATTGAACGAAGCAGTGGTTGCAGATGAGTCGCGGAATCAAGATGCGCAAGGCGGTGGGCACGCACGGCACCCTGCACCGGGTGGGCGACCTGCAGAAGCGCCATGACGCGCAGCAGACCCTGCCGACCCTGTTGTGCGATGGCTGCAACGTGCCGGTGCGGTTCGTCCCCGAGCACAGCAGGTCCGGCGTGGAGCGTGCCCCGCCGCTCCTGGTCCCCGCCTACATCGCGTTGCAGAAAGGAACCGAACATCTTCCCGGCTGCCGCTACAACGCGCCCGGTCATCTGCAGGTCCTCCTTGCAGGCGGAGCCGATCCCGAGTTCCTGCCCACACTGGATGATGGGAAGCATGAGCTTCGCTTGTTGGTCCTCCAGCAGGCCCTGAAACGCGGCAGCGCGGGGCCGACGCTTCTCCCGGCAGACGCACCGCTCGACGGTTACCTGCGCACCCTCACCGACCTGCTCACGCTGCAGGCGATGTGCGAGGACGACACGCTGCTGGCCGCGCAGCTGACCCTGCGCCTGGGCAAGAAGCGGGTGGATTGGACGAATTTCGTCTACCGGCAGGACCGCTACGACGCGGCATGGGAACGGCTTGGCTCAGCATCCAGCGAGCTGCCGATGGCGCTGCTTGGGACCGTGCGGTCACATCGCACGCCGCAGCCCGGTGACCCCCATGGGGTCACCTTCCTCAACTGTGCCCCGAAGTATCAGCACACCGGCGTGACCGACCGCCGGGATTTCTACGAAGTCAGCGTCGGGCACCCCGATGCCGCGTGGCTGAAGTCCTTCCCGGTGGGCGCGGAGATCGTGATGGTCGGGCTTTGGCGCCAAGGCAGGAGCAGCACCACCTCCCGGCCGCATCCGACCGATCCGCGCCGCACGATCACCAGCGTCACCCACAAGCTGGCCCTGCGGCCGCTTGTTGCCGGACAATTGGCCTTGGTGGAATAACGCGGTCTGTGGGTGCCTGCATGGCGGCCAGACCTACGCGATGTTTGACCCCGCTATAAGGAGATAGCCGCAGATGAAGGACACACAGTACTGGTTTGTCGCGCGTTCCAATGGCTGGGGATGGGGACTTCCCTGCGCCTGGCAGGGATGGGTCGTCTACACCGTCGCATTCGCGCTGCTGATGGCCAGCCCATTCGTGTTCTCGCCATTCAAGGAACCCGTGGCGTTCCAAGTGTGCACCTGGACTGTCGTTATAGCGCTGGTGCTGATCTGTTGGAAGAAAGGGGAACCGCCCAGCTGGCGCTGACAATACGTGGGAGCGCAAACGTATCCTAATATTTCAAATGCGAATGGGTCGTGATACGATTGTTAAGAGTTGTTGAAATTTCCCACACGGACGTCCCCAAGCCATCGCCAGCGGACCCCTCTTTTCCAGGAGTACTGCGTCGATGTTGCACCCGTCCCCCCGTTCCCGTCGTTCCGTTGCCACGCTGACTGTGGCCATTGGTCTCGCCCTGGCGAGTCAGGCACATGCGGATGCAGCGGCAGACGCCGCCTCGCCCCGCCAGATGGACACCGTCGTGGTCACCGCCACCGGCGCCCAGCAGTGGATCAAGGACGCCCCGGCCAGCATCAGCGTGATCACCCGCGAGGAGATCGAACGCAAGCCGGTCAGCAGCATCGGCCAGCTGCTGAGCACGGTTCCCGGCGTGACCGGTGGTTATGCACTGTCCGGCGCGCAGTCCAAGATCCGCCTGCGCGGCCTGCCCGAGCAGTACACGCTGATCCTCATCGACGGCCGCCGGCAGGGCAATTCCTCCGGCGTGAATTACCGCGATGACCTGGGCCCGCAGGATCTGAACTGGCTCTCGCCGGACATGATCGAGCGCATCGAAGTGGTGCGCGGGCCGATGTCCTCGCTGTACGGTTCCGACGCCATGGGCGGCGTGATCAACATCATCACCCGCAAGATCGCCGACGAATGGGGTGGCTCGGTCACCTTCAACTACAGCAAGCCCGATTCCCCCACCCGCGGTGATACCACCCAGATGGGCGCGTTGTTCAGTGGCCCGCTGACCGAGAACCTGGGCCTGCGCGTCGGTGCCAATGTCACCAACCGCGAATCGGATACCGGCCGTCGACAGACGCCTGGCAACAAGGCCGAGAACGCCAACGCGCTGCTCAACTGGCGCATCAATGACGACCACACCGTGGGTTTCGAGGCATCGCGCGGCGAACAGCGCAACAGTGGCGCCGGTGACGTCGGTGCCTGGGGCCTGTCCAAGCTGGTGCAGACCGGCTACGTGGTCATGCACGATGGTCGTTACGGCGATGCCGCCACGTCCAAGACGACGCTGGTGCAGAACGATTACGAAGACAAGGGCAGCGCCGTCGGCAACCACTCCAAGGAGACGGTGTTCGATACCGCGTTCACCCGCAGCTTTCATTGGGGCTTCGAGCAGAGCCTGAACGTGGGCGGGCAGTGGAAGCGCGAAGAGCTGAAGAACAGCGACACCATCGGCACCGTACCGGTGACCTGGACCGGCACCGGCCGCATCAGTCCGGTCAGCGAAGCCGATTCCTGGGCGCTGTTCGCCGAAGATCACATCACCCTGCACGAGCGTTTCATCCTCACGGTGGGCCTGCGCTGGGACAACACCGACAACTACGACGACAACCTGAGCCCGCGCGTCTACGGCGTGTGGCACCCGTCCGATGACTGGACCGTGCGCGGCGGTGTATCGCAGGGCTTCCGTGCGCCCACGCTGAAGCAGGGCACGGCCGGTGCGGCGACGCAGTCCGGTGGCAACGGCTGCACCGCCCTGACCGCCGAAGGCTGGACCAACCGCTCGGTCAGCGCCGATGGCACCACCGGTTGCTACATGGCCGGCAATCCGAACCTGGAACCGGAAACCAGCACCAACTACGAGCTGGGCGTCGGCTTCGACAAGAACGGCTGGTCGGCGTCGGCCACCTACTTCCTGACCGATTTCGATGACAAGATCCAGCAGGTTCCGCTGCGCGAGATTCCGGGCCAGACCACCAGCTTCGTCAACGGATTCTGGTGGACCGTTGCGCAGAACATCCAGAAGGCCCGCACCCGCGGCGTCGAAGCCAGCGTCACCGTGCCCCTGCATGAGCGACTGAACTGGATCACCAATGCCACGCGCATGCTGGAATCGAAGAACCGCACCACCGGCGCCAGCCTGCTGGTGGTGCCCAAGCTGACCGCCAATACCTCGCTGGACTGGCAGGTCACCGATGCCTGGTCGCTCAACCTGAGCGCGCAGCACATCGGCGAGCAGCTGGTGTCCTCCACCAGTGCCACGTTCGCCAAGGCGTACACCACCTGGGACCTGGTCACCGGCTACGACGTCAACGAGCACCTGACCGTCCGTGCAGGCGTGCTCAACCTGGGCGATGTCTCCACCATCGAAGAAGGCAACAACTACGACGGCGGTGCCCGCACCTTCTTCGTGGGTGCCACGGCGCGGTTCTGACCGCGCCGGGTCGAGTGCAGACCTGAGGTGACGAAGGGCGGCGCGGACTTATCCGCGTCGCCCTTCCACGTTGTGAAGCAGCGCGTCGTTGCGCGCCACCGTCCATGCCCGCAACCCCATCACGGCCAGGCCGACGAACACCAGATACAGCACGGCGGTCACGTGCAGTGACTTGACCATGTACATGCCGACGTAGACGACGTCCACCAGGATCCACAGCCACCACGCCGCCGTGTGCCGGCGCGCCTGCCACCACTGGGCGACCAGGCTCAGTGCCGCCAGCATCGCATCCAGCCACGGCAGCGCCGCATCGGTGTAGAAGTGCATCGCCGCGCCAAGCGCGATACCGAAGGCCACGCCGATGCCCAGGTCCCGCCACAACGCGCGCCGCGCCAGCGGCAGGATCGCAACCCTGCCATCGTCTTCGACCTGGCCGCGCCAGCGCACCCAGCCGTAGACCAGGAAGCCGCCGAACACGATCTGCAGCAGCGTGTCCGAATACAGCCTGGCCTCCACGAACACCAGCGCGTACAGCGCGACCGACACCAGTCCGACCGGCCAGGCCAACGGCACCCGGCGCGTCATCAGCCACACCCCGAGCATGCTGACAGCGGCCGCCGACCATTCCAGGATCGCCGGGTTCATAGCGCGAAGGTCACCGACAACCGGGCCTGGCGCGGCGCGCCCGGGAACAGGTAGTAGTCACCCGAGCTGCTGCCGGTATCGCGCCAGTAGAAGCGGTTGAACAGATTGTCCACCGAAAGGTTCCAGGTCACCGGGTGCTCGCCCACCTGATGCTTGAAGCGCAGGCCGGCATCGAACACGCTGTAGGCCGGCGCGCTCACGCGGCCATCGGCCGTGGCCACGTTGGACGCGGCGTAGCGCCAGCCACCGGTCACCCCGAGTCCGGCCACGAACGGCAGCTGGTACTCCGCGTGCACCGTCGCGCGGGTCTTCGGCACGTTGATCAGCTGGTGGCCCTCATAGTCCGGCGTGCCGGCATCGCGTGCACGGGCGCGCAGGAAACTGGCGCTGGCGGTCATCGACAGGCGCTCGCTGAGCTGCCCCTGCGCGGTGAGCTCCAGCCCGGTGTGGGTCTGCTGCCCTTCTTCGACGAAGGTGTAGCCCGCATCGCTGCCGTCCGGCTTGGCGTACTGGAACGGCTGCGAGGTGCGGAACAGTGCCGCGCCGAGGGTCAGCGCGTCGCCGGGGACGAACTTGACGCCCACTTCGACCTGGCGCGACAGCACCGCGGGCAGGAACGTGCCTTCGTTGGACGTCCAGAACGGGGCCTCCTGGCCGAGCGAGATGCCGCGCACGTAGCTGACGTAGGCGTTGACCTCATCGGTGGCCTTCCAGACCAGCGCGGTCTGCGGCAGGAAGCGCGACAGGCGGCTGTGGCGCTCGGGCGTGCCGCGCTTGTCGTAGGCCCGCTCGTCCAGGCGCACGAAACGGCCCCCGGCCAGCCACTGCCAATCGCCCAAGCTCATGCGGTCCAGCGCGAAGACCGCCGTCTGCGCGCTGTCCAGGCGACGCGCGGATGCACCGGGCATCAATGGCGACGGGACGAACTGCGGCACCTGTGCGTCGTGGATGTTGGCGGTGCCCACGTACTCGTTGACGTTGCGGCGCTTGTCCACGGTGCGCTCGAAACGATCCGCGCCAATGCTCAGTGCGTGACTGACGGCACCCGTGTCGAACGCACCCCGCAGCTCGCCACGGAACTCCAGGTTGCGGCGGGTGTCGTCCGGACTGCGGTAATCGTAGATGTCGTAGTCGCCGTTGGGCGCGAAGTAGTTGCCCGGCACGCTGCCATCGGCACATCCGGCGGCGTAGTAGCAGCCATAGGCGAAGGCGACGTTGTCGTCGATCACCGAGCGGCTGTAGCTGGCCGACACGCGCGACTGCCAGCGCGGGCTGAAATCGTAGGTGTGCAAGGCGGTCAGGTTGGTGCTGTCGATCCCGACCGGCCGCTGCCAGGCTTGATAACCCAGCATGTGCTTGCGGTCCACGCCGCGCGGCAGCTCGGTGGCGCCCAGCAGCTGATAGCCCGAGGCCGAGCGCTGCGCGCTGGTCTGGTAGTTGGCATCCACTTCCAGCTTGCCGCGTTCGCCGATCAGCCAGTCGGTGGCCAGCGAGTAGAAATTGCGGCGGCCATCGGCATGGTCGATATAGGAATCGCTGTCTTCCCAGGCCGCATTGAAGCGCACGCCGAAACGCGGCGACAACCAATGGCCGAGATCCACCGCGGTATAGCGCGAGCCTTCCGAGTCGGTGCCGAGGGTGACGTTGCGGACCTCGGCCGGGCGCTTGCCCACGTAATTGACGATGCCGCCGGGCGCCATGACGCCTGCGGCGAGACCCGCCTCGCCCTTGAGTATCTCCACTGACTGGATGTTCTCCAGTGCCAGGCGCTGCTCGCCGGTGATGGCCAGCCCATTGAAGCGGTAGCCGGTGCCGGTATCCAGCGGGAAGCCGCGGATCGCGATGTTCTGGTAGTAGCCGACCGGGGCGTAGCTGTCGCCCAGCGAGGCATCATTGCTGGCCAGCTCGGACAGCGTACGGACCTGGCGGCTGTCCAGCAGGTCGCGGTCCAGCACGTTCACCGAGGCCGGGGTGCTCTTCCAGTCACCGGCGCCGAAGCTGCTGGTCTGCGTGGCGGTGACCGCCGGCTGATGTGCCTGCACGCGCACCGCAGCCAGTTCGGTCGGCGAGCGCTCGGGCGCATCCGCGGGTTCGTTGGCATGGAGAGGCAGCGCGGCGCAGAGGGCGGCGGACAACAGCGTGGGGCGGAAGCAGCGGTTCATTCGATTCGTCATCAGCGAGGGGAGACGAAGCGAAGGCGCGCACGCGCACCGACCCATCACGGCGGTATGCCTGCTGCTCAAAGCTCCCTACGCCGGTGCAAACCGGATCAGGTTCCAAGGGACTCTCTCAGCCTGGTTTCGCCAGGCACCCCCGCTTCTGCGACTATTTCACTACAAACCGTACGGATTTGCGAGCCTGCCCTCAGGCGGCGGCGTGCAGCGCCTTCAGCAGGCCCTGGCCTGCGGCGGTGCTGAACCAGTCAGCATGCCCCAGCAGGAAGGTGTGGTACGCCACGTCCGCATTGGCCGGCGAGTGGGTCACACCTTCGAAGTACTCCACCTCCGAGAGCGCGAAATCCAGCTGCACGACCGGCAGCAGATCTGCCAGCAGGTGCACGCGCTCGGCCGACAGCGGCACGATCTCGCGATAGCCCGCGAGCAGCGCCAGTGCGATATCCACGCGCACGGCCTCCTGCTCCAGCGCCAGCCAGGCGATGGCATTGCGTTCGATGGCCGTGGCCAGATCGAACAAGGCACTGGTCGGTGAGGCCAGGCCGACATCGAGCACGGTCGCGACCACGGACGTATCGCCGTGCGGGCGCCACAGCAGGTTGGAGACATGCCAGTCGTTGTGCGCCCACAGGCGCGGTTCGGCCTGCAGCCGGGCGGCCAGCCCCGCATGCCACGGCAGCACCGAACGCTGCAGATCGGCCTGCCAGTCCTGCCGTGCCAGATAGGCCGCCAGGCCGGGGCGATCAGCGAGACCGGCCTGGAGGGCGGCGACGGGATCGGCGGCGCGGATCAGATCGTCGCGCGCGACCAGCAGGTGCGTGCTGCGCTGGGGTGCGCGGTAGCTGGCCGACGCGCGATGCAGCGTCGCCAGCATCCGTCCCGCCTCGCGTGCCTGCGCGGCATCGGTCAGCAGCGTCCAGGACGGCGTGTCGCGGTACAGGTCGTGGCCACGGCCCACGCTATGCAGCTCATAGGTCCACCCCTCGTGCTCGACCGCGGTTGCACCGTCGCGGTCACGCAGCACCTCGACCACGGGCACGCCGTGCCCGGCCAGGTGCTGCAGGAAGCGATGCTCCTCGGCCAGTCCCACGGTCGTGCGGACGCTGCCGTGGTGGCGCTTGACGAACACCCTGCCGCCCCGGCTTTCCACGATGGCGGCGGCGGACAGCGGCCGCGGGCTGTGCCAGATCAGCTGGCACTCCCCGTCCAGCTGGGCGAAGCGCCCGCGCAGCCAGGCGATCTCGCGATCAGTGATGGCGGGCCAATCGGCCGCCACCTCATCGTTGTTGAGGCCTTGGACGCGGTGGGTGCTGTTGCTCATGGGATAACGGGTCGATGACGGCGAGAAAGCACGCTGTCACCAGACAGTGGGCGCGGCGAGGATACCAAGCCGGGCCCGGCAAGGGGGAGCAGCGGCCGTCGGTCAGGGCGTGCCGTTGCCCTGCTTCGCTGCGGCCGGCTTGGCCGGCAGCAACCGCGGCTGCCCCGCATACCAGTCGCGGGCCCCGGCCAGGTGCCACTTGCGCTGCTCGCCCTGCAGCTCGATGCCGGCCCCGAGCACGCCCCAGCGCAGATAGAGATCACCCCGGCGTTTGGCGTGACTCAGATCCAACCGCGCCTGCAGGGACAACCGCTCGTTCTCGGCCTGCAGGTCCTCCACGATCAGCTCGCCACTGCGCCAGCGCAGCTGGCCGCTGGCCTGCACTTCGCCCGAGTCCAGCATGCCGAGCACCCAGCGCGGGTATTCACTGCGCTGGGCGAACACGCCGAGCAGGGGCCCGGCATCGCGCAGGCGCAGGTCGGCCAGCCCATCGACCTGGAACGGCGCGGCCGCATCGATGTGGCCGCTGCGGATCGCGACCTTGCCCCACCAGCGTCCATCGCTCTTCTCATCGCCCACGTGGATGTTGCGCAGGTCCACCGTGGTGCCACCGAGGTCGAACTGGCGGCTGTCGAAATCCGCTCGCTGCAGGCGCGCCTGCAGCTGGGCATCGCCGCGCATCGCGATGCCGGCCACGCTCAGACGGGCGCCGGTGCCGCGCAGATCGGCCCTGCCCTTGCCGACCCGGCCGGACGCATCCAGCGACACATCCCCGCTGAGCAATCCCGTGCCGCCGAGCAGGCGCACGTTGTCGTTGCCGAGATACCGGTTGTAGGCCGTCAGGTCCGGCACGCGGGCATCGGTGAAGCGCAACTGCGCGCGCATGCCGTCACTCAACTGCTTCAGGCGCGCGTCCCCCTGCAGGGTGAGCGCGAGCTCGCGCCCATCGAACAACAGCGCTTTGGGCGCGTTGGTCGGCGCGGCCTGGAACCGCGGAATCTGCACCTTCAGCTCGGCCTGCGCCGGCGTGCCTTCGACAATCCGGCCCTGTGCCTGGGCATCGCCACGCATGCGGACGCCGGCCACTTCGGCCACGGCCGCCACCTGCGGAATATCCACCTTGCTGCCCGGTGCCAACTCACCCTCGGCCAGCAGCACGTCGGCCTTCAGCAGGCCACCGCCGTCCAGATGGAACCAGGGCTTTTTCACGAACAGGTCGCTGATCCAGTTCAGCGACTGGAACTGCCACGCGCCCTGCACCCTGCCGGACAGTCGCGGCAGCAGCTCGGCCGGCGCCTGGAACGGTATCTTCCGGCCGGTCACGCGGACATCGGCGTTGATCTCGCTGCCCGTCTCCGGGTCGCGCGGCAGCCGCGCCTGCACCCGCATGTCCTGCGCCACGTCCAGCTGCAGGGACAGCAGGCCACGGTCGTCGGCGTGCACGCCGGCATGCAGCGGCAGACGCCAGACCAGACGGCTGCCGGGTCGCAGCGCACCGTCTTCCAGGGTCACATCCGCCGTGAGCCGCGCATTGGAGACCGCGCTGCCAACCTTGACGTGCGGGCCGCCGGTGTCGATGCGCAGGCCCTGGCTGCGGGCGTCGATCTGCAGCTGTGCCCAGGTGATGCCGAGTTTCTGCAGCCCCGGCGCGTCGTCACGATAGTGGCGCGGGAAGTGGAAGCGCGCGGCGATATGCGCATCGTCCAGGACGTTGACCCCGTCGAAGCTGACCTGGGCATCGTCGAAGCCTGCCGTGGAATCGAACAGCTCCGAAGGGCCGCCCTTGAGCTGCTTGAGGAAACCGACCGTGCCGTGGCCCTGGCCGACCACCAGCAGCGTGCCGAAACGGCCGCTGCGGATGGTGTCGCTGTGGATGGCATCGAAGCGCAGGGTCCAGCCGCGGTCGCCGCGCGGCGGTGGCGGGATGGCGTTTTCGACGCGCTCGACCTCGGCTTCCACCCCCGTCGCGTCAATCCGCGGAATGCGCACTTCCTTGCGGAACAGCGCCGGCAGGTCGATCCACGCACTGGCCCGATCGGCGCGGAACACATACTGCGTGCGGTTGGCCTGGCCACGCATGCGGATGTTCCAGACCACGGCCTGGCCCGGCATCAGGGTCAGCGCCGGCCCGGTCTGCATCGTGAATTTTTCAGGTTTGCGGTTGGTGACCGCATCGAACAGCGGCGTATTGAGGAATACGTTGCCTGCCAGCAGGTACAGCACGTACAGCGCCAGCAAGGAGAGCAACGCCACGCGCCACGGCCGGGGCCAGCGCTGGACGCGCTCGGGAATCAGGGGCATGTGGATCCGCAACAGGAAGCAGGATGACAGCCCACTATCGACAACGTGCGGCCGTCACCGCGTGAAGGTGTGCTACGGCAGCTTCGCAATCACCTTGATTTCAACGTCGAATCCGTACAGCCAGGTCACCCCGATCCCGGTCAGCGTCGGATACGGCGCCTCGCCCCAGTAGTCCGGCACGATGGCCCACACGCGCTCGAAGATCTGCTCGGGGTTGACCAGGAACACGGTGACGTCGACCACGTCCTCGAACGTGCAGCCCGCCGCGCCGAGCACGGCGTTGAGGTTCTCGAACGCGCGCCGCACCTGCGCCTCGAGGTCGGGTTCGGGCGAGCCATCCTCGCGGCTGCCGACCTGGCCGGACACGAACAGGAAGCCGTTGGAGCGCACGGCCGGCGAATAGCGGTTGCGCTCGTACAGGGCCTGGCGGCCCGGCGGGAAAACGACGTCACGTGTTGCCATGATCAACCTCTGCCCTGGGCCGACGAACGGCCCGTCAAGAATGAAACGCCACGGTAGACCCGCAGGAGCGCGGGATAAACGCGGCCTGCCCGCCAGGATTGTTTGTAGAATCCAAACAATCAGCCCCCGTGGAATGCAGATGGACCGGTTCGACGCAATGCAGGCCTTCGCCCGGGTGGTGGAAACCGGCAGCTTCACCAAGGCCGCCGACACGCTGCACATGAGCCGAACCACGGTCACGCAGCTGGTGCAGCACCTGGAGGCCCGGCTGCGGGTACGGCTGTTGAACCGCACCACCCGGCAGGTGAACGTCACCGCCGATGGTGCGGCCTACTACGCGCGGGTGATCCGGCTGCTGGCCGACATCGACGACGCTGAAACCAGCCTGTCCACAGCGGCAGCGGCGCCGCGCGGGCGTCTGCGGGTGGACGTGCCCGCCCCCTTCGCGCGGCTGGTGCTGGTGCCCGCCCTGCCCGACTTCCTTGCCCGCTATCCGGAGATCCAGCTCGATCTGGGCGTCAGCGATCGCCACGTGGACCTGATCGACGAGAACGTGGACTGCGTGATCCGCGGCGGACAGATCACGGATCAATCGCTGGTCGCGCGCCATATCGGCGATCTGCAGGCCGGCATCCACGCCTCGCCCGCCTACCTGCAGCAGGCGGGCATCCCCGCGCATCCGCAGGACCTGGAGCAGGCCCCGCATCGCGTGGTCGGCTACCTGCGCTCGCGCAGTGGCACGGTGCTGCCCTACACCCTCCAGCGCGGCGACGAACAGGTCACGGTGAAGGGGCACCACCTGCTCGCGGTCGATGATGGCAATGCTTATCTCGCCGCGGGCGTGGCGGGCCTGGGCGCGCTTTGGCTCCCCGACTACATGGCCGCCCCGCATGTGGCCACCGGCGAGCTGGTCCGGCTGTTCCCGGAGTGGCGCATCGATGCGATGCCGCTGCACCTTGCGTTCCCCCCGAACCGGCATGTCAGCGCCAAGCTGCGCGTCTTCATCGACTGGATCACGGCCCTGGTGGAGCAGCGCATGCCACGTGCGCGTCCGTAAGCGCGGGACGCACTGGCTGCACGCCACGGTTATCGGCTACGGGATGCACGCTGTGGCTCCAGCGCAACCGCGCGATCATCGGATGTTTTCTTCAGCGGCGCGATGACCAGCGTATCGCCCCTGCACACATCCACATCCCGGTAGATCACGCGCCGGCCGTTGCGGAACGCCACGCGAAGGTCGAACCTGCACCCTTCGTCGGCCAACCGGACCGTAGTGCCGGCACCACCACCCGGCAGGGCATCGATCGACCGCGGAACGAAGGCCTCGGTCCCGGCAGGCGCGACGTCCAGGGCCACGACACTGTCATGGGCCCGGTTGAGCAGGCCGAGGTAGCGTGCCTCCGCACCGTGCGCGGTACCGGCGAGCATCAGCGAAACGATCAGGAAGGGGCGGATCAAGGTCATGGCAGCGTCTCCAGGCGGGTGATGAACCCCTGCATCACGCGCCCGCGCGCCCTCGCCGCCAACCGATCCGGGACGAATCGTCGCTACGACCAGGCCAATCGTAATGGGCCGTCATGGCGCTTCCCGCGCTCCCGCCGCCTGCCTAAGATGAGCTTTGCCAGAGACGCCTGGCCCGGAATCGACCATGTACATCCGCCTCGGCAGCACCCGGATCCGCCTGTCCCGCTACCTCGCCCTCTGGACGGCGGTGGCGGTGGTGTTCGCCCTGCAGACCTCGATCAACGCCGGCCTGCCGAACAGCCAACAACCCCTCTGGGATCTCCTGCGCTGGTCGCTGATCCAGTGGTACACCTGGGCAGCCCTGGCACCCACGGTCTTCCGTCTCGCCGAGCGCTTTCCGGTGCGCGGCAGCGGGCGCCTCCACGGGCTCGGCACGCAGGTGGTGGCCAGCTTCTGCATGACGTTCATCGCCATGGTGGTGGGCGCGATCGTCTCCACCCTGTTCGAGCCCAGCGGTTTCTTCGAGCAGCTGGGCTACTTCCTGGAGCAGCACTTCGCCATCGGGCTGCTGACCTACTGGACCCTGTTCGCGATCCAGCAGGCCATCCATTTCCACGCCGAGAAAGCCCGCCGTGAACTGGAGGCGAGCCAGTTGGCCACCGAACTGGCGCAGTCGCGCCTGCTCTCGCTGAAATCCCAGCTGCAGCCGCACTTCCTGTTCAACACCCTGCACGCGATCATTACCCTGCTCGACGAGGACAAAGTCTCGGCCGAAGACATGCTGCTGCGCCTGAGCGAACTGCTGCGCGCGTTCCTGGAAGACTACGACGGCCAGGAAATCCGCCTGCGCCAGGAACTGGACCTGATCGAGCTGTACCTGGGCATCCAGCGCACCCGCTTCAAGGATCGGCTGACCACCCGCACGTATATCGCGCCGGACACGCTGGACTGCGCGGTACCCAGCCTGATCCTGCAGCCGCTGGTGGAGAACGCGCTGCGCCATGGCATCGGCCAGCGCGTGGGCAGCGACACCCTCGAGATCGAGGCGCGCCGCGATGGCGACACGCTGTGCATCGAAGTGCGCAACCGCAACAGCACCCTCTCGGCCGAACCGACCGCATCGGCCGGGCACGGCATCGGCATGAACAACACACGCCTGCGCCTGAAGGAACTGTACGGCGATGCCGCCGATGTCCGGCTGGACATGCTCTGGCCAGAGGGCGTGGCCTGCCGCATCCGCGTGCCGTTCCGTGAACTGGACGGTGCCGACGAGGCACCCGAATTCACCCCGGGGACAACGCCGGGGATCGCACCGGCATGAGCCTGACCGTGCTGGTGGTCGATGATGAGCCGATCGCGCGGCACGCGATCGTGCGGTTGCTGCGCGATGATCCCGGGATCGAGATCGTCGGCGAATGCGGCGATGGCATCTCGGCGGTCGGCGCGATCCGCAGCCACTCACCGGACCTGGTGTTCCTGGACATCCAGATGCCGGCGATCAATGGCATGGACGTGGTCGCCACCATCGGCGCGGCGCGGATGCCGGCCACCGTGTTCGTCACCGCGTACGAGCAGTACGCAGTGAAGGCCTTCGAGGCCAATGCGGTGGACTACCTGGTCAAGCCGTTCAGCCGCGAGCGCTTTGCCGCCACGCTTGAGCGGGCGAAAGCCCGGGTGACGGCGTCAAGCGCGATGGGCACGCAGGCATCGGCGCAGATCCTGCAGGCGCTGGATGCCCTGCGCCAGCGGGACGACTACCTGCAGCGCATCCCGGTGCGCGTCGATGAGCATGTGGTGCTGGTGGCGGTGGAGGACATCGTCTGGATCAAGGCGGCACGCAACACGGTCGAGATCCACCTGGTCGACCGCATGCACGAACTGCGCGAGACCATGACCACCCTCGCCGCGCGTCTGGACCCGCGGCACTTCGCGCGCGTGCATCGCTCGGCGATCGTCAACGTGCGCCGGGTCAAGGCGATCCATCCGTGGTTCAACGGCCACCACGTGGTGACCATGGACACCGGCCAGCAGCTGCGCATGAGCCGGTATCAGAACGAGGCGTTCCTCAAGCTGGTGTCCACGCGCAGCGAATGACGGGTCAATCCGGCATCCGCTCGCCCGCGCGCAGGGTCAACACCTCCACCCCGTCGGCGGTCACCAGCACCGTGTGCTCGGCCTGCGCCGACAGCTTCCCGTCACGGGTGGTCACGGTCCAGCCGTCATCACTCATGTCGATGGTCGCACGGCCCTGGTTGATCATCGGCTCGATGGTGAAGGTCATACCCTCTTCCAGCTCCAGCCCGTCGCCGCGGCGCCCGTAATGCAGCACCTGCGGTTCCTCGTGCATCTCCTGGCCGATGCCATGGCCGCAGAATTCGCGGACCACGCTGTAGCCATGCACCTTGGCATGCTGCTGGATCGCAAACCCGATGTCGCCCAGCGTCGCACCCGGGCGCACCACGCCGATCCCCTTCCACATCGCCTCGCGGGTGACCCGTACCAGCCGCTTGGCCGCGTAGTCCACCTCGCCGACCAGATAGGTCTTGCTGGAATCGGCGATGTAACCGCCCTTCTCCAGGGTGATGTCCAGGTTGACGATGCTGCCGCTGCGCAGGATCACATCCGCTGAGGGCACCCCGTGGCAGACCACATTGTCGATGGAGGAATTGAGCACGTAGGCAAAGCCATACTGGCCTTTGCTTGCCGGGCGGGCGTGCAGTTGATCGACGATGAAGCGCTCGACCCAGTCGTTCACCTGCAGCGTGCTCATGCCCTCCAGCGACAGCTCGTCCAGCGCTTGGAACACCTGTGCCAGCAGACGCCCCGATGCGCGCATCAGCGCTTGTTCTTCAGGGGTCTTGATCATGCTTCGGCCACCCGCAACGCGCCCGGCTCGACCCCGGCGGCACGCAGTTCACGGCTGACGATCTCCTGATAACTCATACCCGGATTCATCTCGCACAGCATGCCGATCTTGATCCAGAACCCCGCCTGGGCATTGATCGAGCGGCCCGAGACGCCGCTGGCGCGGCGCAGGTTGTCGTGCAGTTCGTCGTCGATGTTGACGATGCCCATGGGCGAGCCCTCTGAATATTGATATACACATCATATATGTTTCGTATATCAGATGGAAAGGCCCGCCCCGGATCGCTCAGCCGGTGTACGCCGTCGCCTCGATCTCGAACAGCATGCCGTCCAACGCCAGCCGCGGCACCGGGATCAGCGTGCAGGTCGGCGCACGGCCCAGCGGCCAGCGGCGGCCGATCTGATCCGACAGGATGGCGAGCCGGTCCTGATCGTGATCCACCACCAGCACGGTCAGCTTGGCCACGTCGGCCAGGGTCGCCCCGGCGGAGGCCAGCGCCAGGTTCAGGTTGTCCAGCGCCTGGGCGACCTGCGCCTCGAAGCGCGGCGACAATGCGCCATCGGCGGTCTCCCCGCCCTGCCCGGCGATGTGGATCACGCGGGCCGGCAGGCGCACCACGGCAACGTGGGAATAGCCGTTCGCGGTCGGGTCGTACAGCCCGGACGGATTGATGAAACCAAACAGGCCGGCAGGCGCAACAGGGGCATCGGTCAACATGGGGGAGGCTTGGTCAGGGAGTAAGTGCGCAGTCTCCGGCCTCAACCCCGGTTGAGGTCAACGCAGGGCATTGCAACGCTGCGGTGCAGTCATGGTCGCACCGCTTGCGCGCCGAATCAGGTCCAGGCCGGATCGGCCGTGAAATCGATGGTCAGCCAGAACTCGCTGCCGCGCGCGTCCAAGCGCTCGGCGATCTCATCGCGCATCGCGTCCACGTTGCCGATGGTGCCGATCACTGTCTCCGGATGGGTCAGGATGTGGATTTCCACGAACCGCATGCGGCCCATCTTGGCCACGTGGCTGGTGAAAGCCAGATAGCCGTGCTCGGCAACGAAGTCCTTCATCACCGCCTGCACGCGCGCATCCAGCGTATCCGGCGCCACCTGCAGCACTTCGCGCATGGCTTTCCAGGCGCTGCGAAGCGGTACCGGCAGCACCGCGACGCTGATCGCGGCCAGCACCAGCGGATCCAGATAGGGAATCCAGTGGGCGTGCTCGCCGCCGCGCAGCAGCAAGGCGATCGCGAAGGCCAGCACCACGGCCAGGCTCATCAGTCCACTGAGCAGCCAGGCGCGCACGTCCAGCCACAGCAGAGCCGAATGCAACTGCATCGCGCGGATGCGCACGAACGCCGCCATGGCCAGGTTGCTCACGCACAGCAGGGCCGCCCACAGCAGCGCAGGCCCGGCCTTGACCTCGTGCCCGCCGGTGGTCAGCCCGATCACCGAGTTGGCCAATGCATAGATGCAGGCCAGCGACAGGATCGCCCCGCCGAGGGCCTCCACCATCGGCTCCAGATGCCAGTACCCATACTGGAAGCGCGGGCTTTCTTCCCGCGCCACCAGCCGCAGCACCGACAACGCCACCAGGGTCAGCGCCACGTCCACCAGGCTGTAGACGCCGTCGAACAGGATGGCCTGCGATCCCACCAGCAGGCCCCCGATGAAGCCGACGGCGCTGACCGCCATCGTCACTCCGATGGAAAACGTGAGGACCCGCTGCTCGCGTGCTGTATCCATCGCTGGCCGAGGGTCCTCCGCGCGGGCGTCAGACCTTCAGCACCTCCACCTTGTAGCGCGGCGCATCGCCGTCGGTGTCGATGATAAGCCCGTGCACATCCGACTCGAAGCCCGGGAAGCGCGCGTTCTGCTCACGGGCGATCCGCAGCGACTGGATGATCGGCTCATCGCTGGCACCGAAGCGCTCGCCCGGCATGATGGTCGGGATGCCCGGCGGGTATGGCACCAGCATGGTGCCGGCGATGCGGCCACTGATCTGCTCGATGTCGACCCGCTCGATCTGGCCGCGCACCAGGTGGTCGTAGGCCTCGGCCGGGGTCATCACCGGCTCGGGCAGGTCCACGTACATCGCGCGCATCACCTGGGCAACGCCGAACTCATCGTTGAAGGCATGCAGCGCATCGCACAGATCGCGCAGGCCCCAGCCGGCGTAGGCGATCGGGAATTCGGCGGCGAGCTGCGGCAGTGCACGGGTCAGCGGCGCGTTATTGTCGTACAGCTCCTTGAACGCCATCAGCTCGGTCACCAGGGTGCTCCACTTGCCCTTGGTGATGCCCATCGAGAACAGGAACAGCACCGAGTACAGGTTCGTCTTCTCCACGGTGATGCCGCGGGTCCACAGGAATTTGCTCAGGACCGCGGCCGGAATCCCCCGCTTGCCCATTTCGCCGTCCATCGACAGCCCGGGGGTCAGCAGGGTCACCTTGATCGGATCGATCAGCACGTAGTCGTCGACCAGTCCCTCGAAACCGTGCCAGTGCGCGTCCGGCTGCAGGTACCACTCGCTGCGCTTGGCCACCATCGGGGCCGGTGCGTCGCCCTTGGCCAGCGAGCGCTCCAGCTTGTCCGGCTGCCAGACGCTGAACCACCAGTCATCCCGACCCAGGTCCTCGCGCACATGCAGCATCGCGCGGCGGAAGGCGATCGCCTCGTCGTGCATTTCCTGCACCAGCGATTCCCCGGCCGCGCCCTCCATCATCTTGGAGGCCACATCGCAGGCCGCGATCACCCCGTAATGCGGGCTGGTCGTGGTGTGCATCATGAAGGCTTCGTTGAAGCGCTCGGCATCCAGCTCGCGGGAGGCCGCATTGCGCACGTGGATCATCGAGGCCTGCGAGAACGCAGCCAGCAGCTTGTGCGTGGAGTGCGTGGTGAAGATGATCGCATCCTGTTCGCGCGGCTTGCCCTTGGCCATGCCGTAGTGGTTCTCGTAGAACGGATGGAAGGCGGCGTAGGCGTACCAGGCTTCGTCGAAATGCAGGTAGTCGACCGCGCTGCCGATTTCCTCGGCGATCTTCTCGGCGTTGTAGCACAGCCCGTCGTAGGTCGAGTTGGTCACCACCGCGATGCGCGGCTTGGAGCCGGCCTTGTAGGCCTTGCTGGCCAGCGGGTTGGCGGCGATGGCCTGCTGCAGCGATTCGGGGGTGAACTGATCCAGGCTGATCGGGCCGATGATGCCGTGCGCGTTGCGGCTCGGGGTGAAATACACCGGGATGCCCCCGGTCATGATCAGCGAGTGCAGCAGCGACTTATGGCAGTTGCGGTCGACGAACACCACATCGCCGCGCCCTACCGTGCCGTGCCAGACGATCTTGTTGGCGGTGGAAGTACCGTTGGTGACGAAGAAGGTATGGTCGGCACCAAAGTTGCGCGCCGCCTCGTTCTCGGCCTCCTTGATCGGACCGCTGTGGTCGAGCAGCGAACCCAGCTCCGGCACCGAGATCGACAGGTCGCTGCGCAGCGTGTTCTCACCGTAGAACTGGTGGAACGCGCGCCCTACCGGTGATTTGGTGAACGCCACGCCGCCGGCATGACCGGGCGTGTGCCAGGAATAGTTCGACTCGGCTGTATGGTGGATCAGGGCCTTGAAGAACGGCGGCAGCAGGTTGGCCATGTAGTCTTCGGCCGCACGCATCACCTGGCGCGAAATGAAGCTCTTGGTATCTTCGAACAGGAAGATGTAGCCGTGCACGAACTTGAGCAGCTTGCTCGGCACCTTCTCGATCGTGCGCCGCTCGCCGTACAGGAAGACCGGCAGGTTCGCGCGGCGGGCGGTCTGCTCACGCAGGAAGCCGAGCAGGCGCTGGAACTGCTCCGGGTTCTCCTCGGTGCCGTCGATGGAGATCAGCACCGCCGAAGCCGCCACATAGGTGCGTGCACCGGCCTGGGCGTCGGCCAGGGTCAGACCGCACAGCACGCGCTGGTCGCTCTTGCGCAGCTCGTCCACCAGCGCACGGATCAGGATGCCGCCGATGCGCGGGGATTCGTAGTCGTCGTCGATGACGATGATCGGGTAATCAAGGGACTTGAAGTACACAGGGATTCTCCTGGGGGAAGATCACGAAAGCGTGGTGCGGACGGCGGCATCGAGGGCGGGAAGCTGGCCGCGCTGGCGGCGACGCTCCTCGCTGAAGAACGGATAGAACACCGTGATGAACAACACGAACAGGAAGGCGTACTGCACGATGTTGCCGGCCGAGCCGAAGATCGCCCACAGGCAGTACACGACGGTGACGCTGGTCAGCAGCCAGAACGCGCCGGTATGCACCAGCGTGTGCGAGCGCTCGACCACGAAATAGCAGGCCACGCAGGAGTAGATGTAGGGCAGCAGGGTCAGCACCACCGCGGCCGAGGTGATCACGTCGAACTGGGCCGAGGCGGTCTTGGAGGTCGAGGTGACCAGCACCGCCAGGGTCATCAGCACGGCCACGATCAGCACGCCCTTGACCGGCACGTCGTCCTTGTTGGTCTTGCTGAAGATGCTCGGGAACAGGCCATCGTCCGACGCGGCCTTGGCGCTCTGCGCGGTCAGCAGGATCCAGCCACCGAGCGAGCCGGCGGCACCCACGAAGGCGCACAGGCTGACCAGCGCCCCGCCCCACCCGCCCACGGCATTGGCCGCCGCCAGCGCGAACGGCGCATCGGAGACCTGCAGGTCGCCATTGGGCACCATGCCCATGATCACCGAGGAGCTGGCGATGTAGGCGATCGCCGCCAGGAACACGCCGGCGAGCGTGGCACGCGCCACGTTCTTCTCCGGATTCTCGACCACACCGGCGGTCACCGAGGCCGATTCCACGCCGATGAAGGCCCACAGGGTCAACGCCGCGGCGCTTGAGATCGCGCCGAAGTTGGACTCCCCGGACACGTTGTAGGCGCCCTTGAAGATCGTCGGGTCGAAGAAGAACCAGCCGAAGATGGCGATGCCCAGGATCGGCACCAGCGCGAAACTGGTGGTCACCGTCTGCAGCTTGCTGACGAACGACGGTCCGATGACGTTGGCGAAGCTCAGCGCCCACACCAGCGCCAGCACTGCGATGCAGCGCGGCACCGGCTCGGACAGGATCGGGAAGAAGTAGCTGAAGTAGCCCACCGCCGCGATCGGGATGGCGACGTTGCCGATCCAGTTGGCAAACCAGTAGACGGCATTGGTCTGGAAGCCCATGTAGGGCCCGAACCAGTCACGCGCGTGGGCATACGGCCCACCGGCCTTGGGCGCCAGCTTGCCGAGCTTGGCGAACACGAACGCCAGCAGCAGCGCGCCGGCCGTGGTGATCAGCCAGCCCCAGATCGAGGCGGTGCCGATCTTGGCCAGGCTGGAGGGCAGCAGGAACACCCCCGACCCCATCATGTTGCCGGCCACCAGGAAGGTGGCCCCGACGACCCCGATTTTCTTTGCTTGTGCCATGACGCTTGCTCCTTTGCCAGGCAGGGACCCGGTCAGGCCGGGCGGTGGGAGTTACTTGATGAAGTTGTATTGCAGGCTGCCCTGCAGCCGCACGGTGTCGCCGCGCTGTCCGCCCTGCTGCTCCAGCTGCCCGTAAAGCAGTTCCATGCCCATCGTCCAGGACGGCGCCGGGCTCCACAGCAGGTTGAAGACGCCGTAGCGGCTCTGGCGGAAGGCATCGGCGGCCAGCGCATCGTTGCGCCCGCTGGTCAGCTGGCCGTAGATCAGGTTCGAACGCCACAGCGGCGACCAGTAATGCGTGTATCCGACGAAGCCGCCGTACAGCGACAGCGCCTGCAGGCGGCCATCGGCGGTCACCACCGCATCCATGCCCGACCCGGTCAGGTCGGCCGTATAGCGCGCCAGTCCCTTGCCACCGAGCATGCCGAACAGCAGCAGGTCCTGTTCTCCCATCGCCGCCGAACCGCTGAGCTGCAGGCCACCGGCAAAGCGCCGGCCATCGCCGGCATCGCCGTCGAAGCCCAGACTGCGCGCGACACCGCCGAGCTGCAGGTGTCCCCAGTCGCGCTCCATGCGGGCGGTGACGGTGACATCGGGGAGCTGGTCGACCGGCATGATCCCCTCGGCGGGGTTGCTCAACTGGGTATCCGGATCTTCGGCTGCCACGGTGAGCGTGTTGCCTTTGCCCATCGCGAAGCTGTGGTGGATGCCGGCCACCAGCAGGTAGCCTGCGCCGCCCGGACCGGCGAAATCCAGGGTGTCGGGCAGGCTGTCGGCATCCATGAAGCTGGAATAGCCGTAGCCGGCATAGGTGTTGCCGAGCTGGCCGTACGCGTGGCGCAGGCGGAACTGATAGCTGTCGCTGCTGCCGAAGAAGTCGTTCTCCAGGTAGAAGCGCAGGTTGCCGTGCGTGGTCGGGCGCCGCGCTTCGAAGCTGAAGCGGGTCTGCTTGGCATGCAGCGTGAAGTTGGACACATCCCGGTGCGCACTGCCGACCGGAATGGACGAGGTGATGAACTGCTCCTGGTCACCGGCCGCACGGGAATCGGCGATCGCATCGAGCTTGGCGTAGCCGCCGATACGGATCAGGGTGTCGGTGTTGGGAATCGCGAAGAAGCCTTTCAGCTCGGGATCGGTCGGGCCGGCGGCGCTGTCCGGGCGGGACGCGGCGGTGGACGGATCGGAAACGGAATCACGTTGCGGGAGGATGGCCTGGCCCATGCCCGGCACCTGGGCCTGGGCGGTCAGCGGGGCCGGTGACGGCAAGGGCGCGGCCGTCGTGCCCGGCGAAGGAATCGCCGTGGCCACCGGCGAGGCGGGAGGCGGCCTCCCGGATTCGATCGCTTCCAGGCGCTTCTCCATCTGTTCCAGGGTCTGCCGCAGCGTCTGGATGTCCTGCCGCAACGCCGCGGCCGAATCCTGCGCGTACACCGGTGCCGCAGCCATCGCTGCCACGCATGCGACCGTCAACACAGCCAAGCGCATCACATCCTCCTTGAAACGCACACAGTCCCGCGCGTCCGCAGCGGCAGACGTCCAGGACGCCGCAGGCCACGGGCGCACAGCCCGGCACTGCACGGCGCGCGACCACCGCGCCCGCACGGGATCCCCTCATCCCTGATGACCAACGCGCTCACGCGTGTCGGCCAGCGCCTTGAGTAACAATCGCAAAGTGAGAATGTCGTGAATGTTGTGAGGCCGTTTTCTGACCGCCACGCCACGAATCCAATGCGTGCGGGAAAATCCATGGAATAGCGCATGGAGCCAAGCGTAGCGATCCGGGCGATTCCGGCCTTGATCCAAATCAAGCCGGACGCATCGGCCCAGGCGGAGGTGCACCGCTGCAGCGCGAAGCCGAAACGAAACGCGCCGGGCATGGCCCGGCGCGAGGTGTGGCGTGTAACGGGGCGCGTTGGCTCAGCGCGGGCCGAGCACCACGGTCATGTCGTCGCCCTGCGGCATGCCGGAGCGGCGTTGCACCATGCCCTGTGCATCCTTGAACAGAATGCCCGGCGTGCCCTGGAAACCAAGCTCGATCATCAACACCTGGTTCGCATCCAGCTTGTTGGCGACCTCCGCGGTCAGCGATGCCGCCGGCTTGATACCGCCGCGATCGAACAGTCGCTCGTTCTCCAGCAGTGCAGCACTGGGATTGGGCGCGGTAAGAATCGCGGCCGCCTTGGCCGGGCTGTCTTCGCGGATCACGCCAACCATGACGTGGCGCAACTGCACTTTGCCGGCATCCACCCACGGTCGTGCCGCTTCCCAGAAGCGATGGCAGTAAGGGCAGTTCGCATCGCTGAAGGTGTAGACCACGCGCGGCGCATCGGCACGGCCGTCGCGCACCCAGGCGCTCTGGTCGAGCTTCTTCCAGCTGCGCTCGGACATCGGCTTGGCCACCAGCTTCTCCAGCGGCCCTGCACCCACGTCTTCGCCATTGGCATCGAACAGACTGCCGACGACCACGTGCTTTCCATCCGCGGTGACATACGCCGCCGCGGGTTGCTGCCCGCCGACCACGCCGGCGAAACCGCGCAGGCCACCGGGCGCATCAAACTCGCCGATCACCTCGAAACCATGCTTCTCGATGCCCTTCAGTACCGCCGGGCGATCGCCACCGACCTTCCCTGCGGCGGCATCACCGGCCTTCGGCGTCTGCGCCTGGCTGCACCCGGCCAAGACCATCAGCAGCGACACGGCAAGCACGGTGCCCAGCGGGCGCGAGGACTTCAATTTCATGGTGACTCCTGGATTCAATAAACATGACAACGCGACCCCGGTTACAGGCTGTCGAGCTTGGATTGCAGGCCAGCGGCACTGAGTTCACCCAGGTGTATCTGCCGCAGCCGGCCCTGCGCATCGAAGAACAGGGTAGTCGGATAGGCGTGCACCTGCAGCCGCTCGGCGGTGAGTGCGTCCTCGTCGAGCAGCACATTGGCCAGCGTCAACCGCTCGGCGGCCAGGAAACCCTGGACCTCCTCGCGGGTTTCACCCTGGTTGACGAACAGGAAGCGGATATCCGGATGGCGCTGCTGCGCGCGGGCCAGCACCGGCATCTCGCGACGACAGGGGCCGCACCAGCTCGCCCAGAGATTGACCACCACCGGCTTGCCCTGCGTGTCGGACAACGCGGTTGGCGCGCCCTCCAGCGAGGTCAGGGTGACCACCGGCAGCGTCACCCGCGATTGCTGCAGCCAGCCAGCGCCGCTGGACAGCACCGCCCAGCCGAGGACGCCGGCCAGGGCACCGGCCCATACCGGCCGACGCAACGAAGGCCATCGGCGCAGACGCCATGCGCCCCACCCCAGCCCCGCCACCAGGGCCGGCCACAACAGGAAGCCGCCATCGCCGATGCGCAGGACGCCCCAGGGATCCTGCGCATAATCGCCGACATGCCAGAGCACGAAGGCGGCGCGGCCGGCCAGCAGGCCCAGCAGCAGCATGTCGACCACCACCGATCGCGGACGCGGTGCGCCCTCGATGGCCGGCGTACGCACCACGCTGGCCACGAGCATCGCAATGCCGACGGCCACCAACATCCACACGACCGCAAGCGGTACCGGGCCTACACTGCTGATCATTGATTCTCTCCGCCATCGCTCGGGGTCTGCCTCGCTGCGACGGCTGTTGCTTCGGGCCCGCCGGCATCGTCCCAGCAAGGCGTCAAAGGAGCAAGCGTGCCGGTGGTGCGCGATTCAGGCCACCGAGCGCACCGGCTCGACCATCCGACCGACCGTTCGCGGGGCAACCCGCTCACGCAGTTGCGCGGCCACCTGACGCCGATAGCGTGCCGGTGTCAGCCCGACGAGGCGCAGGAACAACCTACGGAATGCGCTCTGGTCGGAATACCCGACCAACGCTGCCACCTGGTCGACCACGCCACCGGCCTGCAGCAGCAACTGCGCTTTGGCGATGCGCAGCCGCTGGCAGTACTCGATCGGCCGCATCCCGGTGGCTTTCAGGAACCGCCGCTGCAAGGTGCGCGGCTCCAGGCCCGCCTGCATGCAGATGTCCTCCAGCCCGACCCCGCGGGCGGCGATCCCATGCAGCCAGCGCTGCGCCTTGAGGATGCATCGGTCGCCGTGCGCGAAGTTCGGACTGAAGCGCTCCAGGTCGTCCAGCTCGGTACGCGGGATCACCAGCTGCAGCTGCTGGATGACGGTGTTCATCACGCTCTGCCCATAGACACGCGCCAGCAGCCGCAGGCTCAGGTATTTCCAGGCCTCCTGGCCTGCGGCGGTCAGCAGATCGCCGTCATCGACCAAAGTGCGTTCGCTGGGCAACCAGCTGGGCACCATCATGCGCAGTGGCGGGCAGCGTGCGGGATCGGGCACGCTGACCGAGCGCCCGGCCAGCACACCCGCGGCCGCCAGCAGCAGACCACCTTCATCGCAGCCGGCCAGCAGGCTGCAGCCATCGTGACATTCCCGCAGCCAGGCCAGCAGGCGCTCGTCGGGCGGCGGCATGGTCCAGCTCGATTCGCTCCCGGGCACGACGATGATGGTCGGCAACGCATCGCCGAACAGTTCCGTTCCGGCAACGCGCTGCATGCCGCGCGCGGACATCGTCCAGCGCGTCACCAGCATGCGTGCACCGGTGCGACGGCCGGCGGCCACCGTGCGGTTGCAGCGCTGCGCCAGCTCGGAGAGGATCGGTGCGGCAGCGCGAAGGCTGCCGGGGAATTCCACCACCGCGACTTCCATCAGGGCCGGCTTGTCCGGCCGGCGGTCCGGCTGCAGCGTGTTGCGGGGTGCGTCCATGGCCATTCTCCTGGAACAGTGCCTGCCGGCGAGGGCCGGTCAGATCAGGTCGATACATTCAGATCGCCTGAGGCTACGGACGTCCCGGGAGCAGGACCATGCAACTAGTTGCAAATTTCACACCCGCTGAACTTCCAGTGGGGTTTGAGCAAGGCTTGACCCTGGATCAGACTCCAAGGTTCAGAATGAGCACGTCTTCCACGAGGTGCTCATGAACATTGGACAGCTCGCGCGCCTGGCCGGCGTGCCCATCGACACGGTGCATTATTACGAGCGGCAACAGCTGCTGCCGACCGCCCGACGCAGCGCCGGCGGCTACCGCGTCTTCAGCGAGTCCGACCTGACCCGGCTGCAGTTCATCCGCCGCGCCAAGACCCTGGGCTTCCGCCTGGACGAGATCGCCGACCTGCTTGGCTTCAGCGATCAGCGCGGTCGGGACATGGCGCAGATCCGCGACAGCGCGGTGAACAAACTCACCGATATCGAGCAGCGCATCGGCGAGCTGCAACGCATGCACGGCGCGCTCAAGCAACTGGTCGATGCCTGCCCCGGTCACGGGGATCAGGAACGGTGCCCGATCCTGACGGCGTTGACCGACACACGCCTATGAAACCACTCACGCTCCAGTGCAGCGCATGTGCCGCGACGATGGTGATGCCACGCACACGGTGTGAAGCTCCGCGATGGATACAACGGTTGCCGCCGGCGTGCTGTATCCACTCGGCATCGTGATGTCGCCGAGTTTGCTGGCGATGTTCATTGCGATGGCGATGAGCCCGAGTCCGATGTCGGTGATCGGCAATGCACTGCGACTGCGCCATCAACGACTGCCTGGCGAATGAGCGCGCGTGCATGACGAAGTTTCTTCACTTTTTCCTTGCCAATCCAAAACGTCGTCGCTATGATTTCGCTCCTCACGACGTGGGGCCATAGCTCAGCTGGGAGAGCGCCTGCATGGCATGCAGGAGGTCGGCGGTTCGATCCCGCCTGGCTCCACCAATCCGATCATTAGGCCGATCAGATTGCAGTGACAAAATTTGAATTTTTCGTGCGTCCCCATCGTCTAGAGGCCTAGGACATCACCCTTTCACGGTGGCGACCGGGGTTCGAATCCCCGTGGGGACGCCAGTTTCAAGCAGACAGCCCTGACCTCGGTCGGGGCTTTTTGTTTGTGGCGTGCCGTTCAATGGCACGGCACGTGCGATCTGTTTTCCTTGGTCTGCGTGTCGATGCGGACTGCCGGGAACCGCCGGCATCGATGGTCGAGTGGCTGCGTGCATTCTTTCTTCGGTGTTTCAGAAAAAAGACTTGGCGAACGCTTCACGGCCGCGTAGAATTCCGCCTCCAGCATCGTGGGGCCATAGCTCAGCTGGGAGAGCGCCTGCATGGCATGCAGGAGGTCGGCGGTTCGATCCCGCCTGGCTCCACCACTCCGGACATTAGGCCGTCCGGGTGTGCTGAACAATTTGATGAGTTTCATGCGTCCCCATCGTCTAGAGGCCTAGGACATCACCCTTTCACGGTGGCGACCGGGGTTCGAATCCCCGTGGGGACGCCACTCATCAGAAGAACACCGAGGCCCGGCATGCCGGGTCTTTTTGTTCACCGCTTACTGCGGTTGCGTTGCGGATGTCCGGAAAGGCTTCCACAAACGTGAACAGGCAGATATACTAGGCGGCTCGCGGTACAACGTGGGGCCATAGCTCAGCTGGGAGAGCGCCTGCATGGCATGCAGGAGGTCGGCGGTTCGATCCCGCCTGGCTCCACCACTTCTCCGGACACAGGCCGTCCGATAGAAGCCAAAAATTCGGTTTAACGCGTCCCCATCGTCTAGAGGCCTAGGACATCACCCTTTCACGGTGGCGACCGGGGTTCGAATCCCCGTGGGGACGCCAGCTTCAAGCAAACAGCCCTGACTTCGGTCGGGGCTTTTTGTTTGACGAACCCCTTCCCATCCGGCAAAACCGCCGCTATGATAGGCGGCTCGCAGCACAACTGTGGGGCCATAGCTCAGCTGGGAGAGCGCCTGCATGGCATGCAGGAGGTCGGCGGTTCGATCCCGCCTGGCTCCACCACTTCTCCGGACACAGGCCGTCCGATGGAAGCCAAAAATTCGGTTTAACGCGTCCCCATCGTCTAGAGGCCTAGGACATCACCCTTTCACGGTGGCGACCGGGGTTCGAATCCCCGTGGGGACGCCAGCTTCAAACAAACAGCCCTGACTTCGGTCGGGGCTGTTTGTTTATGGGCCTATGCCACCACCTTCGCCATGCCCACCGAACGCGGCGCGGTCAAGGCGAAGCCGAACTGCGCATACAGCCGATGCGCCTCCCCATCGGCGATCAGGCTCACGTAGGCACCGACGGCATTTGCGCGCAGCCAGGCGTCGAGCTCGGCCATCACGGCCTTGCCCAGGCCCTGTCCCTGCCGGTCCGGCACCACCGCGATATCCACTACCTGCAGGAAGCAGCCACCGTCGCCGACGATCCGGCCCATGGCCAGCAGCCGGTCACCCTCGCGCAGGCTCACGCCGAACACCGTACTGGGCAGGCCACGCGCCGCCGCCTCGGCCGATTTCGGGCTCAGGCCGGCCAGCACCCGCAGCGCGCGGTACTCCTCCACGTTGGGCGGTAACGGAATGCAGTGAACACCGACGGGCAGCGACATGACGCGGATCCAGCACTGAATGGACGCTCAGCATGCCCGAACGGATTCGCAGGATGTGCGACCCATGGGCCTATCCTGTCCCCCTGCCCACCCTGCTCTCCCGCCATGTGCTATTCCGCCCAGATCCGCGCCGACTACACCAAGCTGGTCCGTGAGTACGGCGCCATGATGTCGCTGGACGAGTTCGCCCAGCTGTATGCGCACGATGCCGGCAAGCAGCGTCCGAAGACCCCCAAGGCGATGGACGACGGCTTTGCCGGCGCGCGTACCGCGCAGGGCCAGGAGATCGTGGCGCGGATCCAGCAATGGCATGCCGAGGAAATGCAGGCACTGGATGAGGAAGTGCGCCTGCAGGGCGCGCGCTTGAAAGCGGCCGAGGAACAACTGGCTACGCGCCCCACGCAGAAGGCGCGCACCGAGGTGCGCGTGGCCGGCAACCGCATCGAGCGCGCGCAGACGCGCCTGTCCGATCTGCAGCGCGCGGGCCTGGTGCCGCGCGACAGCCGCATTTTCCCCGGGGTCTACGCGCCGGTGATCGTGTCCGAGCACGGGCAGCGCGTGATCAAGCCGATGCGATACCAGTGCCGGCTGCCGGACAAGCCCGCGCGCAACGACGCGCTGTATCCCGGCACGTACAACGCACGCCGGGACAGCCTCGAGGCGTACTGGAAATCCGCGTTCGGCCACCGGCATGGCGTGGTGGTGGTGCAGTCGTTCTACGAGCACGTTCCACGGCACGCGTTGGAGCAGCGCCCGCTCTCGCCCGGCGAGAAAGCCGAGAACGTCGTGCTGGAGTTCAGTCCGCAGCCGCCGCGCGATCTGCTGATCGCGTGCCTGTGGTCGGAATGGGAGGGACCGGAAGGTCGCCTGCTGTCGTTCGCCGCGATCACCGATGATCCGCCTGCCGATGTGGCGCGGACCGGCCATGACCGCTGCATCGTCCCGATCCGGCGCGAACATCTGGATGCGTGGCTGAATCCGGACCCGCAGGATCTGGCCGCGCTGTACCGGATCCTGGACGACCGCGAACCGGTCGCCCTGGCACACGCCGAAGCAGCGTGAGGTCGCCGCTCAGCCGGCGACGGAGTCGCCCACCCGGGCACGCCCCAGCGCGGTGTTCAGGTCGGCCGTCACGTACGGCTTGGTCAGGATGACACCCGGCCGGAAAGCCTCGGGCAGATGCTCGGTCGCCATGCCGGTCGCCAGCACGAAGGGGATCTGGCGCGCCACCAGGGCAGCAGCCACCGCTTCACTGGTCTCGTTGTTGGCCAAGCGGTAATCCAGCAGCACCACCTGTGGCTCGGTTTCGGCGAGCAGGCGCAGCGCCTCGGCGACCGAGGCCGCCAGTCCCACCACCACGGCGCCGGACTGCGCCAGCTGCATCTGCAGCAGGGCCGCACTCATTTCGTCGTTCTCGACCACCAGCACCCGAAGATCCTGCAGCGCGCTCATGACGACTCCCTGTATGGTTCAGCGCGATGAGTATAGCGTCCTGCGTAGGTGAAACCCTGACAGGAACTTAAGCATTCAGGTCTGCACAAATGTCGACATCTTGTATACACTACGCGGCCAGCCAGCCGAAGTGGCGGAATCGGTAGACGCAGCGGACTCAAAATCCGCCGCCCTTAAAAGCGTGTGGGTTCGAGTCCCACCTTCGGCACCATGGAAAACCAGAACGCCCCGGATCGACGGATCCGGGGCGTTTTTTGTGAGCAGCGGCTTCGCCTGCCTGCTGGCCTGCTTGCCCAAGTCCCAAAATGGGACTAAGCTGCGCAGATGCGAATCCTGGCAAAGCCTGTACTTGAGCGATTCTGGGCCAAGCACCCTGCAGCGGAGCAATCTCTCAAAGCCTGGTACGACGAGGCGAAGAACGCTGAGTGGCGTACGCCGCAGGACATCCGGAATCACTATGCGACGGCCAGTTTCGTGGCGAACAATCGCGTCGTCTTCAACATCAAAGGCAATGACTACCGCCTCGTGGTGGCAATCGCCTATCAATACCAGGCGGTCTACATCAAATTCATCGGCACGCATGCCCAATACGATGCAATCGATGTGACTACGGTGGAGTGCACCCCATGAACATCCGTCCCATCCGCAATGAAGACGACTATCAGCTCGCTCTCAAGGCTGTGTCGCACTACTTCGACCACCCTCCCGAGGTCGGCACCGCCGAAGGCGATGAGTTCGACGTACTCATCACCCTGATCGAGTCCTACGAGAGCAAGCACCACGCGATTGCCCCTCCCGACCCGATCGAGGCGATCAAGTTCCGCATGGAGCAATCCGGATTGACCGCCAAGGATCTGGTGCCCAGCATCGGCCAGCCCAATCGGGTTTACGAGGTGCTCAACGGCAAGCGTGCGTTGACGTTGAACATGATCCGCAACCTGCACCGGAATCTGGGTATTCCGGTGGAAAGTCTCGTCGGACTCTAAGCGGTGACGAAGGCCGGACCGCTCCGGTCCGGCCTTCTCATATCAGGTGCATCCAGACCCGCTCAGACCAGCCGAAGCGTCGGATGTGCGCCATTGTGCGTATTCGCCGCAGCCGGCCGCGCCGCACCCACCGCCCCCGTCACCCGGAACGCCGCCACCGTCTGCAGCAGCTGGGTCGACTGCTCTTCCATGCTGCGTGCGGCCGCCGAGGCCTCTTCGACCAGCGCGGCATTCTGCTGGGTGCTCTCGTCGATATGCTCGACCACCTGGTTGATCTGCTCGATGCCTTCGCTCTGCTGCTGGGCCGCGGCGCTGATGTCGGCCATGAGATCGCTCACGCGCTTCACGCTGACCACGATCTCGTCCATGGTGCGCCCCGCGCTCTCGACCTGGCGCGTGCCTGCCCCGACCTTCTCGACCGAATCGCCGATCAGCTGCTTGATTTCCTTGGCGGCCTCGGCCGAACGCTGCGACAGCGAGCGGATTTCCGAGGCGACCACGGCAAAGCCACGGCCATGCGCACCCGCGCGGGCCGCCTCCACCGCCGCGTTGAGCGCCAGGATATTGGTCTGGAACGCGATGCCGTCGATCACCCCGATGATGTCGACGATGCGGCGCGAGGAATCATTGATCAGCGACATGGTCGAGACCACCTCGTGCACCACCTGCCCACCCTGCGCGGCCACCTCCACCGCGCCGCCGGCCAGTTGATTGGCCTGGCGGGCATTGTCGGCGGTGCGACGCACCGTGGCGGTCAGGCCCTTCATCGAAACAGCGGTTTCCTCCAGCGAGGCGGCCTGCTGTTCGGTACGCACAGACAGGTCGCTGTTGCCTTCGGCGATCTCGCTGGCACCCACCGCGATGGTGTCGGCGGCCAGCTTGATCTGGGCGATGATCCCGGCCATCGCCTCCACCAGCGCATTGATGCCCTGGCACAGCTCGGCGATCGGGCCGGACTTGTCCTCGGTGGCGATATGACCGGTCAGGTCGCCGGCCTGCGCCGCGGCGACGACCTCGCGCGTCTGCGCGACGGCCTGCTGCAGCGCCAGGGTGTCACGCACCTGCACGGTGATGTCGGTGGCGTACTTGACGACCTTGAACGGGCGTCCGTTCATGTCGTAGATCGGGTTGTACGACGCCTGGATCCAGACCTCGCGCCCGCCTTTGCCCAGCCGCTTGTACTGGCCGGCATCGTACTCGCCGCGGCCCAGCTTGGTCCAGAACGCACGGTACTCCGCACTCTGCCGATAGTCGGGCTCGGCGAACATCGCATGATGCTGCCCGCGCACCTCGTCCAGGGCGTATCCCATCGCGGCGAGGAAATTCTCGTTGGCGGCCAGGATGCGGCCCTCCAGGTCGAACTCGATCACGGCCTGCGATTTGTTGATCGCCGCCAGCTGGCCGGCGAAATCGGCGGCCTGGAACTTCTGCGCGGTGATGTCGGTGGCGAACTTCACCACCTTGTAGGGCCGCCCGTGGCTGTCGAAGACCGGGTTGTAGGATGCCTGGATCCAGATTTCGCGGCCGCCCTTACCCAGCCGCCGATACTGGCCCGCCTCGAACTCACCGCGGCCCAGGTTGGCCCAGAAGTCCCGGTATTCCCTGCTCTGCGCATACTCGGCATCGACGAACATGGCGTGGTGTTTGCCCTGGATTTCCTCCAGGGTATAGCCCAGTGTCTGCAGGAAATTGTCGTTGGCGTGCACGATGGTGCCGTCGAGATGGAACTCGATCACCGCCTGAACCCGGTGCAGCGCCTTGACCTGGTCTTCCAGCTCGGCCTGCCGCTGCAGCGCGGCAGATGCCGCGGCGCCATGGGCGGCGCGACGGGAAACGAACAATGCGGTGAGCGAACGCCACAACGAGCCTGCATCGGCGTCGCTGTCACGACCTGGCACATGCGTGTGCAAGCCTGAAGTAATCATCTTTAGACCTCGGTGTCCTGTTAGCGAATAGGTCAGCGCCGGGCGGTGGCCCGGTGGCGGTATTCCGTTGGCTGGGACTCACGAAGATCGCCAGTGGTGATGACGTTGCTTCGATGGACTGCAAACACCGGGCAAGCCGGTGAACAAGAACCATTAAAAAAGGTGTACGGCCAGGCATCCACGTGAGCAGAGAGGCAGCAACTGCGAGTCATATAACGGCGCGTCTTCTGAAAGCTTTAGGGCCGTCATCGTCGCTGTGTGACGCAGGGTGGACCCGCGCCTACTCGCCGCTTTCGCTGGCATCGAGCGCGTCCAGCGGGTCGATCGCACCGAGCGCCTGGGCTTCCACCTGCACGTTGTCGCGCCCCAGCGCCTTGGCCCGGTAGCACTGCGCATCCGCCGCCGCCACGGCGTCATCCACGCTCATGCCGCCGAACAGGGGCGCGATGCCGATGCTCGCGCCCACGCTCAGCCGGCGCTGGTCCCAGGGGATGGACAACCCGCGCATCGCCTCGAGCAGGTCGATGGCGATGCGGCGGGCACGCTTGAGCGAACAGCCGGCCAGGATCACCGCGAACTCATCGCCCCCCAGCCGCGCCACGATGTCCGAATCCCGCACCCCGTGCCGCAATACGCTGGCCACGGCCCACAGCACCGCATCACCGGCCAGATGGCCGTGGGTGTCATTGACCGGTTTGAAGTGGTCCAGGTCGATGTACATCAACGAGGCCGACTGGCCGGTGCGGGCCACGCGGGTGATGGCCTGCTGCAGGTGCGCCTCGAATCCGCGCCGGTTGCTCAGCTCGGTCAGCGGGTCGATCTCGGCCAGGTGCCGGGCCTCGCGCTGGCGCGCGCGCTGCTGGGTGACGTCACGGATCACCCAGACCGCGCCGCTGGTCAGCCCGTCCTCATCGCGCAGCCAGGCACGGGTCAGGTCGACCGGCAGCAGGTGGGTTCCCACCGCGAGCAGCAGGTCCGAATGCAGGTCGACCGCATTGCTGTCCGGGTCGAGCAGCACCGCCACGTCCAACGGCGAGCGCGGCGCGTACTCGGTGGTGAGTTCCACCACCTCCTGCAGCCGGCTCCCGGCCAGTGCGTCGGCGCCCTCGCCCGCCAGCGCGCGGGTGGCCGCTGCGTTGGCGTACTGGATGCCACCGTGCAGGTCCAGGGTCAGCACCATGTCGGCCACCGCATCCAGCGTGACCCGGGTGCGCTGCTCGGATTCGCGCAGCTGCTGGCCGCTGAGTCGTTGCGCGGTCACGTCCTGGATCTGGGAGACGAAATGCAGTGGCTCGCCATTTTCCGTGCGGACCAGCGAGACCGACAGCCGCCCCCAGACCAGGTTGCCGGCCTTGCCCAGGTAGCGCTTCTCCATGTGGTAATGCTCACGGCGGCCGGCCAGCAGATCGCCAAGCAGGGCGAGGTCGGTATGCAGGTCGTCCGGATGCGTCAATGTCTGGAAATCGATCAGCAGCAGCTCGGCACGGGTGTAGCCGAGGATGCCGCACAGCGAATCGTTGACGTCCAGCCAGCGCCCCTCCAGCGATACCAGGGCCATCCCCAGCGCCGCGGACGAGAACGCCCCGGCGAACTTTTCCGAGGCCAGGAATGCCTGCTCGCGGACCTGCAGCAGCGGGGTCAGGTCGACCGCCATGCCGACGTAGCCGATCCGGTTGCCGCCGGCGCAGTCCAGCGGACTGATCGACAGGCGCACCTGGCGGCGCTCGCCGTCCTTGCGCAGGAACGTCCACTGATGTGACCAGGTGCCCTGCGCGGCCCGCGCGCTCAACGCCTCGAACACGGTCGGCAGACGCCCGTCCGCCCCCATCTGGGGCTGCAGGTAGGCACGCATCTCCTCCGGATCGTGGAAGAGGCCCGGGTTGACCCGTCCGAGCACTTCATCGGGGCGGTAGCCGAGCAGTTTCTGCGCACCGGTGTTGAACAGATTGACCACCCCGTCGATGTCGGTGGCGATCACCGCAACCTCGTCGGAGGCATCGACGACCGCCTGCAGGCGCTGGCGCATGTTCGCCGCATCCTGCCGGGCCTCCTGCAGCTCGGTGACATCGGCATGCGCGCCGGCCATCCACAGCGGCCGGCCCTGTGCATCGCGTTCGTAGACGCGGCCCCGGTCCTGCACCCAGATCCAGTGGCCCTTCTTGTGCCGCATCCGGCACAGGCTGTCGTAGCGCGGCGAGCGGCCCGCCATGTGCTCCTCGAGCAACGCGTTGGACTGGGCCAGGTCGTCGGGATGCACCAGCCGGAAGAAGGTCTCCGGCGTGATCGGCGCCAGTTCCTCGCGGGTGTAGCCCACGATCTCCGCCCAGCGTTCGTTGACCCGCATCTGGTTACCGGGAATGTCCCAGTCCCAGGTGCCCGCCGCGGTGCCCTCGATGATCATCTCCAGCCGGTGGCGCTGTTCGGCCATCTCGCGCAGCGCGGCGCCAGCGCGGTCATCGGCGCTGCGGCCCGCCCGGTCGCCCGGTCCTGCCTGGTCGTCTGTCATCTGGGCTCCCCGCCGTCCACCTACCCTACGGGCATTGAACGCGAAGTGTGCGTAAACCCGGGCGAAACCAGAAGTGCCTCCGCCCATCGGCGGGACCAGAAACGCCAAGGGCCGCCCGAAGGCGGCCCCTGGCAGGCAGCGGAGAGGCGCTCAGCCGCCGCGCTTGGCCCGGGCGAAGGCGTCGGCCAGCGCATTGTTGGCCGGCGGCGCGGCACTGCCCGGGCGCGGCCCGGAGGGGGCGCCACGGCCGCCATTGCGCGGGCCGTTGCCTGCCCCGCCCTCCCGGCGACCGCCTCCGGCCGGGCGCGCATCGCGCTCGCCGGGTGCCTTGGCCGGGGCCGGGGTGTCGTCCAGGCGGCGGGTCAGCGCGATGCGCTTGCGCGCCACGTCGACCTCCAGCACCTTCACCTTGACGATGTCACCGGCCTTGACCACGTCGCGTGGATCCTTGACGTAGGTGTCCGACAAGGCGGAGATGTGGATCAGGCCGTCCTGGTGGACGCCGATGTCCACGAAGGCACCGAACGCGGCCACGTTGCTGACCACGCCCTCCAGGATCATCCCGACCTTGAGGTCCTTCAGTTCTTCGACACCGTCAGCGAAGCGCGCGGCCTTGAACTCGGGGCGCGGATCGCGGCCGGGCTTTTCCAGTTCCTTGAGGATGTCGCGCACGGTCGGCACACCGAAGGTTTCGTCGGTGAACTGCTCGGCCTTGAGCCCACGCAGGAAGCTGCCGTCGCCGATCAACGCCTTGATCGGGCGTGCGGTGGCCGCCACGATGCGCTCCACCACCGGGTAGGCTTCCGGGTGCACCGAGGAGGCATCCAGCGGCTGGTCCCCATCGGCGATGCGCAGGAAGCCGGCGCACTGCTCGAAGGTCTTCTCGCCCAGGCGCGGCACCTTGAGCAGGTCCTTGCGGCGCTTGAACGGACCGTTGTCGTCGCGGTGGCGCACGATGTTCTCGGCGACGGTGGACGACAGCCCCGACACGCGCGAGAGCAGCGCGGCCGAGGCGGTGTTGACGTGCACGCCGACCGCGTTGACGCAGTCCTCCACGCGCGCATCCAGCGCGCGCGCCAGCCGGTACTGGTCTACGTCGTGCTGGTACTGGCCCACGCCGATCGCCTTCGGATCGATCTTGACCAGTTCGGCCAGCGGGTCCTGCAGGCGGCGGGCGATCGACACCGCGCCACGGATGGACACGTCCAGGTTCGGGAATTCCTTGGCCGCGAACTCCGAGGCCGAGTACACCGATGCACCAGCCTCGCTGACCACGATCTTCTGCAGCTTCGTATCACCCAGTGCCTTGATCACCTCACCGGCCAGCTTGTCGGTTTCGCGGCTGGCGGTGCCGTTGCCGATCGCGATCAGGTCCACGTTGTGCTGCACGCACAACTGCTTGATCGCGTGCAGCGACTGGTCCCACTGGCGGCGCGGTTCGTGCGGGTAGATGGTGTCGGTGGCCACCAGCTTGCCGGTGGCATCGACCACGGCGATCTTGCAGCCGGTGCGGATGCCCGGGTCCAGGCCAAGCACGGCCTTGGGGCCGGCCGGGGCGGACAGCAGCAGGTCCTTGAGGTTGTCGCCGAACACCGCGATCGCCTCGGCCTCGGCCTTCTCGCGGGCCTGGTTGAACAGGTCCAGGAGCAGGTGCATGTGCAGCTTGGCGCGCCAGGTCAGGCGGCAGGCGTCCAGCAACCAGCGGTCGCCGGGGCGGCCGGCGTCGCGGATGCCGGCGTTGTGCGCGACACGGCCTTCGGCGTACAGATTGCCGGCCTCCGCATCGCTGCCCGGGTCTAGTTCCAGGAACAGGATTTCCTCGCGCCGCGCACGGAACAGCGCCAGCAGCCGGTGCGACGGAATCTTTGCCAGCGACTCCGAATGCTCGAAGTAATCGCGGTACTTGGCACCCTGCTCTTCCTTGCCCTCGGCGACACGTGCGCGGATCACGCCGTTCTCGCCCAGCCAGGTGCGCAGTTCGCCGACCAGCGCGGCATCTTCGCCCCAGCGCTCCATCAGGATCGCACGGGCGCCCTCCAGGGCCCCCTTGACGTCGGCGACGCCCTTGTCGCCATCGACAAAGCCCGCGCCGAACACCTGCGGGTCCAGGCCGGGATCGGCCAGCAGCCCATCGGCGAGCGGCTCCAGGCCGGCTTCGCGCGCGATCTGCGCACGGGTGCGGCGCTTGGGCTTGTAGGGCAGGTACAGATCTTCCAGGCGCGACTTGGTGTCCGCGCCGAGGATCTCGTTGCGCAGCTCGTCGCTGAGCTTGCCTTGTTCGTCGATGCTGGAGAGCACCGCGGCGCGGCGGTCTTCCAGTTCACGCAGGTAGGTCAGGCGCGTTTCGAGGTTGCGCAGCTGGGTATCGTCCAAGCCGCCGGTGACTTCCTTGCGGTAGCGGGCGATGAACGGAACGCTGGCGCCTTCGTCCAACAGGGCGATGGCGGCGAGGGCCTGGGCGGTCTGGGCACCGATCTCATCGGCGATGGTCTGGGCGATCTGCTGCGCGAGCTTGATGTCAGGCATTGCTTCCGGCCGGAGCCGCTTTGCGGAAAGAACCCATTCTGGCAATGCCGGGCGGCGGGGGAAAGCCGTTGACAGGCCGGGCCGAACCTGTCGCCCCGTGGCGATCACCACACGAGGGGTCCGGCGTTCACGCCGGCATCCTGCGTGGGGCTGGGATGCCGGCGCGGGCGCCCGCGACAACCGGGCACCTCCGCAGTGTGGCTCGCTTACCGGTAATGCACTGCAGCACGCTGATGGACGATGTCGTCGCGCATCGACTCCAACGCCATCACCCGCACCCTGCCCACACCCTGCAGCTCCATGAACCGCTCGGTGTAGATCTCCGGGCCCAGCTCGGTATCGGCCTGGGACTTGCTGAAGCCATGGGGCACCAGGCCCTTGTCGCCATCCTTGCTACCACCGACATAAAGAACGATTGCCATGTGATGTATTCCTCCAGAAAAACGTTGTTGCTCATACAGCGATGCAAGTTTACCCCGGCAAAGCTGACTGATTCGTCATGCAGGCTAATAACGTTTTTTTGCATGCAGATGACGCCGCGTTGTCGACATTTTTCTTACATGGTTTTAACGCGGAAATAACTGGGCCACCAACCCCGCCCGTGCAGCGCATACACATCGGCGGCCCGCTCGAACGGATTGCGTGCGCTCACGCCACCACAGAGCAGATACACCGGAAGATACAACGGCCCCAGCACCAGATACTGGTAGACATGCGCACGCTCGTGGTCGTGCAGGCCGATCACCGGCTCGCTGGCGTGGCCCGCCTGGTGCGCGTAGGTGCGGCACGGCACGTCCAGTACCGTTCCGGTATGCAGGATGACGTTGCCAAGGGTGATCGCCCCACCCGGCCCCCACGGAAACTCGCGGAACACGATCGCGCAGTCGCGCGCGTTCCACGATGGCCGCGCACCGGCCAGCATCCCGGCGGTGCCGGCGGCCAGCCCGATCAGGGTGTTGGGTGACGTCCACAGCGCGCCCAGTACCTGCAGGGCGCGCAGCAGCAGCGGCGACAGGCTCAATCGGCCTCGTTGGGGATCAACAGCCACAGGATCAGGTAGACCAGGATGCCCGGGAAGGCGGCCGAGCCGATCGAGATCAGCACGAACAGCACCCGCACCAGGGTGACGTTCCAGCCGTAGCGATGCGCGATGCCGCCCATCACCCCGGCGATCATGCGGTCGTTGAGCGAACGGGACAGGGGGCGCGGCGGTGTGTTCATGCACGGGGTCTCGAGCCGGTAGGTGCCGACTCTAGCGCGAACCGTGTCTACGGGGTGCGTTGGCGCAGGGCCTTGAGTCGCGCCCCGAACCAGACCGCGGCGGTCTGCTCCGGCTGGCCCGGGCAGGCGATCCGGTACGGCTTGCCGCTCATGCTGCTCTGGCTGGCGGCCCGCTCGATGAACTGCTCGGCGGTGTCCACCTTGTCCTTCTTGAGCAGGTAGTCGTACTTGCGCTGCAGGTGGGCCCGCGCCTCGGGCGCATCATGCCAGCTGCCGTTGCGCTGGAAGCGGCAGGTTGAGCCATCCAGCGCACCGATCAGGCCGGCGATCTCGCGGCGGGCGGCCTCGCTGGGGGCGGCCTGGGCGGTAGCGATGCCCGACAGACCCACGACCAGCCAGAGAAGGGAACGCATGTTCATTGCGCGCGCTCGTTCAACCAACCGGTGATGGTCGCCGGAACCTCGCGCTGCGCGCGCCCGGACACGTAGATGCCGATATGGCCACCGCGGAAACTGCTCTCGGTGTAGTCCGTGCTGCCGATCCGGCCGCGCAGCGCGCGCGATGCATCCGGCGGGACCAGATGGTCCTGCTCCGCATAGATGTTCAGTACCGGCAACGTGACCTGCTGGAGGTCGACCGTTTCTTCGCCGATGCGGACGCCGTCGTGCATCAGGCCATTGCCCTGGTAGAACTGCTTGATGAAGTCACGGAACGCCTCGCCGGCGAGATCGGGCGAGTCGAAAATCCACTTCTCCATGCGCAGGAAATCTTCCAGCGCGTCCTTGTCGTCGAGGATGTCGAGCAGGCCCACGTACTTCTGGACGTTGAGCCGGAATGGCTTGAGCATCAGGTAGCTGGCATTCATCAGATCAGCCGGGATGTTGCCCAGCGTGTCCACCAGCAGGTCCACATCCACCTGCCGCGCCCAGTGCGAGAGCATGTTGTCCGGGGTGTGGAAATCGACGGGGGTGACCATGGTGATCAGGTTTGCCAGCTTGGCCTGGCGCAGCGCGGCATAGCACAGCGCGAACACGCCGCCCTGGCAGATGCCCAGCATGTTGATCGGCTCGCCACCGTTGCGCGCCTGCAGGTGATCCACCGCGCCATCCACGAAGCGCAGCAGGTAATCCTCCAGCGTCTGGTAGCGCTCGGAGCGGTCCGGGTAGCCCCAGTCCAGCACATAGACATCGTGGCCGAGCGCCAGCAGTTTCTGCACCAGCGAGCGGTCGGTCTGCAGGTCGACCATGTACGGCCGGTTGACCAGCGCATAGACGATCAGCAGCGGCGTGCGGTGCACCGGCGCTTCGGTACCGACGAAGCGGTACAGCGTGACCTTGCCGTCGCGCCAGATCTCTTCGCGCGTGGTCACGCCGTAATCGACATCGTCCACCGACGGCAGCAGCTTCAGGCCATCCATCAGCTTGCGTTGCATGGCCAGGGTTTCCTGCAGCAGGTCTTCGGCGTTGAAGCCCAGGGGGCCTTTCATGCGCTGCGCTTCCGGGGCTTGGTGGTGGGCTTGGTGGCAGGCTTGGTGTCCCTGGCCGGCGTGGAAACGTTGCCTGCGCGTTTGCTCGCGGCGGCTGGCTTTACCGCGGGCCTGCTCGCCTTGGCCTTACCGGCAGGTGCCGCAGCCGCACGCGCTGCGGCAGGTGCCTTGCCCCGCTTCGGTGCTGCCTTGCCGGATGTTGCCTTGCTGGGGCCCGCCGTACCCGCGCCGCTGGCCATGCGCCGCACCAACCGCTCCAGCTCGGCGATCCGGCGATGCGCCGCATCCATCTCCGTGCGCGTCGGCAGCCCGAAGCTCTCGGTCAGCCGTTCGATTTCCTGCTGGGTGGCCGCGCGCAGCCGCATCTGGGCGTTGCCCAGCGAGGCATAGACCGTCTGGAACGGCTCGGACAGCGCGACCTTGGCATACGCCTCTTCGGCCGCGTCGATCCACAGATCGAACATCGCCCGCGCACTGGTCAGCTGGTTGCCCGGCTGTTCGTGCTCGGCCAGCCGCTGCTCGAACAGGGTGAACGCATCGTCCAGTGCCTGCTTGATCTGCTCCACGTAATCGCGCGAATGCGCCTGATACTCCTGCTGCGCGCGCAGCAGCGCCTGCCAGCGGGCCTGATGCTCGCGACCGGGACCGAATGCGGGACTCTGCAGCCACGGGCCAAGCTGGCGCTGCAAGGTCTCCAGCAACTGGAGAAGATCCGGACCCTCGGCATGCGTGTGTCCGCGTGCGCCCTGCAGCATCCACTGCAGCAGTCCGTTGCCCTGCCCCAGCACGGCTTTTCGCCAGGCCTGCGCGACGTCGGCGCTGGTGGTGTCGCGACCGGCGAACTGCGCGGCCACCTGCTGCATGGTGCCGTACCAGCCACCGGCCTGCTCACGGAAGCGATGCACGGCCTCGTCGGCCGGGCCGCTGGCGGCGTTGGGCATCATCTGCGCCCACCCGTCGATCGCCTGCTGCCAGTTGCCCTGGCCCTCGGGGCCACCCGCATGGCCCGGCGCTGCCGCAGCGTGCCGCAGGGCATCGCCCCAGGCACTGAAATACTGCCGCGCCAAGGCCTCTACATCGCCTGCGCCGCTGCCGCTGCCCGCCGTGGTCATGACCGCCCTCCCGTCTCGGGAAACGATGATAGCAATGCCTCGCCGGGCCGCCTCACGGCTTGGGGATGCGCAGGGTCTTGCTGATCATCAGCGAGCCGGACAGCGCGAACAGCAGCACCAGCGGGTGCAGCTGCCACGGGCCGAGCTGCCACTGGCCGAGCCACAGGTCCGCGCCGGTCGCGCCGACGCTCGCCGCCACGGCCAGCACCACCACCAGCGCCAGGCTGGTCGGAATCGGGGTGCCCTCGAAGTACGGCACCTTGTCGCCTTCACCGGCCAGCGCCTCGGCGGTCACGTTGTAGCGCGCCAGGCGGCTGACGCCGCAGCAGACGAAATAGCTCAGCACCAGCCAGTCCCAGCCGCCCTGCATGCCGCAGGCGTAGGCCAGCGCCGCCGGGGCCACGCCGAAGGAAATGATGTCCGACAGCGAATCCAGCTCGCGGCCCAGCGTGGAGCTGGACTTGCGCCAGCGGGCGATGCGCCCGTCCAGTGCGTCGAAGATGAAGGCCAGCGGGATCAGCGCCATGCCGAACAGCAGGTAGCTGCGCTCGCCGTCCTGCAGGTAGCGCATGGCGGCGAAGACCGCGCCGGTGCCGCAGAACGCGTTGGCCAGGGTGAACCAGTCGGCCAGGTGGAACTCGCGCAACATCGAGAAATGACGTTTCATGGAAGATCGGGTGGCGGCAATCGCAAGAGAGTACCGCGAGCGGCCCGCACCCGGACACCCCACCCTACGCCACCGTACCCGGCCTTGCCGCGCCGTTCACGCGAGAACGACCTGCGGTGAATTTTTGACCACCCATCTTGACAGCGAGCGCCAGCGGGGGCCGGAGGCGCTTATCCACAAACTTGCCCACGAGTCATCCACACCCCCTGTGGACAACTCAGTCTCAATAGACGCGACCTTGGTGATTTGTTGATCACCGATCTTCATCGTGGCTGGCCGATCGATCTTCACAGGGGCGCCCATCGGTGCCGCCGGTGGGCTAAGCTGGTGGATGGACTCCGCCGCCGCCAGGTCCTGCCGCCCACCGACAGGAGTCTTGCGCGTGCTTTCCCCCGACCATCTGGCCGCCCAGTTGTGCCACCCGCACGGTGAGCACGCGCTCCTCGTGGCCGAATCGATGAACCGCAGCAACGGCGACCTCAATCGCGCCGCGATCGCCCTGCTGGCGGTCACCGCGGACGAGCAGGTGCTGGAGATCGGCCCGGGTAATGCAGCCTTTGCACCCGATCTGCTGCGCTCCTCGGGCAGCCTCTACCTGGGGCTGGATGTCTCGGCCGCGATGGTCGACGCGGGCAACATGCTGCTGGCCGCGCGCGGGCTGCAGGATCGCGCCGAGGTCCGGCTCGGCGATGCCCAGGCCCTGCCCCTGGACGCGGCCTGCATCGACGCGGCGCTGGCAGTGAACACCCTGTACTTCTGGGACGAACTGAAATTCCCGTTCGCCGAACTGGCCCGCGTGCTGCGCCCCGGTGGCCGGCTCTGCCTGGCCTTTGGGGATGCCGCCTTCATGCGCACCCTGCCGTTCACCGCGCATGGCTTCCACCTGCACGAGCTGGCCGAGGTCGAGCAGGCCCTGCGCAGCGCTGGATTGACCGTACAGGGCTGGCGCGCCCATCACGAAACCGGGCGCAGCAACGACGGGCGCGAGGTCAACAAGCATTTCCACCTGCTGCTCGCCCGCAGGTAGTGACGGCCGCTGGCCGGCATTACAGCCGGGTATAGCTCCAGGATTCCATGGCGCCATCGCGGTACGGCATCACGCCATGGAAGGCGCGGGGCTCGTCGTCGAAGACCAGCGGCAGGAAGCTGCGATCGCCTTCCCACAGCGGCAGGCTGTCGATCCTGTCCACGTCCACCCATTCCAGCGTGCCCTCCGGATTGGAGGTCAACGGCGTGCCGGTGAAGTCATCGATGACGAACACGAAACCAAACCAGTCCTCGCCGTTCTTGCCGAAGCCCGGCCAGCTGATCGTGCCGCGCAGGCGCATGGTCCCGCACTCGATCCCGGCTTCTTCGCGGATCTCGCGGCGCATGCAGGCGGCGGCGTCTTCATCGCGCTCCATCTTGCCGCCCAGCCCGTTGTACTTGCCCAGGTGCAGGTCACCGGGGCGGGCGTTGCGGTGGATCATCAGCACTTGCTTGCCGTCGGCGGACAGCACGTAGCCCAGGGTGGCCACGATGGGGGTATAGGGCATTTCGCACAGGCTCGGGGGAACACAGACCCCCGATTATGCGTGATCCGCCAGAGGGCGGCTCAGGGCACCAGGGTGGTGCGACGGGCATCCGTGGGTGCCGCCACCGCGCCATCGCGGCGCAGGGTCGCCACGCCGTGGCCGCGTTCGGCCAGGTATTCCAGCCATTTGCCGAGGAAGGTGTTCATCCGCATGCGGTGGCTGATCAGCTCGGCCGGCGGCGGGTACATGCCCACCACGTCCTGCCAGCGGCGCCCGACGTAGCAATGGGTGGTCTCGGCCTGGCGGGCGTCACGGTACAGGCGCACATAGGCCGACGGATCCGGTTGCCCGGTGACCGGGTCGGCGAAGTCGTAGGTCAGACGCAGCTCGACCGTGTAACGGTGGCACTCGATCACGTCGAGCCGCACATCCAGACCGTCGCCGATCGAGGAGACATAGCTGCCGGGCACCAGCTCGGAGGGCGCGAACAGACGCACAAGGTGCTGGTAGTTCTCGGCGTAAAGCCCCATCAGCCAGCTCAGGCGGCTGAGCCGGGGAATGCGTTCGATACGGGGCGATGCCTGGGCCATGGGTCGATCCTACACGTTGATCTCCCAACGTGGGGGCGGCGGCAGCCCGGCCAAAGGGGCGGCCCGTCACCGGTTCACGGACGCAGGGTAGTGCCGGCCGCTGGCCGGCTTACTGCACATCCTGCGCTGTTGTAGTGCCGGCCGCTGGCCGGCTGCCCTGACAAACCGCTCCGCCGGAATCCTGGAGGAGCCGGCCAGCGGCCGGCACTACCGCCACCCCGGACGAGGACGGTGGAATGCGCACATTGACCGCTGCCCAAAGGCACGACGGTCAATACATCTCGCGCTGCAGCCCCAGCGTGCCCAGCACCTTGCTCGAGATTTCCTCGATCGAGGTGTGGGTGGTGCTCAGGGTCGGGATCCGCTCCATCCGGAACATGGTCTCGGCCGCGGCGACCTCGCGGCGGCAGGTCTCCAGGTTGGCGTAGCGCGAATTGGGGCGGCGCTCCTGGCGGATCTGCTGCAGGCGGTCCGGGTCGATGGTCAGGCCGAACAGCTTCTTGCGGTACGGACGCAGCCGGGGCGGCAGCCGGTCCTGCTCCAGATCCTCGTCGGTCAGCGGGTAGTTGGCCGCACGGACCCCGTAATGCAGGGCCAGGTAGATGCAGGTGGGGGTCTTGCCGGCCCGCGACACAGCCACCAGGATCACGTCGGCATCGTCGTAGTTGATGGCGATGCCGTCGTCATGGGTCAGCGCGAAGTTCATCGCGTTGATGCGGCGGTGGTAGGTCTCGAAGTCGACCATGCCGTGCGCCTGGCCGACCCGGGAATGCCGGTTGACCGCCAGTTCGCGCTCCAGCGGCTCGATGAAGGGGGCGAACACGTCCAGCATCAACCCGCCGCTTTCGGCCAGGATGATGCTCAGCCCGCTGTCCACGCAGGAACTGACCACGATGGGCCGAACCTGGTACCGCTCCCCCGCTGCACGGATCCTTTCACAGGCTTCCCGCGCTTTTTCCGGATCATCGATGAACGACATTCGGTCGGTGATGAAGCTGAACCCGGAGAACTGGGTCAGGAGGCTATGCCCAATGGTTTCAGCGGTGATACCGGTTCCATCGGACACGTAGAACACCGGACGGATCGTCGACATACGGCTTTTACCCCCTCCGAAGCTTAAAAAGGCTGTCGATACAAGCTTGTGCCGACAGCGGTCTGCCCGGCATCATATCGGCTTCTTCCTACGGACGTGGCCATCCAGCCCGCCTCGGGCGATGGCCAAACGGAGCATCGCGCTTGAACGAGAACATCCTGTGGTTGCACGAACTGCGCCTGGCCGATCTGGCCCGCGTAGGCGGCAAGAATTCGTCGCTTGGCGAAATGATCGGCAATCTGGCCGGTCTGGGGGTGTCTGTCCCCGGCGGTTACGCAACCACCTCTGAAGCCTTCAAGGACTTCATCGCCCATAACGATCTGTCCAAGCGCATCTTCGACAAGCTGGCCACGCTGGACGTGGAAGATGTCGGTGCCCTGACGATCGCCGGCAAGGAAATCCGCGGCTGGGTGATCGATGCCCCGCTCCACCCGGCGCTGGACCAGGACATCCGCACCGCCTACGCCAAGCTGTGCAGCGAAAACGGCGGCGGCGACGTCGCGGTCGCGGTGCGTTCCTCGGCGACCGCCGAAGATCTGCCCGATGCGTCCTTCGCCGGCCAGCAGGAAACCTTCCTCAACGTGACCGGCGCCGACGATGTCGTGCTCAAGGTCAAGGAAGTGTTCGCCTCGCTCTACAACGACCGCGCGATCGCCTACCGCGTCCACCACGGCTTCAAGCACGAGGACGTGTTCCTGTCCGCCGGCGTGCAGCTGATGGTGCGCTCGGGCGTCGGTTCGTCCGGCGTGCTGTTCACCCTGGACACCGAGTCCGGCTTCCGCGACGTGGTGTTCGTCACCTCCTCGTTCGGCCTGGGCGAAATGGTCGTGCAGGGTGCGGTCAACCCGGACGAGTTCTACGTCTACAAGCCCACCCTGAGCGCGGGCAAGCCGGCGATCCTGCGCCGCTCGCTCGGCAGCAAGGCGATCCGGATGGTGTATTCGGATGTCCCCGGTGAGCGCGTGCGCATCGAAGACACCCCGGCCGACCTGCGCAACACCTTCTCGATCAGCGATGAGGACGTGCAGGAACTGTCCAAGCAGGCGCTGGTGATCGAAAAGCATTACGGCCGCCCGATGGATATCGAGTGGGCCAAGGACGGCGTCAGCGGCAAGCTGTTCATCGTGCAGGCGCGCCCGGAGACGGTGAAGTCGCGTGGCCATGCCACCCAGATCGAACGTTTTGCACTGAACCAGAAGGACGGCAAGGTGCTGGCCGAAGGCCGCGCCGTCGGTGCCAAGATCGGTGCCGGTACCGCCCGCGTGGTGCGCACCCTGGACGACATGGCCCGCGTGCAGCCCGGCGACGTGCTGATCGCCGACATGACCGATCCCGATTGGGAGCCGGTGATGAAGCGCGCCTCGGCCATCGTGACCAACCGCGGCGGCCGTACCTGCCACGCGGCGATCATCGCGCGTGAGCTGGGCGTACCGGCCGTGGTCGGCTCGGGCAACGCGACCCAGCTGATCCAGGATGGCCAGGAAGTGACCGTCAGCTGCGCCGAGGGCGACACCGGCTTCATCTACGACGGCATCCTCGAATTCGAGCGCACCACCACGGACCTGGGCAACATGCCGCCGGCGCCGCTGAAGATCATGATGAACGTGGCCAACCCGGAACGTGCCTTCGACTTCGGCCAGCTGCCGAACGCCGGCATCGGCCTGGCCCGTCTGGAAATGATCATCGCCAGCCACATCGGCATCCACCCGAACGCGCTGCTGGAGTACGACCGCCAGGACGCGGCGACCAAGAAGAAGATCGACGAGAAGATCGCCGGTTACTCCGATCCGGTCAGCTTCTACGTCGGTCGCTTGGCCGAAGGCATCGCCACGCTGACCGCGTCGGTCGCCCCGAACCCGGTGATCGTGCGCCTGTCGGACTTCAAGTCCAACGAGTACGCCAACCTGATCGGCGGCAGCAACTACGAGCCGCACGAAGAGAACCCGATGATCGGCTTCCGCGGCGCCAGCCGTTACGTCGACCCGAGCTTCTCGGCCGCCTTCGCCCTGGAATGCCAGGCCGTGCTGCGCGTGCGCAACGAGATGGGCCTGGACAACCTGTGGGTCATGATCCCGTTCGTGCGCACGCTGGAAGAAGGCCGAAAGGTCGTCGAGGTGCTGGAACAGAACGGCCTCAAGCAGGGCGAAAACGGCCTGAAGATCATCATGATGTGCGAAGTGCCGTCCAACGCACTGCTCGCCGATGAGTTCCTGGAGATCTTCGACGGCTTCTCGATCGGCTCCAACGACCTGACCCAGCTGACCCTGGGCCTGGACCGCGATTCCTCGATCGTCGCGCACCTGTTCGACGAGCGGAACCCGGCGGTGAAGAAGCTGCTGTCGATGGCGATCAAGTCCGCGCGCGCCAAGGGCAAGTACGTCGGCATCTGCGGCCAAGGCCCGTCCGATCATCCGGACCTGGCCGAATGGCTGATGCAGGAAGGCATTGAATCGGTGTCGCTGAACCCGGACACCGTGGTGGATACCTGGCTGCGTCTGGCCAAGCTTAAAGCCAAGGGTTGATCCCTTCGGCAATGCGATGAAGAACAAAACCCCGCGCAAGCGGGGTTTTGTTTTTGGGACGCGGCATTTGGTCCCAGGGGTAGAGCCACGCCATGCGTGGCTGCTTTTCGTTGGGCCGCCATTTGGTGGGCATCCAATGGCCGGAAGGTCCGCGTTGCCACGCATGGCGTGGCACTACCGTCAGGCGTCGGCGGGCTCGGCCGGCTCGGCCGGCTCGGCCGGCTCGGCCGGCTCGGCCAGCTCGGCCAGCTCGGCCACCGGGTAATCGGTAAACCCTTCCGCTCCGCCCCCGAAGAACGTCGCCTTGTCGGACGGGTTCAACGACAGGCCCTGCTGCAGCCGCTCCGGCAGGTCCGGGTTGGCGATGAACGGCCGGCCGAACGCGATCAGGTCGGCCCAGCCCTTGGCCAGCGCTTCCTCCGCGCGCGCCACGGTGTACTTGCCCGCGTAGATCAGCGTGCCCCGGTAGATCATGCGCAGCGCTTCCTTGAAGGCCACCGGCATCACCGGTGCGTCCTCCCAGTCGGCTTCGGCGATATGCAGGTAGCCCACGCCGATCTGGTCCAGCAGGTGCGCGGCGGCCAGGTAGGTCGCCTGCGGGGTGTCGTCCACCGCGCCCTGCAGCGTGGTCAGCGGGGCCAGACGCACGCCGACGCGCTCGGCACCGATCTCCGCAGCCACCGCTTCGGTCACCTCGCGCAGGAAGCGCAGGCGGTTCTGCAGCGCGCCACCGTAGGCATCCGTGCGCTGGTTGGCCTGGGAGTCGATGAACTGGTTGATCAGGTAGCCGTTGGCGCCATGCAGTTCGATGCCATCGAAGCCTGCCGCGATCGCATTGCGCGCGGCCGCCGCGTAGTCGCGCACGATCCCGGCGATCTCATCGATGGCCAATGCGCGCGGCATCGAGTGCTGCACCATCTCGCCGACGCCGCTCTGCGGGCCGCGGCCTTCCGGATCGACGAACACCTTGACGCCCTCGGCCAGCAGCGCCGAGGAGGACACCGGTGCGGCGCCACCCGGCTGCAGGGCCACATGCGAGACGCGGCCGACATGCCAGAGCTGGGCGACGATGCGGCCACCCGCCGCGTGGACAGCGTCGGTGACGCCGCGCCAGCCGGCGATCTGGGCCTCGTCATGGATGCCCGGGGTCCAGGCGTAGCCCTGGCCCTGCTGGCTGATCTGGGTACCTTCGCTGACGATCAGGCCGGCCGAGGCGCGCTGGGCGTAGTACTCGGCCATCAGCGGCGTGGCAACGTTGCCCGCACCGGCCCGCGAACGGGTCATCGGCGGCATCACGATACGGTTGGGCAGCGTCAACGCGCCACGGGTGTAGGGGGAGAACAGCATGGGAATCCTTGATCGGGGGGCGCCGCCGAAGCGGTGATGCCGACAAGGATGGGGACCGCACCGCCCGCTCAACAGCCCTGCGGCGGCAAAACAGTTGTGCCGCCCGTGCAACGATCGATCAGGTACGCTCGGCCGCCAGCATCGAGTAGGCCGCGCGCACGGTCTCGTAGCCGTAGGTTCGTTCCAGCCGGCGCACGATGAAGTGCCCGCGCGCGACGTCCTGGTAGTAGTCGGTGAACATGGTGTTGAGCGTTGCACCGGCCACCGCCCCCACGATCGGCACCGCCTGCGCGGCGAACTTCTCGGTGACCACCACGCCGAAGCGCGCGGCGACCTTCTCCACGAGCTTGGCCAGCCACTTGCCGGCCTCCTTCGGGGTCAGGCCGATCATCACCGGGCTGCCGCCGACCGCGCGCCCGGCCAGCTCGGCGGAGAGGTGGCGCATCACTTCGGCGGTGAAGCCACGGGTGATGTAGTAGCCGGTCTCGCTGGCGTCGTCGTTGCCCGAATTGCCGCCCAGCGCGAACACCTCCAGGCAGGCGTGCCGGGTGCTCATGTCACGCAGGTCGAAGCCCTCGCTGCGGGCGACGTCGGCCACCGAGCGCATCATGATCGTGGTCGACACCGGCAGTTCGATGAACAGCGTGGTGAACCCGAACGCGCCGCCGACCGCACCGGAGGTGGCTGCGGCCAGTTTGTGCCAACGGGTGGAGGCCGCCTTCCCGGGCGTGTTGTCCATCGTCCACAACGCGGCCTGGGCGGATTTGAACAATGCCGCCTCGACCGCGCCATGGATGCGGCGCGATACCGAATCGGGCAGCCGCTTGACCGCGAACTCCAGCGGCGAGCCGATCAGGTTCGCCATCTTGGCGGTCAGCGTGGGCGATTCAAGCAGGTCCACCGCTCGCTGCAGGTCGCGCCAATCCTGCGAGGTCGGCAGGATCGAGGACGACAGCGGCGGCGGTTGCGGCGAGGTGATGGCGTTCATGGCCGCGATCATAGCGCCGCCGATGTCTAGCGCTTGTTGCCTCGCCTGCCGGTGGCTGAATGCCCCGGTGGGCTCAGGCCGGCAGGCCCGACAGCGCGCCCATGAACTGCCGGTAATGGCGCAGCTCCGCGATGGAATCGTGCACGTCGCTCAGCGCGGTATGGCTGGCGGTCTTGCCGACGCCGGCGGCGACGCCCGGGGCCCAGCGCTTGGCCAGTTCCTTGATCGTGGAAACGTCCAGGTTCCGGTAATGGAAGTACTTCTCCAGGCGCGGCATTTCACGGTGCAGGAAGCGACGGTCCTGGCAGATCGAATTGCCGCACATCGGCGAGGCACCCGCCTTGATCCACTGCTGCAGGAACGCGATGGTCTGCGCCTCGGCCTGGCCCAGCGTCACGCTGCTGTCGACCACGCGCTGCCACAGGCCGGATCGGCGATGCTGGTTGCGGTTCCATTCGTCCATGGCCTCCAGCCGCTCGACCGGATGATGGATCGCGAACTCGGGACCTTCGGCCAGCACGTTCAACTGCGCATCGGTCACCACCGTTGCGATCTCGATGATGGCATCGTTGTCGGTGTCCAGACCGGTCATTTCCAGATCGATCCAGATCAGTCGCTCGCCTTCTGCGCCGTTGTCCGCCATGTGTTCGCCTTGTGCTGGGTCGCCGCCTGCGCCGCGACCGGGAATGGATAAGGCCCACATGATACCGCCAACGCGTCACGAGCCTGTCGCTGCGGCGCCCTTACTCCAGCAGCAGCGGCGGCTTGCCGCGCTTGGCGCGGAAGTAGTTGGTCAAGCGGGTGCTGGCCTCCTTGGCCAGCACGCCGCCGTGGAGCTCGACACGGTGGTTGTGCCGCGGGTCGCCGATCAGGTCGAACACACTGCCGCAGGCACCGGTCTTGGGGTCGGTCGCCGCATATACCAGCCGCGCCACGCGTGCATGCACGATCGCCATGGCACACATCGCACACGGCTCCAGGGTGACGTACAGCGTGCTGCCGATCAGCCGGTGGTTGGCCAGCGCCCTGCCCGCCTGCCGCATCGCCACGATCTCGGCGTGCGCGCTGGGGTCGTGGTCGGCGATGTTGAGGTTCCAGCCTTCGCCGAGCACGGCGCCGTCGGCACCGACCAGCACCGCGCCGACCGGAATCTCGTTGAACTCACGCTCGGCACGCTCGGCCAGGCCCAGTGCATGGCGCATCCAGTGCTCGTCGTGGTCGTGCACCGGCACGCCCAGCGGGGGCGGCGGCGCGAGGCGCTCAACCATGGCCGTTGGCCTTGCGCACGAATGCCTCGAACGCGGCCAGGGTGGCCTCGCTGACGTGGTGCTCGATGCCTTCGGCGTCGCGGCGCGCCGAGTCGGCGTCCACGCCCAATGCCAGCAGGAACTGCTCCACGGTCTGGTGGCGGGCACGCATCTCCACCGCCAGCTGCTCGCCGGCCGGGGTCAGGAACACGCCACGGTACGGTCGCTGGATCGCCCAGCCCTCCTTGACCAGTCGCTTGAGCGCCTTGGCGACCGTCGGCTGCGCCACCCCGAGCCGGCTGGCGATGTCCACCTGGCGGGCCTCACGGCCATCGGCGATCAGGTCCGCGATCAGCTCCACATAATCCTCGACCAGCTCGGACCGGCGCGCTTCGCGCACCTGCACGAAGCCCTCGACGTGCACCTGGGCATCGATCAGGGGCGTGGTGGCTTTACGGCTCGACGACGGCATGGTGGCTCCAGCAATGGCCGGTGGCGAAGGGCTGCGGCGCCCGGACAGTTTACCTCACGGGGGTTTGCGACTGGCCGGGGCGGTCCGGCGGGTGCGGCACGCCCCCGTTCCGCTGATAGACCGCAAACGGAATGAAACCGATGTCTCATTCACAGGTTCTGGTGTTTGACAAATGATTTTTGTTGCCGGATATATACCCCACCTACTCAGCCATGGACCCGGCCGAAGGCCAAGGAGCAGCATGGACGCATCCGCGCTACGCAAGTACGGCAGCTTCGCTCTGATCATCGTATTGGCCGCCCTGATGACGGCGCTGGCCGTGCAGAACCGGCAGCTCCGCCAGGAGCAGGCACTGCTGGTGAGCAAGGTCGAACAGATCTCCAAGGCCGCCCACGGTCTTCCGGAAGGCGCGCAGCCTGAAGCACTGGACACCACGGCACTGGACGGCCAGGCGGTCACCCTCGCCGGCCCGGCCAGCGGCCGTCAGGTCCTGTATTTCTTCTCCCCGGCCTGCAAGTACTGCCTGGCCTCGGTGCCGCAGATCCAGGCGCTGGACGCCGCCGGCCGGAACAATGGCAACCGCGCCTTCGAGATGCTCGGTGTCAGCCTGCCGCCCCATGAAACCGCTGCGGACTACGCACGCCAGCATGGGTTCGACTTCCCGGTCGTCAACGATACCGATGACCGGATCCGGCAGCGCTACACCGCGACCATGGTGCCGATGGTGGTGGTCATCCAGGACGGCAAGGTGATCTATCGCCATGTCGGCCAGCTCAAGGACAGCTCGGTCAATGCCATCACCGGCGCCTTCGTAGTGCACGCTGCGCGCAGTGCAGTGCCCGCCCCGGCAGGCTGATGGCCCTCTGACCCCGCTGCCGGGCGGTGTATCCAAGGTCTGTCCGCACCGGCTCATGGGGCGGATCGACAGTTCGTCGGCTTTCCTTCCCATTCCGAGGAGTTGAACGATGACGTCGAAACACACGCTGTCCCTGCTTGGCGGCCTCGCCGTCGCCGGCATGCTCGCCTTCGCTTCCGCCCAGGCCTTCGCCACCTCAGCCACGCCCGCCGCGTTGTCCGGCTGCAAAGCCGCGCCGCACTGCGACTACGGCGCCAATCCGGACGGCACCTGCTGCCCGCTGACGGATCCGCCGGCCCGCTAAACCGCCTCGCGCACCACCCGCTGCATCCGCATGATCCACAACAGGAGAAACACCATGAAGTCCAAGAAATTCGTCTCGGTCTTTGGCGGTATCGCTGTTGTCTGCGCCTTGGCGTTTGCTTCGAGCCAGGCGGTGGCAACCTCCAGCCAACCGAAACAGCTGGAGGGTTGCCCCTACAAGCCTGGCTGCACCTATGGCGGGCATAACGAGATCCGCTGCTGCCAGCCGGTGTAACACCCCCGCCGCATCCACACGCTCGACCACCCGCATCATCCCCTCAAGGAGAGAGTAACCATGACATCCAAAAAACTGCTGTCGGCCTTCGGTGGCATTACCCTGATCTGTGCACTGGCCTTCGCCTCCAGCCAGGCGGTGGCCACCTCCAGCCAGCCCACGCCGTTGGCGGGGTGTGAAGAACAGCCGAGCTGCACCTATGGCGGGCACGGCGTGCGCCTCTGCTGCGATCCGCTGTAAACAAGCACTCGACCATCCCGGCACACTGCCGGGATGGTTCCGCCGCGATCAGCGCGGCCTGCGCTGCAGCAGGGTTTCAAACAGGACCGTGCCGTCCTGGTTCGCGGCCACCAGCGTGCCGCCATGCGCGCGCGCGAACTCGCTGGCGATGAACAACCCCAGCCCCAACCCGCGGCTGTCGTGGAAACTGGCCTTGAACGGTTCGAACAGACGCGGCAGCAACGCCTCGGGAATCTGTCCGGCATTGCGCACCTGCAGGCGCAGCGGCGCGCTGCGCTCACCCTCCAGGCGCACCAGCACGGGCGCATCGCCGCCATGCAGCACCGCATTGCCGATCAGGTTGGACAACAACTGCGCCAGCCGATCCGGATCACCCTGCAGGTGGGCATCGCCCTGGACCTGCAGCTCGATGCGCGCCTGCGGATGCGCACGCCCGATCTCGGCCACGACCGTTGCGGCTACGTCGGCCAGGTCGCACTCGGTGCTGTACAGGCGCAACCCGCCGGTACGGATCTTCGAGAAGTCCAGCAACTGCTCCACCATCCGGGCCATGCGCTGGGCACTGTTCTCCAGGTGGCCGAGCGTGCGCTGGACCTGGCTGTCGTCGGGCAGGTCGAGCGCCAGCTTGTCGGCGCACAGCAGGATCGAGGCCAGCGGCGTGCGCAGATCGTGCGTGAGCACCGCCATCATCGTTTCGTTGAGCGTGAGCGCATGCTCCAGTGCCTCGTTGCGCGTCTTGAGCAGCTGCTTCTGCTGGTAGAGCTCGATGAACACGTTGACCTTGCTCATGATCACCTGCGGCTCGATCGGTTTGTGCAGGAAATCGACCGCCCCGGTCTCGTAACCCTTGAACGCGCGCACGGGATCGTTCGGCGAGGCGGTCAGGAAGATGATCGGCACATCGCGGCTGCGCTGCGAGCCGCGCATCAGCTCGGCGAGCGAAAAGCCGTCGATCTCCGGCATGTGCACGTCCAGCAGCGCCAGCGCCACCTCATGCTCGAGCAGCAGTTCCAGCGCCTCGGCGCCGGAGGGCGCACACAGAATCTCCAGGCCCGGGCGACGCAGCAGCGCTTCCATCGCGACCAGGTTCTGCGGAATGTCATCGACAATCAGCAGCTTCACGCAATCGGTGGTGGCAGTCGACCCGGCGGGCTCGATCAGGTTCATCGGGTAAGACCTTTCATACGCGTGCAGATGGAGGTGAGCGGGAGTACCGCATCGGCACCGGCGTGCGCCAGGGCCGAGGCGGGCATCATCGAGGAATAAGCCTCCTCAGGGCATTGGATCCAGGCTTCGCCGCCTGCGTGGCGCACGGCCGCAACGCCGTCGCTGCCGTCGGTACTGGCCCCGGTCAGCAGGATCGCCAGCACGCCATCACCGAACACATCGGCGGCGCTTTCGAACAGGGGATCGATCGCGGGGCGGGAGAACAGCACCGGCGGATCGACCGACAGCGCCAGCGTGGCACGGTCCTCGACCAGCAGGTGGTAGTCCGGCGGCGCGAACGTCACTGTCCCGGGCTGCAGAGGTTGTTTGTCCTCGGCTTCGCGCACCGGCAGCGGGCAGCCGGCGTCGAGCAGGTCGGCGATGCGACTGGGGCGGTCGCGCGGCAGATGCAGCACCACCAGCACCGGCATCGCCAGCGCCGACGGCAGCGATGACAGCAGGGCCTGCAGCGCGCTGACGCCGCCGGCCGACGCACCGACGACCACCAGGTCGAACCGGCTGCGTTGCGATGCCGCGCTCATCAGGCCAGCTTCCGGTAGAGGCGCTGTTCGCGCGCACAGGCTTCGAACAGGTCCGCGTGCGCGCCGAACTGCAGCGACTCCTTGCTGCCCAGGCCCAGGAAGCCCCGGTGCACCAGCGCCTCATGGAACAGGCCGATGGCACGGTCCTGCAGCGGCCGCTGGAAATAGATGAGCACGTTGCGGCAGGACACCAGGTGCACTTCCGAGAACACGGTATCGGTCGCCAGGCTGTGGTCGGCGAACACGATGTTGCGCTTCAGGCGACGGTCGAACACCACGCTGCCGTAGCCGCTGCTGTAGTAGTCGGAGAGCGATCCGGTGCCGCCGGCGGCCAGATAATTGCGGCTGAACTGCGCAAGACGATCCAGCGCGAAAGCGCCGGACTCGGCCGCCTGCAGCGCTTCGGGATTGATGTCGGTGGCGTAGATGATCGCGCGGTCGAGCAGGCCTTCCTCATGCAGCAGGATCGCCAGTGACCAGACCTCTTCGCCGGTGCTGCAGCCGGCGATCCACAGTTTGATCGACGGATACGTGCGCAGCACCGGTACCGCATGCTCGCGCAGCACCCGGAAATACGGCGGGTCGCGGAACATCTCCGAGACCTGCACGGTGAAGTACTGCATCGCCTGGGCGAACGTGTCCGGCTCGTGCAGCAGCCGGTGCTGCAGCGCGCCCATGGTCGGGCAGTCGAAGCGCGCCATGGCATGGCGCATCCGCCGCCGCAGCGACGCCAGTGCGTAGTCACGGAAGTCGTAGTGGTAGCGCTGGTAGACCGCCTCCAGCAACACCTTCAGCTCCAGGTCGAACAACTCCGTTTCGTTCATCGGCGCGAGCACCACACACGGCACAGCGAGACCAGCTTGTCCACGTCGATCGGCTTGGCGATGTAGTCGTTGGCACCGGCCTGCAGGCAATGCTCGCGGTCATCGGGCATCGCCTTGGCGGTCAGCGCGATGATCGGCAGGTCACGCCAGCGGTTGTCCGCGCGGATCTCGCGCATGGCGGTCAGCCCGTCCATCTCCGGCATCATGATGTCCATCAGCACCAGGTCGATCTCCGGGCGCAGCTTCTCCAGCGCCTCGCGACCGTTGCGGGCGATGTCCAGGGTGACGCCGAGCGGCTCGAGCACGCTGGACAGTGCGAAGATGTTGCGCACGTCGTCCTCGGCCAGCAGCACGGTACGGCCATCGAGCACCGCATCGCGGCGGCGCGCCTCGCGCAGCAGGCGCTGCTGGTCGGTCGGCAGCGAGGCCTCGACACTGTGCAGGAACAGGGTCACTTCATCGAGCAGGCGCTCGGGCGAGCGCGCGCCCTTGATGATGATGCTCTTGGAATAGCGGCGCAGGCGCTGCTCCTCATCGCGGGTCAGCGCGCGGCCGGTGTAGACGATCACCGGCGGGAACGCCACGGCCTCGTTGCCGGCCATGCGCTCGAGCAGGTCGTAGCCGGTGCCGTCGGGCAGCGCCAGGTCGGTGACCATGCAGTCGAAGGTCGATCCGGCCAGCTCCGCCATCGCCTCGGTGATGGTGCCCACCGCGGTGATTTCCAACTGGTCGCGGCCGAGCAGCAGCTGCAGGTTGGAGCGCAGCTCACTGTCGTCCTCGACGATCAGCAGGCGGCGCATGTCACGCTGGCTGGTGGCCTCCAGCTGCTGGATCGCCCCGACCAGGCGCTCGCGCGTGGCCGGCTTGATCACATAGCCGATCGCACCCAGCTCCATCGCTACCTGCGAGCGCTCCAGCCCGGACACCACGTGCACGGGGATGTGGCGCGTGGCCGGGTCGCGCTTGAGGCGCTCCAGCACGCTGAGCCCGGAGACGTCGGGCAGGCCGATATCGAGCAGGATGCCGTTGGGCCGCAGTTCGGTCGCCAGGGCCAGCGCCTCCTCGGCCGTGCCGGCGACCACGCAGTCGAAGTCCAGTTCATGCGCCATCGACACCAGCGCGCTGGCGAAGGTCGCATCGTCTTCGACCACCAGGATCATCCGGCCCGCGCGGCTGCGACGGCCGCGGTCATCGATCACCTTTGCCGCCGGCGTCGGGGCCGGCGTCGACCCGGCATGCGCACGGCCGAGCGGCGCGGCGGCGGGCAGCGACGGGGCCGCGACGGCCGCCGGGCGGACGTCATGCACGACGTGCTGGGCACTGCCGGTGCCGCCGCCAGCCAGCAGCGGCAGTTCGAGGGTGAAGCAGCTGCCGCGCCCCGGCTCGCTGGAAACGGAGATGCTGCCGCCCATGCGGGCGGCCAGATCGCGCGAGATCGACAGGCCCAGCCCGGTGCCACCATAACGGCGGCGGGTACTGCCATCGGCCTGGCGGAACGCTTCGAAGATCACCGCGGTCTGCTCTTCGGGAATCCCGATGCCGGTATCGGACACGGCGAACTGGATCCGCCCTGCCCCGGCACTGCGCACCTTCAGCGACACGCTGCCGTGCTCGGTGAACTTGACCGCATTGGCCAGCAGGTTCTTGAGGATCTGCTGCAGGCGCTGGCTGTCGGCCAGCAGCTGGGTCGGCGCATCCGGCGCGGCGCTGATCTCCAGGCTCAGGCCCTTCTGCACCGCCATCGGCTCGAAGGTTTCCTTCAACCGCTGCAGCACACTGGAGACGGCCAGGTTCTCCTCGACCAGCTCGACGTGGCCGGCTTCGATCCGCGACAGGTCCAGGATGTCGTTGATGAGCGCAAGCAGGTCGTTGTTGGAGGAGTGGATCGCCTGGGCGTACTTGACCTGCTCGGCGGTCAGCGTGCCGTCCTTGTTGTCGGCCAGCAGCTTGGCCAGGATCAGCGCGCTGTTGAGCGGCGTACGCAGCTCGTGGGACATGTTGGCCAGGAATTCGGACTTGTAGCGCGAGCTGGCCTCCAGCTCGTTGCTGTTCTGCACCAGCTGCGCCTGGGCCAGGAGCAGGGCCTGCTGGCGCGACTCCAGCTCGTGGGTGCGCTCTTCAAGCTGCACATTGGTCTGCTCCAGCTCGGCCTGCTGCTGCTCCAGGTTGGCCTGGGAATGCAGCAGGCTGCGGCTCTGCTCCTCCAGCTCTTCGTTGGCGACGCGCAGCTCTTCCTGCTGGGTCTGCAGCTCTTCGCTCTGGCGCTGGGTTTCCTCCAGCAGTTCCACCAGCTGGGCATTGAGCAGCGACGCGCGCAGCGCGATGCCGATCGGCTCGGCGCACTGCAGCAGCAGCGCCATCTCCAGGCCGCGTGCGGGCGATACGCCGGCACGGCCCAGCTCGATCACGCCGATCACCACGCCATCGGCGGTGATCGGTCCCAGCAGGCGCTGGTGCACGGTGGTGCGGCCCAGCGGCGTGTCGATATCCAGCGGGCTGTCGCTGTCCTCCAGGCGGCGGGCACGGCCCTCACGGATGATCTCGCCCCATTGCCCGGCGTTCGCCGGCAGCGTCTCCGGCAGCTGCGACGGCAGCGCGGCGCCACCGACCAGCACCAGCCGCTCGCCCTGCAGGCGGTACATCGCGCCGACATCGGCATTGAGCTGCGCGCACAGCGCGCGCATGGCTGCTTCGGCCAGTTCACGCGGGGTGGGATCCCCTTGCAGGCTGGTGCCGACCACGTTCTCGCCGGCCTGCAGCCACAGCGCGTCGGCCGCTTCACGGCGGGCGCCGATGGCCTTCATCACGGTCAGCGCCATCATCAGGAAGGCCACGCCGCCGATGCTGCGGTTGACGAAGGAAAACGCCGAATTGCTGCTGGCCGGCGCGACGTTGTAGCCCACCGCCAACAGGATGCAGGACCCGATCGCCACCAGCAGGGGCACGTCAAGGCGGCGCTGGAACAGCGTGATGCCGACCGCCATGAAGTAGGTCAGCCAGACCGCATAGCCCAGCGGCACCACCATTTCCGTGCCCAGCGTGGCCGCCATCAAGGCGGCCGACGCAAGCCAGATCCAGCGGTCACGGGCGGTAGGCGCAGAATTCATGCCATGTTCCAGCGTAAAAGGGGGCTGATGGTACCCGAAGCGGTAAACGGCTGTTAAGCGCCAGAAGTCAGCGCGTTTGGCGCACGTTCTTGACACTTTCTTCACACCGTGGCCCCTACGGTTCGGTCCCTTATCGGGGGAGTCGATAACCGTCGTGGTCCAGGCCGTATCCAGCGTTGCACCGCTCGCCGACGAAAGCCGGCAGCTGAAGCTGTTGATCGACAACGTGAGCGATCACGCCATCTATCTGCTGGATACGCAGGGCAGCATCTGCAGCTGGAACCGCGGCTGTGAACGGGTCAAGGGCTATGACGCCGAAGCGGTGATCGGCAAGTACGTCGGCCTGTTCTATACCCCCGAAGACCAGCAGCTGGGCGTGCCCCAGCAGGCGCTGGAATACGCCCGCGACCATGGCCGCTTCGTCGGCGAAGGCTGGCGCGTGCGCCGCAACGGCGAGCGGTTCCGGGCCGGCGAAGTGATCGAGCCGGTCCGCGAGGACGGCTGTCTGCTCGGCTTCGTCAAGGTCACCCAGGATGTCACCGAGCGCTACCAGGCCCAGCGCCTGCTGCAGGATGCGCAGCGCGCGCACGTGCAGCAGCGCCAGCTGGACAATGTCGGCCGGCTGACCCGGGGCCTGGCCCATGAATTCAACAACCTGCTGACCACCATCGGCAACGCGCTGGACCTGATCGCCCTGCGCCCCGGCGCCGACGGGCGCACCCAGGAGCTGGTGGACCTCGCCCAGGCCGCTGCCGACCGCGGCTCGCTGCTGACCCGCCAGCTGCTCGCGTTCTCCGCGGATCAGACCCTGGTGCGCGAACCGGTGGTGGTGCAGGATTTCCTGCGCGATGCCCTGCCCGTGCTGCGTCGCGCCTGCCCGACCGGCATCGAGGTCCACCTGGACGTGACCCCGGATCTGCCCCCGATCGTCACCGATGGCGTACAGTTGCACAGCGCCGTGTTGAATCTGGTGCTCAATAGTGGCGAAGCGATGCCCCAGGGCGGCACGGTCACGATCACGGCCGAGGTCGAACAGCGACTGGCACCGGATCTGTCCCAGCCCATGCGCCGCCACTATGTCGCCATCGCGGTGACCGACCAGGGCAATGGCATGCCCCCGGACATCGCCGCGCGCGCCAGCGAGCCGTTCTTCACCACCAAGGAAATCGGCAAAGGCAGCGGGCTGGGCCTGAGCCAGGTCTTCGGCTTCGTTTCCCAGTGCGACGGCTTCGTCGACGTACAAACCGCCCCCGGCCGGGGTACCACCGTCCGCCTGTTGTTACCTGTCATTGAGGAAGTCGAGCATGTCTGAGCCCCTACGCGTATTGATGGTCGAAGACCAGCAGGACCTGCGTGAACTGATCGGCCAGGCGCTGCAGGACTTCGGCATCGAAATCCACACCGCCGACGACGGCCCGGCCGCGCTGCGCCTGATGCAGGATCCCGGCGGGTTCGATGTGGTGTTCAGCGATATCAGCATGCCCAACGGCATGAGCGGCGTGGAGCTGAGCGAACATGTGGCCGACGTGCTGCCCAATGCGCGCATCATCCTGGCCTCCGGTTACGCACGCTCGCAGCTGCCGCCGCTGCCCGAGCATGTCGAATTCCTGCCCAAGCCGTATCGCCTGCGCCAGCTGGTGACGTTGCTGCAGTCCCCCGTCGCGCCCTGCTGAGCCGGCGCACCGCCGCCAGCGTGAACGCTTCATCCGTGGCGACCCTGCTTCACGCCGGTGCTGCAACCCACCCCGGATAGTGAGGGTGAAGTCGGGACAGGGTGCGGTACATGCAGGACAGAGCTGAGGATCTGGATCGGATCGCGTTGATCGAAGCACTCAACGTGATGGACCCTGCGTTGGGGACGGCGCTGGACCCGATCACCGAACTGGTGGCCTTTACCTTCGGCGTTCCGATCGCGCTGGTGTCCATCTTCGATGCCGTCCACCAGCACATCATCTCGCGCGTCGGTCTGGCGCTGACCCGTAACGAACGGCATGCCTCGATCTGCGCGCTGGCGTTGGGTGCCCCCGACGTGCTCCAGGTCGCCGACCTGCACCTGGATCCGCGCTTTGCCGACCACGCGCTGGTGACCGGCCCCGAACAACTGCGTTTCTACGCGGGCGCCCCATTGATCACCAAGGCCGGCATCACGCTCGGCACGCTGTGCATCATGGGCCGCGAGCCGCGCCGGCTGTCCGCGGAAGAACAGCTGCAGCTGCAGACGCTGTCGCGGGTGGTGATCGCGCAGATGGAACTGAAGATGTCGCTGGGCCGCCGCGAGCAGGTCAGCGGCCTGCCCAACCGGCAGCAGTTCCAGGCCGACCTCAATGCCCTGTCCCGTGGTGGCGAGGCGCGCGCGTTCACGGCGGTGCTGCTGGATGTGTTCGATCTGCAGAGCGCCAACGATGCCGGCCAGGCGCTGGGCATGAAACCGGTGGAAACCCTGCTCCGCCAGGCGGCGCTGCGCGTGCAGGACGTGCTGCGCGATATCGCGCAGGTGTATCACGTGGGCCTGACCCGGTTTGCTTTCCTGCTGCCGGAACAATCGCACGACCAGACCGAGGCCGTGCTTGATCGCCTGCGTGTACGCATGCGCCGGCCACTGATGGCCGGCAGCATTCCGATGTCGCCGCAGTTCCACGCCGGGGTCTGCGACTTCCGCGCCGTTCCGGAACAGACCGCCGATCTGATCCGCAAGTGTCTGGTCGCCATGCATCACGCCCTGCAGACCGACGCCTGCCTGTGCTGGTACTCGCAGGAACGCGACGATGCGCTGCGGCGTCGCTACCGGTTGGCCTCGGACGCCGGACGCGGCCTGGCCCAACACCAGTTCAGCCTGGTCTACCAACCCCGATTCAATCTCATCGACGGACTGCCGGTCTCGGCCGAAGCCCTGCTGCGCTGGACCCATCCGATGCTCGGTCCGGTCAGCCCGGGCGAATTCATTCCGGTCCTGGAGCGCACCGCGCTGATGCCCGCGATCAGCCGCTGGGTCATCGACCACGCCCTGGCCCAGGCGGCGCAATGGCAGCAGAGCGTGCCGGGGTTCAGCCTGTCGCTCAATCTCTCGCCGCGCGACTTCGACGACCAGTGTGTGTGGAGCGTGCTGTCCGAACGATTGGACGCGCATGGGCTGGCACCCAGCCTGGTCGAGATCGAAATCACCGAAGGGCAGTGGCTCAACCACCATCCCGCTGCGCTGCCACAACTGCGGGAAATGGCCGCCGCCGGCGTGCGCATCGCCATCGATGATTTCGGCAGCGGCTACAGCAACTTCGGCTACCTCAGCGAGGTGCCGATCAGCCATATCAAGATCGACCAGACGCTGGTCACCGGGCTGGCGCGTTCGCGTACCGCACGGCTGAAGGTCGAAGCCATCATCAAGCTGTCCCGGCAGCTGGGGTACCGCACGGTCGCCGAAGGCGTGGAGAACGAGGCCGAACTGTCCCTGCTGCGTCTGTGGGGCTGCGATGAAGCGCAGGGCTATCACCTCGCCCGCCCGATGCATCCCGACGCGGTGCTGCAGCTGGTCAGCGCCTGCCGCGCCGGTCCCCTGCCGGATGCGGGCTGACGCTGCCACGCCGCGACGCCGCCTGCAGCACGGGCGATAATGCCCGGCCCGCCCCAGTCACTGTCGACCATGTCCGATCTCGCCCCGTTGCCCATCCTGCCGCCCGGCCACTACCGCCACTTCAAGGGCGGCAATTACGAGGTGATCGGCGTCGTGCGCCACAGCGAAACGCTGGCACCGATGGTGCTCTACCGGCCGCTGGACACGGACATCGGGCTGTGGGTGCGCCCGTTCGAGATGTTCGTGGCGCAGGTGGAGGTGCAGGGCCAGTGGCGGGCGCGCTTTGCGCGCGTCGAATGAGCGGCTGAGCGGCTGAGCGGCGACGCCCATCGCGGCTGCGGCGCGATCAGCTCGCCGCAGTCTGTCGCGCGTCGACCAGTGCACGCAGGCGCGCGGTCACCGCGCGGAACGGCTCCGGCAGCCTCGCCGCCTCCAGGGCATCGACCTGGCCCGACAGCAGCGACAACGCCTCGCTCACGCTGACCGCGTCCTGCCCAGCGTCCACGGCCGCCTCCGGCACCTCCAGATGCGCGCCGATGACGCCCGCCAGGACTTCGAACGCTTTCACCGTGGCTGCGTCGAGCTTGGACGGTTGCGGGTCCAGCGCGCACAGGGTGCCGTGGAAACCACCGTCGCGGCGGAACATCGGCACCGAGATGTAACTCTCGAATCCGTACAGCGCAGGCGTGGGATGGCGGGAGAACACCGGATGGGTGCTGGCCTGGTCGAACTGGACCAGATGGCGATGCTCGCGGATCTCATCGCAGATGGTGGTTTCCAGCACGAGGTCGTCGCCCGGCCGCAGGCCGAAATCCAGGCGATCATGCACGGCGCAGGCGGTCCAGCGATCCGCGGTCACCCGCGCCACCGCGACGAAGCGCATGCCGGTCATCGCACTGGCCAACTCCAGGATGCCCGGCACGGCCGGCATCGCCAGCAGCGCCGCGATATCGTCCAGGCGTGGATCCGTCGAGACCGTCGGTTCCGCCACCGGCGCCGAGCCCGGACCGCCGTCCTCCAGCGGGTTCTCCATGGCCGCCAATCGGCGGTCCAGCGCCTTGGCATTGACCTCGTTGAACAGGCCGCGCACGGCCGCCGACAACGCGCGCGCGTCCTTGATGATGCCCACGAAATGGATGCCCTGCCCGACCAGGCGGATCTGCTCCACGCCATGGTCCACGCGCAGGGAGGGCCACGCCTGGCGGTGCAGGATGCGCATCCAGTCGCTGGGCGGCGTTTCATCGAGAAATGCGGTCACGATCGCCCGCGAAGGCGCCGATCCGACCGGTAGACCAGGCAGATCAAAGCCGATGAGCGTGGGAAAGCCCGTACTGGTAGACATCACAACCCCTAGGCGGCCTGGTGCAGCCATCGACAGGTGGTGGCTTTGAAGTGAAATTGTCGCACGAATGGGCGAGACTGGCCGTGAGCGGGCGCTGCTTCCGCGCGCCGGAACGCGCCCTTCCACATGCCGCTCGTCGTGATCGATTCGCTGCTCGCTACGCCTACGGGCGCAGGATGCCGCCTCTGCCAAGAACAAGGAACGGACTTCATGGGCTCAACAGGCCACGGTTTTTCAGTGTTGGTCGGGATCCTCTGGGCGCTGCTCGGACTGCTCTGGATCTTCGTCCCCTTCGCCATCTTCGGGATCAAGGGCCTGCTCAAGCAGATCGTGGCCGAACAACGCCGGACCAACGAGATTCTCAGCCGCGTCCACGGCGATCGCCTGCCGCCGGCGTCTCCCGAACCCCAGCCGTTCCGGGTCGGGCCGTATCCGTAAGGGTTCGTCGATCGTCAGCGCGGGTGCGGGCCTTCGCCGGCGCCGTTCGCCCGCCGCAGTCTGCTGCTGGCGCTGATGGAATGCCATGCGGGGGTATGGAATGCCGTGCGGGCGTAATGCCGGTCTTGCGACCAAGGCCGTCAAATTCTCGGCGCATTTCGCGCATTTTGAACAAATCCACCCTCGCTCCCCCCCTATACTCGGGCCTCGTCACCATGGAACGGAGACTTGATGTCCCGCTGCTCCCTGCAGACTCCCGACACGCCCGGCCTGATCATCCGCACGGCCCCGGCGGCGGCGCATGTCGCCATGCGAACCGTCCCCCTGTACGCGGGCATCGGCGGACAGACGGATTCCCCCGACGCTGGCACAACGGCCCCCTGCGCGTTGCCGCCAGCTCTGTGCGGCGTCCCCGCACCGTCCCACCTTCATTCCCCCCCTGTCAAACGGAGACCGGCCTTGCACCGTGTCCTCAAGATCTGCCTTGTCACCCTTCTGATCACCGCCTGCAGCCGTACGGAGAACACCATGAGCCAAGACCTTTCCACCGCCGCCGCCGAGGCCGATGTCGAAAAAGGCGGACGCGGTCTCGCCAAGCTCAATCCACAACCGCGCCAGGCCTATGACGTGGTCCTGAAGCTGCACAACGCCCCGGGCCCGTTCGAACGCATCGAAGGCGTCGCGCAGTACGACGTCACCAACGAAGCAGAGTGCGGTCGCATCAACCCGGAAACCGGCACCGCCGGGCGCATCACCAGCCAGGAGCCGCTCGCGCTCAAGCGCGTCGCCGACGATGAGTACCACGGCACCGTCTACCTCGACCGGATGCTGGACGAGGACTATTACGGGCGCGGCGTATGCCACTGGAAATTCAGTGGTACGGGTGCCCTGCTCAAGGCCACCGGTGCGCATGAGGAAACCCGTTTCCTCACCTTCATCGACGCCGACCGGTTCACTGCGGGCGATACGCTGACCCGTCACTACCCGGCCAGGGACTATCCGCGCGCCTCGCCGGTGGAAGGTCCATCGGGCATCACCTCGATCGAAGACTATCCGGCCAGAGGCAATGAAGATCCCACCGTATTCGTGCCGGAACTGCGTAACGCGTTGTTCTCGATCTCGTTGTCCGCCAAAGAGGCCAAACAATGACCATTCCCAGCCAGGATTACGCGGCGATCTCCGATGACGCGTACAAGGATCGAGCGGTAGGACGTCGCGCACCTGGCGAGGAAGAGCCAGTCACGCTCAACGGTCACCGGTACGTGGTGCTTGAACATGTCAACAACACCCGCAACGGCTATCAAGGCACGGTCTACCAGCGTGTAGACACCAATGAGATCGTGGTATCGCACCGCGGCACCGAGCAGATCCTGCTTGATGCCGTACTTACCGATGGCACGATGGTCACTGGACGCACCAATCTGCAGGCCAAGGATGCGATCGCACTGACCGAGAGGGCCATGGAATATGCGATCAAACAGGGCAAGGACGTTGGGCACGCCCCGGAAGTAACCGTCACCGGCCACTCGCTGGGCGGCACCCTGGCCCAGATCAGTGCGCACCACTTCGATCTCAAAGGCGAAACCTTCAATGCCTTCGGCGCGGCCAGCCTGAACTACCGGATTCCCGAAGGTGGCAACAGGATGGTCAACCATGTCATGGCTGCCGATCCGGTCAGCGCTGCATCGCCGCATTACGGCCAGGTCCGCATCTACGCCAGCCCCCAGGAAATCAAGACCCTGGAGGCCTCCGGCTTCAGCAACAGCAGGTACAACGCGCTGATTCCCGATCGCCCCGTGATCGCCGCCGCCGCATCGCTGGGCTCGCACAAGCTGGGCAACTTCCTCGACAGCGGCTCGGTACTGGGCTCGGAGCAGGCCAAGACCCTGGCCAACACCAATGCCCGAATGATCGACGAATATCGCGACGACATCGGAGAACGCCGTGCCGCGACCACCGTCATCTCGCGCGGCACTGTCGGTGGCGCGGTAGACCTGATCGACACCCTGCGCGGCCCGCTGCCGGCCGGTGAACCGGCCCGGCGCGAGGCCGAGAAACACCAGAACAGCCACACCAGTCTGCGCATGGACGATGCCCGCCATCCGGGCAATCTCCTGTTCAACGACGCACAGCGTGGCGTCTACGCCCAGGACACCCGCGTGGGCCGCACTCCGGATCAGTCCAGCGACCAGCTCGCCGGCAGCCTGGCTGCGCAGATGCACGCCGCCGGCGGCAAGCGCATCGATCATGTGCTGATGAGCAACGACGCGGCCAACACCTTTGCTGTGCAGGGCAACCAGAACGACCCGGCCCACCTGCGGGTCACCGTCGACACCCTGCTGGCCATGAACACGCCGTTGGAACAGAGCAGCCGCAAGGTGGAAGAACAGGCCAGCAGCCAGCGCCAGGAACAGGAGCGCAACCAGGAACAGGTCCAGAGCAACAGCCGCACCATGATGGGGTGAGGCCGCGCCACGGCACGACCGCAACAGCCATCGCCGGGACGGGATGGCTGTTGTTGTTTGGGCAACGCCCGCTACTAGCTGCACGCCGCTGGAATCGACGACATCACAGCGCCCCTGCCGGGGTGCAGCGCTTAACCGCTAGGCCACGCGCGGCCCTGCCAGGGCCTGCACGACGTCCGCGCCTCGCCGCTCGGCAGCACGTGCGTTGGCCTGCTCAATCTGCGCGGTGCTTTCCTCCAGCGGTTGCTGCAGCGCGGTCATTACCTCGACGGCGGAGCGCCGCGCCCATGGTGCAGACGCATCCGCGTTGTCCACGGCAAACGCGCGGGTACCGGTGTCGTTGAGGAGCACCTGCTGGATGGTTTCCAGCCCATCGGTCCTGCCCTGTGCAGCGAGCGCGGCAGCAAGCCGTTGCGATTGTTCGTCCGGCGTGCGTCCGAATTGCTCGTCCAGGCGTGCCACCCCGGCATAGGCCTGCAGATACAGGTCATGCCCAGGGTGGGACGGATGCAGCAGGCCATCACGCTCGCGGGCAGGCGGATCCAACTGCGCGCTGCTGGAACCCGGACGCGACGGCGCAGGTGCCTGCGGGCCGAGTGGCTGGGTGGCCTCGCCCTTCACCGGCGGCGGGATCACCCGTCCGTCGTCGTCCTTCCAACTGCGGCCATCGAACTGATAACCGCTGCGCCAGCCGCCCGGCCCGATGCTCTGATAAAGCGGTTCGTCAAAGGCCGGGGCGGAAACGGTAGTGCCATCGGTCTGCGTGGGCAATGCCGGCGTTACGCCAATGGCCGTGAGCAATGCGGTGGAGACGTTGTTGCAGTTGTTGGAAAGCGGGGAGTACTCAAGGCCAGCGTTGGTGATCTGCTTACCAGCCTCCCGTGCCATAAGCAGCTTGGCCTGCAGTTCGGCGTCAGCACCGGTCCACAGGACCCGTCTCTCGTGATACTCACCCGGCAAGGGCCAGTCGATGCCACGTTCCTGCCGGACTATGGGGTTCCCATGTGGGTCCCTCTTCAGCGTGGCATCGAAGCGGTCACCCCCCGCCACAGGGATACTCTCCACGCCGCTATCGGTCACGCGTTGATACGCAGGGTATGAGGCTTGATACGGCGAAGAACTGACCTTGATGTCACCGTAGCGATCGGCACCAAGCAGCGTGCTATCGGCTAGCGCCCAAAGCGGGTCACCTTGCGGGTTCCGCGTGGGTCCACCGCGGACGACGGTCTGGCTGCCATCAGAACGTTCGAACAGCAGATACGTATGCCGGTTTCCCGCAGCCACTGGACTGGAGCCAATCAAAATACGCGCCTGCGGATCGCTCATCGCTTACTCGCCCAGATCCGCAGGGAAACGACCTACAAGTACTTTCGTCACAGCCTGCGCCTCGTCTTCCACCAGCATCACCGTCCAGCCGGACAGCGCAAGCCGCGCAACCTGAGGCTCAGCAGGTTCGGCAATCGACAGATCACAGGACATTCCCTTTAGCGCTCCAGCCGTGACTTGCGTCGGCGAGCAGGTGAAGCCGTTCTTCTCCATTATGCCGACAGCCTCACTCATCGGCGTGCCTGCTGGAAACCAGTTCGCCAGCAGCGCAGTGGCCTCCCGTCTGGTCTGTTGCCGGTCAAACACGCGCACATCGGTGTTGTCGTAGTCATCCATGGCGGAGCATCCCGTAATCGATAGGAAGGTCAAGATGCCGGCAAGCAACATGTGGTTCGATCGGATCGTCATGGCCGTCGCATCCTGGCAGCGGAGAAGCCGCCCCGCCTGCGGTACGGCGAGGGAGGCGCAGTCTGCATCATGGCCGTTGATCGCCCCAACGATAGCGGCAAGCTGCCTTTGAGGCCGCCACCGATGCCGACTCATCCCTCCCGCTGCCCCTCATATTCCCCCCTGTATGGATGAACATTCTCTCTCCGGGGTGACGCGGGGTCTGGATCGGGTTCCACGCAAAGAAGCAACTGCTCCCGTAGAACGCGGGAGCCATTCCCCGATCGGGCCTTCCTGGATGAGCAAATAATCACAAGGGCAGGCTATCTTGAGGCTGGGAGATCGAGCGAACCCACTGTCGCCACCACGCACTCATTGCCGACCTTATGGCTTAGAACTTCTCGAATGTGGGCTCAGCACAATCGGTATAGAAAATCTTGCATGCATCACCCGACGACGTCATGCATGCCCTGTTCGCAATCTGCGTCGCAGTTTCAATATTCTCCCCCGTACCGGATCCCCATCGGAAGTTCTCTTTCGCCGCAGGAACCATCAAGGCAAAGCACTGATTGTGGTAGGAACTCAGAACAGTGCAATCGCTCGCGCCTTCAGCCCTGCACTTCTGAAGCGCGATACCCTCCGCGCGAGACCTAGACGGTTCATCAGTGGATGCACCCACCCATGACGTCGCTTTCGACAAAGCTACAGCGCCCCAAGCGTCGTGCCAGCGGCCGGTCGGCACCGGCGCAGCAGGAGGCTTGGCCGGGCGTTGGTTGCCAGGGGTCGAACCAGGGATTGGCGCACAGCCCTTTACCCCCTGCCCACCGATGGGGTAGAACCCCGGCGGACACCCGCCCTCAGCTCGAGATTTCAATGGGTATGCCATGCCGAACGCCAGCACGACCAAAAAGATCAAAGAGCGATACATTGACCACACTCCTAATACCTGACAAATGTAAAACGGACCGGAGGGTAATCACTCACCAGTCCGACCAGATGCCGCAAGACCGCGCGAACCAGATTCTTGTGCAGTAGCAGAAGAGCTGCTGCCGGACATCCTCAATGCCCCGGTTGTGGATCCGTGATCCTCAGTTCTGCTGGTGTTATCCGGCCTCGGCGGCGTATACGACCCACCCCCGCCCATCGAGCCCGGCGGCTGCCCCTGCGGGCCCGGCTGTGCTCCAACGCCAGAGCCACCAATCTGCGAGTACGCCATGAAGCTGCCCAGCGTGCCCTGGAAGAACATGGCCGCCATCGGCGGGGCGGTCAGGATCAGCGTGGTCAGGATCAGACCCATGCCGCCCTGCTGCAACGCCATACTGGTCACGCCATCGGAGAAGTCCTGACCGATCAGCTTGCCCAATGCGGCACTGGCCCAGAAGGCCCCCGCCACTTTGGCAACCATCTTCATCGCGATTGTGGTCATCACTGCCAGTACCGCCATAGAGAACATCGTTCCTATCCCGTACAACAACCATTTCTGGAAGAGCTGCTTGGTCTGATCAAATAGCAGGCAGAGGATGAACAGAGGGCCAAAGCCGATGAACAAGGCCAACGCCACCTCGTACAACAGCAGCATCGACCCGGCGGTTACGGCCGGCCCCCCGGTACCCAAGCCGACAAACCACATGGCGCGGGTTTTTGCGCTGTCCAGGGTCACATCGCCCATCACATCCAGCGCATCGACCGCCGACAATGCAATCTGCATATAGCCCAGATTCTTGTCGATCAGGTCCTCCGGCGATTCGTCCTTGCCCGTGATGACGTAGCTGATCTCGTTCTTCACGTCATTGATCAGGAAGCCATGAAGGTCTTCGCCGAACATGGCCATGCTCGTAGCCACCGACACGATCAACGCGGCGCGGGCCATGTTGGTGACCAGCACCATCATCGAGTCGCGGCTCTGGCCGGTGGCGATGCGGAAGCCCTGGATGAGCACCCACAGCGTCATCAGGATCAGCGCGATCGCACCGACCCACTTCATCATGCGGCCGAGCAACTTGATGCCGAACTCTGCAATCTCCTTGTGAAGGTAATCCAGGATCAGCCTGAAAAAGAAGAAATCGCCGACCGACGCCTGCGCCTGCAGGTCCTGGAGCCATTGAAGCGGCCCGTGGCCGAACATGGCGTGCACCATCCCTAGAGTCATAATCTCACCCAATATTGTGTCGGCCCGCGTTCAACGGTGTCCGTGATCAGTTGGACAGCGCCGCTTTCAGCGCGGCCGTCTTCACCGCAGTGCCCAGTATGTTGGGGGCCTTGCTGCCCCTGAGAACCCGCTCGGCCAGCATCCGCTGCTGCCGGGTGAGAATGTCGATGTGTTTGTCGTACAGGCCCATCTGCTGCTCCCATTGGTCAATGGCGGCAGTCGACTTGGCGATGGACAGGGTCGTATTGCTCAGCACCTCGTTCATCGGGCCCTCGTCCTCAAAGCTGGTCAGGGCACGGATCTCGGCGATCTTGTTGAGCACCTGATTCATGTTGGGCAGGCTCTCCTGCAGGACCTTGACGGTCTCGTTGTACTTCTGATTCTCGATGACCTGGATCATGCTGCAGATGGTGCGCTGCTGCGCGCGGATGTCCCCCTGCGGGGAGAACGAGCCGATATCCAGTGCCTGCATCACCCCTTGGAAACTGAACATGCTGGAGGTCCCGCACTTCTCGGCGACATTGAAGTCGATGGGAACGGGCTTGAGGGTAGGAGTAACGGGCATCAGAGGCGATGCGATGATCTGCTGGAACCGTGCCATCTTCTGCGCCCAGTTGGCCAGCGTCTTGGTGAAGCGCCAGGCCTGGGTGCCGTATTCAGCAGCTGACTCCATCTGCGAGTACAGCGTATTGACCTGCGTGTAGGTCAGGTTGAACAGGTTGGCGCCGACCTCGACAACGGGCAGCGTATAGGCCTGCACCGGGGCGGCCAGCATGGCCGCGCACGAAACGCTCAGCAAGGTCGCGCGCGCACGCGCGTACATGGCTCGGGGCTTTTGGGCTCGCTTTGCAGTATCCATTGTCTTCTCCATCGAATTCGAACGGCGATATTCCTTCAGCTCAACGATCGTTTTCATGCGGCTGCCTCCTGGCTGCCCGGGGCCGGTTTTCCCGAGCCTTTCCGCCTGCGGTAGAACTCGCTGAGCCATTGCTCCGGCGTCAACTCTGACTCAAGCACTTTTTCCCGGGCTGCCGCATCGGACAGCACCCGGTGCATGATGTCGATGTTATCGGTGGATGCCGAAATCACCGACAGGATGTCATCCATGCCACGCAGGTTGAGCTGGCACACACTCGATGCATGCCCCTGCTTGACCAGGAAGCATCGCGAGCGTTCGTCCAGCGCGGTCACCACGCGGAACTCGGCCTCGGTCAGCTTCAGACCATCCATGTAATCGCTCTTGCTGGCGTTGGGATTGGGCAGCAGGATCAGCGTGGCGGTCTGCTCGATCAGCGCGGCGGAGATGTCGCTCTTGAGCGCGTCTTCCGGGCTCTGGGTGGCGAAAATGCCCATGCCGTTCTGTTTACGGATGGTCTTCTGCTTGTTCTTGGCGAACTCTTTCAGGCCACCCTCGCCGTCCAGGATCTTCCAGAACTCGTCCATCACATAGATCAGACGCCGCCCGTCGATCAGCGATTCCAGCTTGTGCAGCAGGTAGTTGATCACCGGCACCCGCACTTCGGGGTTGTCGATGATGTCGGTGTAGTCGAAGCCGATGATATTGGCCCGGCTCAGGTCGATGGTATCGACCGGGTTGTCGAACACCCAGCCCAGCGAGTTGCCCGAGGTCCAGCGGCGCATGCGCGCATACAGGCCATCGTCGCCCATGTTGGGCAGGCTCTTCTGGAAGTTGGTCATGCTGCGCAGGTGCATCGGGGTGTCGAGCATGTTCTCCACGCCGCGGAAGATGTCCTCTTCCTCGCGCGAGCTGTACTCGCGCTTGCCGGCCAACACCTTGATCAGGTCGGACAGGAACTGCACGTTGGCTTCGTTGCGTTCGCACTGGAACGGGTTGAAGCCGGTGGCCGCGCCATTCTCCAGCGCCAGATAGTTGCCCCCGCAGGCACGCACGAAGATCTCCGCGCCGCGGTCCTTGTCGAAGAAGAAGATGGTCGGCGATGGGTCGTACTTCTGCACCTGGCTCAGCAGGAAGTTGATCAACGCGGTTTTACCGGTACCGGACTTGCCGATCACCATCGTGTTGGCGATCGCCTTCTCACCGAGCGAGTTTTCCGAGGGGTGGGTGGCGTGGAAATTGAAGTAGTACGGCTGCCCGTTGGTGGTCTGCAGGGTGGTCACGCAGTCGCCCCACGGGTTGTTGTGCTGTTTGCCGGTAGCAAAGTTGTGCAGCGGCGACAGGCCCAGGAAATTCAGTGAACTCAGGTTGGCCAAGCGGGTGCGGTAGCGCCAGTTGCCGGGAATCTGCGCATAGAACGACGAGGTGACGGCCAGGTCTTCCTTGACCGAGATGAACCCGGCGTTGGAGAGTTCTGCACGCGTGGCAGCCACGTTCTGCGAGAGCTTGGCCTGGCTGTCGCCGTACACGGCGATGGTGTAGTGGTACTCGCCCAGCACGAAGTTGCCCGAGGACAATTGGTCCATGGCCTGGTCCAGCTCGATGATCTGACTGACCGCCTTGTCACCGGAAGAGATCATCATGCCCTTGGTGCGGTCCAGCACCTTGAGCGCGTCCTGGCGGCCCATCGGGCTGAACGAATGGGTGGACACATACTCGAAGTCAAGATACTTCAGGCCGTTGAGGATGCCCGGATAGGTTCCTTCAGCGTATTCCTTGATATTGAGAATGGCACCGAAGTGATTGACGCCGTTGGGTGTGGCGACCACGAAATCGCCGGTCTTGGCCGAGAACATGTGTCGGCTGACCGGGAGGTAATCCTTGATCGGCGCAGAGAGCACGGGGACCGGCTCGTCGATGCGGTTGATCAGATAACCGAAGAATTCCAGGGTCTCGGAGAATACGATGCCATTCTTGGCTTCATACATGCCGAGGCGATACGGTGCGTAATCGCGGATGACCGCTTCCACGTTGCCGGCCAGTTCCATCAGCTTGTCGACGGCCTGCTCCTGCTCGGCCTGCAGTTTGGAGACATTGGCGGACTTCTCGACGAAACGCTTCCCCCCCACCACCGGCCGGTAGATCATGGTCAGGTACAGCTCGTTCTGCATGATCCGCTGCGAGGACAGCATCCCCATGTACTGGTCGGACACGTCCTGGTTGAACGTCTGCTTGAACGAGCTGCGACTCTTCAACGTGCGGCGGCGGCGCAGGTCATGGACCCAGAAGGCCACATTGACGAAATCCGGTGCGCGCAGAGTCTGCAGCAGGCGGTTGAAGGTGTTGTGCTTGTGTTCCAGCTCCCATTCTTCGCGCCCGACAAAGGGCAGACCTTCCAGATGCCAGGTCAACAGGTAATCACCGCCCGTGGTTTTGACCACGTTCGCCGAGACGTGCGATGACAGCGGAATGAACTCTGCGATGGAGGTGTCGGGGCTGAACATGGGACTGCTTCCGTAGAGGGTACTGCGACATTTCCAGGACAAACCGGGCAGGCGGCTGCCTGCCCGGGATGATCCGGCACCTCAATCCTTGGGCGCCGGCTTGGTACGGTAGTGATTGGGGCTGAACACCCACATGCCATCGTGGTCCTGCACGTTGCGCGCCTTGAACTTGAAATGCAGGCGCAGACCAAGCAGCCGGAAAATCATCTCATCGCGCTTGGCCATGTTCCGCATGATGAAGATCGCGACCGGAATGGACAGCAGGTACCAGAAGTTCGTGTAGACGCTCAACAGGAACAAACCGCCGATCACGAGGAAAAACGGCATGTAGGGCACGCCCAGAAACATCGCTGGGCGCGTACAACCCCGGAAGACGACGTTCTTATGCACTGTAGTACAGCAGCGCCTGCTCGATCATCACGGTGGTGGTGCCGCCGCAGCTGCTGCTGGAGCTGTCGCCGAGCAGCATCTTGGCGATCTGGCCGGCCGCACCGATCAGCAGGCCGCCGATCAGGATCGGAGCAACGTCGGCAATGCGCTTATGGGCGAACGCGATCTGGTACCCGGCGAAGATGACCGCGATGGTCACCACGGCGATCGACGCGATGTTCAGCAGACCATTGATGTTGCTGAAGAAGCCGCACACCTTGTCATCGGTGCCGCCGAAGCTGGGCGTGCCCTGGGCCATTACTTCCGGCACGAACACCGCGCCGACGAACAGCACGGCCAATGACGCGGACTTGAGCAGACGCTGGGCGTGGATGAGGTCGAGATTGGAGCGCTTCATGGGTGGGTTTCCTTGTAGTTGAACGTACATAACTCAATTGACCAGTCGAGGGCCTGGCCACGCCACGACTTCGTCAGAAAACGAAGGCCGCATCCCCTGCGGGAATCTGTTGTTCCGGTTGCCTGATCGCTTCACCGTTCTGGCTGGGCAAGGCAGCCGGCGTGCTGCGTTCATTCCATGGCCGCAGCATTACCGGCTGCCCAGCCTGTTGCGCGGCGCTCCCCGCAGGCACCTGCGGTATCGGCGGTGCACCGGCTTGGCTCAACGCCTCCTGCACATCTTGCGGGTACGGCGCATACGGTGAAGCGGCCTGCTGGGCCGGGGCTGCCGTACCGGCGCGGTCCACCGCGCCCAGGACCACCCGCGACAGGGCCTGGTCGGCAAGATTGACCAGCGCGCCACGTGCCATGGCGCTGGTCGAGGGATACACCACATACGCCCGCGCCGGATCGACCGGCGGCTGGGGCGCATACAGCGGACCATCGGCCTGGGCAACGATGCGCGACTGTGCCGGCGAGACCTGTTGGGGATGATGCTCGACCTTGACGGTACGGCGGCTGTCGCGGCTGACCACGTCGATCGGCGGGACGCCGCCAGCCGAGGCCAGTTGCTGCCCGCGCTGGATCGAGTCGAACACCTTCTGCACGTACCCGTGGCGGAAGCCGGTGGTGAAGTTGCCGGAGTAGTAGCAGCTGAACGACTTGCCCCAGTCGCCACCGGACCGCTTGTAGCATTCGGCGAGAATCCGCGAGCCGGCCACCAGGTTCGGGCATTGCTGGAATGCCTTCTCGTAGGAATCCAGGCCGTACTTTGCCAGGTTGTAGCGGTTGACCTGGGCCAGCCCGATGGAGAAGTTGTAGCCTTTCTCCTCCAGCATGCGCACGGTCGACAGGGCTTCCTCCAGCTGCTTGGGCTGGCGCACCAGAGCCCCCCCGACCACGCCGATGGCGTAGGGATTGCGGGAAGATTCAACATTGATGACGTGTTTCATCACGTCCATCGAGACGGCCATCTCCGGGCACGCAAGCACTTCCATGCCAGGCAGCATCAGGGCGCCCTCGAGGTGGGGTGGACACAGCCATGTCCGGTCTTCATGTCGTTCATCGTTCAGCCCTCCTGTCCCTGCGCACGGCCGGGATTGAAATCAATGCCGGTGATGTAGCGCGACCCGACGTGCGCCTTGATATGCACGACGATATCGATGGTCATCATCAGCAGACGCTTGATCACCGCAAACTCCAGTCCGGAGCCTTCGCTGGATGCCTTCACCATCAGCGCCAGCTGGTCCCAGGTCTGTTCCGGGCTGCCGGCGTGGCAGCTGGTGATCGAACCGGGATGGCCGGAGGCGCAGTTGCGGATGAAGTAGAACGCCTCGTCGCCACGCAGCTCGGCCAGGATGATGCGTTCGGGCTTCATGCGCAGGCACGCTTCCATGCAACTCTTGGCGGTGACGTTGCTGGCGCTCTGCCCGCCCTTGGAGTACAGCAGATGCACGACATTGGGCTGGCTGATGAACAGCTCGCGCGCATCCTCGATGGTGACCAGGCGCTCTTCATCGGGGATGTGGTTGACCAGCGCCTTCATGAAGGTGGTCTTGCCGCTGCCGGTGGCGCCGGACACCACGATGTTCTTGCGGTATATCACCGCACGCCGGAAGAACTCGGCGTAGTCGCGCGACTGGCGCAGCTCCAGCAGCTCGCGGTCCTGCTCGCTGATGCTGCCGTCCTGCTCGAGGATCTGGTTGAAGAAACCGTCCTCGTTGTACTGGCTGAGCGTCTTGGTGTGCTTGGACGGCAAACGGATGGTGATCGACACCTTGCCGGCATCACACGCCGGCGGAATCACGAACTGGGCGCGCTGACCCGTCGGAAAGGTCAACGACACGACCGGGTCGGCATCGGTGATGCGCTGGCCGGTATTGCTTTCGTTCACCACCGCGGTGCAGAACTGCCGGGCCCGTTCGAAGGTCAGTCCCGGCACCTCCACCCGCTGCCACCCTGCCCGGGTTTCCAGGTACAGCTCGCCGGGACGGTTGATGCAGATTTCCGTCACCTCCGGCGAATTCATGTACTCGGCGATGCCCAGCACTTCGTACTGATAGCGCAGGAAATCGCTTGAAACCAGAGCTAGGGGGGCCACTTCGGCATCCATGATTCAGTTCACTCGATCAACGTCGCTGGGACAGCACATCGGAGAAGTCGACATCCTTGGCGACATAGACGGCAAGCACGGTGCCCTGGTTGATGGTCACGGTTGGCGGGCTACGCTCGCTGAGCGCCTCGCCAGCCAGCCGCTCCATGGTCCGCGCGGTGGCACTCTCATAGGGCGACTGTACGGCTAGACCGCTGCCGGTGACCGTGGTGGTTTCCGGGCCGTTCTCGGCGGCGGCGTACTTGAAGGCGTCGGCAATCAGACTGATCATCAGCGCCGAGCCAATGCGCGCGCCCCAATGGGCGTCGTACTGGCCCGGATGGCCCGCACTGCCCAACCCATCGATACCCGGGCTGGACATGGCCACGTCCAGGCCATTGGGCGTGGTGATGCGATCCCAGATCACCTCCACACGCTTGCCGGTCGGGCGGCCGCCGTAGCTGCCATAGATCTTGGAGCCCTTCGGCAGCAGCAGGCTGCGACCATTGATCGAATACACCGGCTCGGTCAGCAGGCACGACGTGTAGCCGGCGTAGTCGGTGATGATGCGGGTTTCCAGGACGCAGCGCAGATAGGTGCCGCGCACCAGCAAGGCATCCGGGCTGCGGATGAAGCTTGCATTGGATACGTCCTCGACATCGGGACCACGCTGGAGCCTGGCGGGACCGCCGGGCTGTTGCCCCCCCATCTGCGCCATCATCGCGCTGCGCGCAGCAGCCTCGATGGCGGGATTCTGGCCATTGGGCGGGCCACCGGAAATGCCATTGGCTGCCGCGCCGTCGATGCCGGCAAGGCGACGCTCCAGCAACGTGGGAACGCGCGGCCCCATCGGCTCAGGCGACTGCAGAGGGACCAGGGTCGGCTGCGTGTTGGCCTCCGAGGGCGGCAGCATCGGGATGGGATCGGCCGGCGCCACCGGCACCGCCGGCGCCCCCTGGTTCAGATTCGGAAGCTCCGGGGTGGAGGTGACCGGCGTTCCGGTGACCGGCTTGGCGTCTTTGTCGCCAGAGCCGCGAAGCAGCAGATACCCCATGGCCACCACAAGCAGCAGGATGCCGGCAAGGAAGGCCAGGGCCTTGCGGTTCAGGCGCTGCTCTTCGGCCGAGCGCAGCTGCGGCGCAGCGGCATCCAGGTCCGGCGTCTGCGCCGGTTGCGCCGTGCCGAAGTACGGATTCGAATGCGTTTCTCCGGCAGCCGGGCCATTGCCCTGCGGCCCCTGCTCCTGCTCACGTCCGTCGTACGGATCATTCCCGGGCGTAGTGTTCTGGCTCATTTCTTGACGTTCCTTCGCAGGCCGACGACGAACTCGCCGTGGCGGATGACCAGGTACGGGTAGGTCCCGTGGACGATCAGGTTGTTGCCTTCCACGGTCGTATTGACCACGAAGTCTTCACCGTATTCGGTATCCCGTCCGAACACCGCCGGGAAGATGCCGGTCTTGAACTCAGGCGAATTGGGCAGACGCAGGTAGGTGAAACGACCATCGTCATACGCATTGACCGGAACCAGCCAGCCCATCTTCTTGGCCCGCCGGGTCGAATAGGAATAATCGAAGTTGTACTGCCGATCCTTGGCCAGCTCGGTGCTGAGCAGCGGCTTGGCTTCCTCCTTCACGGCCTCCTGCGCGATGCCGAATTCGGTATCGGCCGGATAGTTGAAGGCGATCTTGTACTGCACACCGGCTCGACGGGCCTGTTCCAGCTGGCGCCAATCGGTGGCCACCACCTTCAGCTCGAAGATGTAGGAATGGGTCTCGGTGCGCACCATCATGTTGGTGTCGACGTCGACGTTCTTGGGCTTGAGATAGAACACGTTCTCGCGACGGGTCAGCTCCCAGCCACTGCTGAAACCGGTGCTGTAGTCGAGGATCTTCTCGTCCGGGCTCAATTCGATCTGGGTGGTCAGGCCCAGGCCGGTACGCACCGGGTAGATGCGGTCCTTTTCATACTCGTAATAATCCACTGCCTGCGCGAACGCGGACGCGGAGAACAACAATAACAGCATCGACACCAACGCCCATGCGCGCCCTCTGACTTTTCGACTACTCATCGGTTGCTTGCTCCATCAGCACTTCCGGTGGAATTGTTCTGCGCCGGCGTCATTGCCGGCTGTCCGGGCACTGCCTGCCCCGGCATTGCCTGGCCAGGCATCCCCTGGCCCTGGATCTGCTGCCCCGGAACCGGCGGCACGCCCTGCACCGGTTGGCCCGGCACGGGTTGGCCCGGATAGGCCTGCCCTGGAGCGCCGGGTGCCGGCACCACCATCGGCTGCCCGGTGGTCGGGTCGATCACCATGGTCGCTGCCGCCGGGTTGTTCGGGTCGTACACGCCCTGCTGGGCGATCTGCTGGGCCTGGTCGGCCTGCTGCTGCAATGCGGCCTGGTCGGGGCCGGGCACGCCGCGCGAGTAATCGTTGTCCACTCGATACTCGAACACCTGGAAACTGAGCGGATTCAGGATGCGCTCCTGTTCGTTCAAGGCCAGGTTCGGCACATAGCGGAAGCGCAGCGTCACCAACTGGTTGTCCAGATAGGTGGTGGTCGCCTTGGTCTTGTCGTAGAGGCTGCGCTGGATACGCACCGAAGCGCCGCGGAAGCCGCCATTGGCCTGCGCCTCCAGCGGCGTGATGCTGAGGATCTTGACCCGGATCGCGCGCTCCTTGCCGTACATGTTGAACGGGCTCTGCGGGTTGTTGTTGGCATAGCGCGCCCTGAGCGAGCCGCCCACCAGGTCATCAGACATGACGAAGACCAACTGCCAGTCGCGCAGCCCCATCACCGCGAAGTCGTAGGACTCCCGCGCCATCACATACTGCGCCACATTGCTGCGGTTGATCGCATCGCTGGCGGTGATGGACTGGTTTTCGAAGTTGCCGGTAAGCCGCGCCACGGTCGCCGTACCGGTATAGGCATCGGCCATCACCAGGAACGGCACCTTCTCCTTCAGCGGCAGCATGTAGTAGTAGCCGCCGGCCAGGGCCAGCGACATCACCAGCGAGGCCGAGGCCACCCACCATGCGCGGCGCTCGCTGCGACGTGCCATGTCGGCCACGGTCAGCTCGTAGCTCACCGCCTTGGCGACCGCCTGGTCGACCTTCTGGCTACTGCCTGTTTCCTTCTTTCGGAACATGGGTTCATCCGTACTACTGGAACGTCAATGGGCGCGGCACCCCTGCGCGGTACGCGGGGAGCATCACGTTTACCGATACTCGACCCGCGTCAGCTACCGCTGGACGCATCGGCCGCAGCCGCCGAAACGGTGGGCGACGCAGCGGCCTGCACGACAATCTGATTGCCGACGATGGACACCGACACGCCCTGCGCCGCATAGGCGGAGCTGAGGTCGACCATCGCCTGCTGTGGATTGGTGGTCCCGATGCCGGAGACGGCACCGTAGAGCGTGTAGTCCGAGCTGATCCGGTAATCCAGGGTCATGCCCGAATCCTTGGCCCAGCGTTCCAGCATGGTCTTCAGCGTGCCGTCCATCGGCGTGGCCTGGTACACGTAACTGGTGTACAGCGGAATTTCCATGGTGGTGCTGGCGAAGCGGTTGACCGGCTTCCAGCGGCCGCCGATATCCGGGGCCGGCTTGGTGGCGCAGCCGGCCAGCATCAGTGCGGCGGCGGCGACGATGAATCCCTGTGACAGATACGCTTGCTTCATACGGACTTCCCTATGACGTACGTAACGCGGCTTGATTCGATTGACTGGCAGCAACTCACTGGACCGGGTGGAAGACCCGGACGCAGTTGGCTATGGCAGATGGAGTGATGAAACATCCTGGACTACTGCGATCGGCCCCCGCCCGCTTGTGCAGCCCGTGGCTGCACGTACCGATGTGCAGGCGCCCCGGGCGTACTGCCCGGCCCCATCGCCCCACATCCACATCACTTCAACAATGCCGTCCATGACTTCCCTGCAACGATTCGATGCTCGGCTTCCGCGTCGCATGCCAGACAAAAACGACGACGAAAGCAGCTCACCATCATGAACACGATGCCACAGGCGAGCGTCAATTCCGCGTCAAATCACGAGCAAAAAAACGTTTTCAAACGTCACTTCTTTGACGTGCATCACACAATTGATGCCAAGCTGATCAGATATTGAGGTTCGGGACGGACGTCTTCGGCAGCAGGCGCGAGGTGAAGTAGCGATCCTTGTAGTACTTGATCTTGTCGCATTTCACAGGGTGAGGGATGCCCTCGTACAGGAACACCTCGTGATCGTTGCCCATCGCCTTGAGCTCCTGCGGCAGCATCAGCGCGCGTCGCTCCTCGGTGAAACTATGGGTCTTCTCGCGGGCGTGGGTGACGTTCTTCCTGCGGATGGTCGTGTAGCCGAGCATCTCCGAGTAGTCGTTGGCATCCTGCTGCTCCCGCGGCGCGTACAGGATCTGCAGGGCGTGGTTGGTGATGATGGTGCGCGACACATCCCGGCCATAGGTGGCATCGAGCTGGGCCATGCTCTGGATGATCGGCAGCAGACGCACGTTGTAGCCGGCCATGTAGGACACCGCCGAGGCAATGATGTCGACCTTGCCGATCGCAGTGAATTCATCCATCAACAGCAGGCACTGGTACTTCAGGTCCGGGTTGGACTTGGGCAGTTCCTTGGTGTTGAGGTTGATGATCTGGCTGAAGAACAGGTTGATGATCAGGCGGCTTTCGGCCAGCTTGTTGGGCTGGATGCCGATATAGATGGTCATCTTCTTCTTGCGCAGGTCGGTCAGCAGGAAGTCGTTGCCGCTGGTGGCCTTGTCCAGCACCGGGTTGATCCAGGCGTTGAGTGGCTCCTTGAAGGTGCCCATGATCGAAGCGAACGTCTCATCGGCCTGGGACAGAAGGTTGGCGAAGGCCGACTTGGCGTTGCCACTCAGGTAGGCCTGGCTGGCCAGGCGCTGCAGGTACTTCCGGAGGTCGCTGCCATCGCCGGTGGACAGGCGGAACAGCGCGCCCAGTGTGGGCATTTCCTGCGCCTCGCCCGGGAAGCCGTTGCTGCGCGCATCGTCACGGTTCTCGAACAGGTACAGGCTGAAGGCCATGAACGCGTTGCGCGCCTGGCTGACCCAGAATTTCTGATCGTCCGATCCGTCCGGATACAGCATCGCGGCGATGCTCATCAGCTCGGAAACGCGGAAGGCCGGGTCGTCGGAAACATAGCTGAGCGGGTTCCAGCGATGGGTACGGCGGTCTTCCGCGAAAGGATTGAACAGGAAGACCTCCTGGCCCTGGCTGGCACGCCAGCCGCTGGTCAGGTCGAAGTTTTCCTGCTTGATGTCCAGCACGACCACCGACTCGTCGTACTCGAGCAGGTTGGGGATGACCACGCCCACGCCCTTGCCCGAGCGGGTCGGGGCGGCCAGGATCACGAACTGCTGGCCACTCAGGCGCACCAGCTTGCCGCCGAAGCGGCCCACCACGATGCCGTTGCCGGTCTTCTTGAACAGCCCGTGCCTGGCCAGGTCCGCAGCCTGGGCAAAGCGCGCGTCACCGTGCAGCGAGGTCTTCTTCGACCGGAACATCAGGAACATCGCCACCAGGGACAGCAGCAGCGGAAGCCCGAAACCGACCACACCGGCCAGCTTGATCTTGGTGACGTACGGCGCCACGACCGGCTGATCCAGTGCCTGCAGGTACTGCAGATAGGTGTTCCACTTGAACAGCCCGGTATCCAGGCCCAGCAACAACAAGGTGAGATACCCGGCAAGGCAGTAGCCGGCAATCACGGTCAACACGATGACGACGGCGGGAACAACAATCTTCTGCGTGGACAAACCCTATCCTCCATGACGCGCCCCACAGGGCGCTACGGCCTGCGCCGGCGCCTGGGTCGCACCGTACGCGTTTCTTTCACTTCGTCGTGCATACGCCCCGTCGTCGCGTCGCCACAACAACGACCCCTCGCTGCGCGCCTGCTTCCAGCGACAGCAGCGGGGGGTGATCCTTGCCGTTCGGACGTGAACACGGCGTAGCCGGACCCATCGCCCGGACTGTACACGGGCGGATATGTCAGGGCTACCCTGCATCATGGAGCTGCGCCGACAGGGCCTGCGGGAGATCACCACCTTCACGCACCACAGCATCCCAGCGCAGGGGTCGGCAGTATGTTGCGCCGCAGCAGTACAATAGGCGGCCGCCTTCTGGTCACGTCCTGCCCGCATGAGCTCCTCCCCCGTTTCCCTGGCCGCCCGGCTCTCGCCGCGCGAGCGCACCCTGATCCTGCTGGCCTTGTCGCTGGGCGGCTTTGCCATCGGCACCAGCGAGTTCGCCAGCATGGGACTGATGCTGGAGATCAGCCGTGGGCTGTCGATCAGCGAGACCCAGGTCGGCCACCTGATCAGCGCCTACGCCATCGGCGTGGTGGTCGGTGCGCCGGTGCTGGCCTTCGCCGGTGCCGGTTTCGCCCGGCGCAGCCTGCTGCTCGCCCTGATGGGCTTCTACGCGATCGGCAACCTGGCCAGCGCACTGGCGCCGAACTACGGCACGATGCTGCTCGCGCGCTTCGTCGCCGGCCTGCCGCACGGCGCCTACTTCGGCGTGGCGATGCTGGTGGCCGCCGCGATCAGTCCGCCCGCCCAGCGCGGCGCGGCGGTATCGAAGGTGCTGCTCGGCCTGTCGGTCGCGATCCTGGTCGGCAATCCGCTGACCACCTGGCTCGGCCAGCAGGTCAGCTGGCGCACCGCGTTCGCCCTGGTCAGCGTGCTGGCGATCGCCACCGTGGCGATGATCGCGCGCTTCCTGCTGCCCGATCCGGATGAAGTCCGGACCTCGCCGATGCGCGAGCTGCGCGCCTTCAACCGCACCCAGGTGTGGCTGGCACTGGCGATCGGCTCGGTCGGCTTTGCCGGCATGTTCTGCGTGTTCACCTATCTCGCCCCGACCCTGGTGCAGGTCACCGGCCTGGCTGAATCGTGGATGCCGCTGGCCGTGGGCATCTTCGGCATCGGCGCGATCATCGGCAACGTGGCCGGGGGTTGGCTGGTGGACCGCTTCCAGTTCCGCGCGGCGGCCGTGGTGCTGGTCTGGTCGATCATCGTGCTGCTGGCTTTCCCGATCGCCGCGCAGTCGGTGTGGAGCGTGTTCCCGATGATCATCGCAGTCGGCACCATGGGCGCACTGGCGGCCGTATTGCAGACCCGCCTGATGGATGTCGCCGGTGAAGCGCAGACGCTGGCCGCGGCCTCCAACCATGCGGCCTTCAATACCGCCAATGCGCTCGGCCCGTGGTTCGGTGGCATGGCCATCGGCGCCGGCTTCAGCCCCGCCGTGACCGGCTACGTCGGCGCGGCGACCGCGCTGGGTGGCCTGCTGCTGTGGGGCGTGGCGATGCTGGTGGACCGCCGCTCGCGCAGCGCGCCGGTGCTGCAGCAGTAAGCGCGCGGGGATTTTTTTTATTTCCCCTATCATGGGTGTCCGCTCACACCGCGCCACTCGTGCTGCCCCGGCCACGGCCGCCACGAGGGCCGCACCTGGACACACCGATGACGTACGAATGGGCCCCGAGCCACTGGGGTCAACGCCTGACGCGATCGCCGCACTGGCAGCTGCGCCTGGCAGACGAACAGCTGGTCCTGACCTTCGACGGTCAGGTCTATCACGCGCCGCTGGACGCGCTGCAGGTGCACCCGCGCCTGCCCTGGGCGCGCCTCACCCTGCATCGCGAGGGCCACGCCCCGTTGACGCTCGGCGGCCTTTCAGCGGCGTCCGCGCGCGGCTTGGTGGCGGCACTGGACGCGCAGCGTGGAGCGCAGCGCCAGCGTGACCATGTCGCCCTGTTCGGGCAGGCCCACGCCGCGATCCAGCGCTGGCTCACGCAGGTGCAGACCGCCACCGATCTCGCCGACGAGGAGTCGCTGTGGCTGACCCACGAGCAGCAGCAGGCCCTGCTGCAGGCGCGCCCCAGCCTGCCGCTCGATGAAGAAGCGCTGTGGGCGGTGTTCGATGACGCCGGTTTGCGCAGCGAACTGGAGGGCGACCCCTCGGTGATCGAGGAAGCGCTGATGCTGTGGCTGGCCGATTGGCCAGCGATGTGGGCGCGCCGCAATGAAGCCCATCAGGCGCGCGAGCGGGTCGCCAGCCGCCCGCTGCTGGACCGTGTCGAAAGCCGCCCCCTCACCGATGAGCAGGCCCGCGCGGTGATCTGCTTCGACAACCGCGTCCAGGTGGTGGCCGCGGCCGGCTCGGGCAAGACCTCGACCATGGTCGCCAAGGCGGCCTACGCCATCGAACGCGGCCTGGTCGCACCCGAACGTATCGTCATGCTCGCCTTCAACAAGGATGCCGCGGCCGAACTGCAGGCGCGTGCCGACCGGGCCTTCGTGCGCGTCGGCCTGGATGGGGTGCGGGTGGAAGCACGCACGTTCCATGCGTTGGGCCGGCACATCATCGCCCAGGCGACCGGGCGCATGCCGCAGGTGCCGGACTGGGCGGTGGACGCGACGCAGGGCTTCCATCGGCTGGCCGAGATCATCGATGCGCTGAAAGACCGCTCCCTGCATTTCCGAACGCAGTGGGACATGTTCCGGTTGGTGTTCGGCCGCGATCTGCCCGTCATCGGCGGTGCGCTGGACGCCGAGGAATGGGACAAGGACGGCCAGGGGTACGTGCGTACGCTGCGCGGCGAGCGCGCGCGCAGCATCGAGGAGTGCGTGATCGCCGACTGGCTGTTCTACAGCGGCGTGGAGTACGTCTATGCACGACGCGACACATTCGATGCCGGGACGGACGAGTACCGCCAGTACCGCCCGGATTTCCACTATCCAGGCATTGCGCTGCATCACGATCACCTCGCCCCGGACGTTCACGGCCGTGCGCCGGCGCATCACGAGGGCCGCCAAGGCACCCGTCACGGCAACGAGCGGATCGAAACCACCTCCCACCAGCTGCGTACCGGCGAACTGTTCGTGCGGCTGGGCGAGGCGCTGTCACGGCACGGTGTCGTGCTCGATCCAAATCCGGACCGCGCGTTGCCCGAAGGCGGCGCGACGCCGATGCCGGATACCGAGCTGATCGGCCTGGTGCGCACCTTCATCAGCCACGCCAAGAGCAACGGGCTGGGCATGCAGGACATGGTCGAGCGCCTGCGCCGCCTGCCCGACGATCATTTCAAGCACCGTTACCGTCTCTTCCTCGAACTGATCCTGCCGATCCTGGAGGGCTGGGACGATGTGCTGGTCGCCGAAGGCGGCATCGACTTCGAGGACATGCTCAACCAGGCCGCCGAACATCTGGAACAGGGGCGTTACGTGGCCCCGTTCGACCTGGTGATGGCCGACGAATTCCAGGATGCCTCGCGGGCCCGCGCGCGGCTGTGCCGTGCGCTGGTGCAGGCACCGGGCAGGCATCTGTTCGCGGTCGGCGATGACTGGCAGTCGATCAACCGGTTCGCCGGTGCGGACGTGTCGGTGATGACGGGTTTCGTGGCGTGGTTCGGGCAGGGCCAGGTGCTCAAGCTCGAGCAGACCTTCCGCTGCCCGCAGGCGCTGTGTGATGTCTCCAGTGCCTTCGTGTCACGCAATCCGGCGCAGATCCCCAAGGACGTCCACTCGGTCACGCCCGCGTATGGCGCGGTGCTGCAGGCCTTCCAGGTAGCCTCGCGCGACCGGCTGGCCGGCGCGGTCGAGCAGTATCTGCAGCAGCTGCACCAGCAACTGCTGAGCGGCCAGGTTCCGCCGGGCCGCGATGGCAAGGTCACCGTCTTCGTGCTCGGCCGCTACAACGCCGACCGCGCCCTGCTGCCGGCCACGTGGCGCGCACGCCATGGGCAGCTCATGGAGGTCAGCTTCCTCACCGCGCACCGCTCCAAGGGGGCCGAGGCGGACTACGTGATCCTGCCCGGCATGCTGGATCGCCGCTTCCCCAATACCCGCGCCGATGACCCGGTCCTGACGCTGGCGATGCCGGACAGCGATCCCTATCCGCTCGGCGAGGAGCGCCGCCTGTTCTATGTCGCGCTGACGCGTGCGCGCCGCTCGGTGGCGATGTTCACCGTGCAGGGCCGCCGCTCCGCCTTTCTGAGCGAGCTGGTCAACGACGGCGCGGTGCGGGTGACCTCGATGGCCGGCGAGACGATCCACGAGCAGGCGTGCCCGGCCTGCAAGGTGGGCGTGATCGTGCCGCGCAGCGGGCCGTATGGCGCGTTCCAGTCGTGCTCGGGGTATCCGCGCTGCGAGTACAAACCGCCCAGGACAGCCGGCCATGCCGGCCTGCGTAGCGTCGCGGGGGCCTGAGCGCTGCGCCTGCGCCGCTCAGCCGGGCACAGCGGCCAGTGCGGCATCGATCTGCGCAAGCAGGGCACGCCGTTCCGGCACGCCCGGCATCACCCGCACGAGGTTGCGGACCATCCGCTGGTCCTGCTGCCTGCCAAGCTGATCGCCCAGCGCATGCAGGGCGCGCGCCTGGTGGCCCGGTCCTTTCCGTTTGATCGAGGCCGCAAGCGCACTGTCCAGCGCGGGCAGCGCCTCCAACTGCATCCGCAGGCGACGCACTCTGCGCCGCCAGCGATGCAGGTCCTCCGGATCCCCGGTATGGGCGGCGCGCTTCTCCGCCTTGGCGGTACGACGTTCGCTGCGCGCCAGACCCTTGCGGAGATCACGCGCTCTCAGCGCGTCCCATGGCTGCGCCTGGAGGTCGCCCGCGATACGCACCAGTGCCGCCTGACGGCGTGCGAACGCCGGGTCCCGCGCCAGCGCCCGGGCGAGGAGTACGTCGCGCCGCGCCGTCAGCCGCCTGCACACCTCCTCCCACGGCCGGGCCGGATGCTGCGCGGCGAGGTGCTGGCAGGTCTCCACCACCACATGGGCATCGCGCAATGCCGACAATCCCTGCCCGAGCCGACGCAGGGCCGCGTCAGTCCGGGCGGTCTCAAGCTCGCTGCTCTCCAGCACCGCGAGCAGCGCGCGAAGGCGGCGTATCGTCTTGCGTGCACGATGCACGGCATCGTGGACATCCGGCTGGAGCGCCAGCGCATCGGCGATGGCCCTGCACTCACGGTCTGCCAGTGCGCGGGCGGCAGGGCCGATGGCGGGTGGCGACATGGCGGTTTCCCCCGGGGGCGTCGGGGGATTGTACCCATGCCAGCGGGCCGCCGGCTCAGGCCGGGTTGAACATCTGCCGCACGCCCCGAAGCAGCTCGTTCACGCTGAACGGCTTGGGCAGCAATGACATGCCCTGCCCCAGGAATTCATTGCGCACGGCCGCACTCTCCGTATAGCCGGTCACGAACAGCACCGGCAGATGGGGCCGCAGCACGCGTGCCGCATCGGCGAGCTCACGTCCGTTCATGCCCGGCAGGCCCACATCGGACAGCAGCAGGTCCAGCTCGCGGTCCGAATGCAGCTCCAGCAGGGCCTGCTGTGCGTTGATGGCCTCGACGACCTGATAACCGGCCTCGACCAGCATCTCGCGCACCATCATGCGCACCGAGTCGGTATCGTCGACCAGCAGGATGCGCTCGGCGCTGCCACGGGGCAGCTGTACCGGTGCGACAGGTGTCTGGTCCGCAGGCTGCAGATGCCCCTCCGGCAGCAGGAGTTCGATCTCGGTGCCTTCGCCACGCTCGCTGGCGATGCGCGCACTGCCACCGGACTGGCGTGCGAACCCGTAGGTCATCGACAGCCCCAGCCCGGTGCCCTCGCCCTGCGGCTTGGTGGTGAAGAAGGGCTCGAACACCTTGGTCAGCAGCTCTGCGGGTATGCCCACGCCGTTGTCGAGCACGGTTACCGTAATGTAGTGACCCGGCGCCAGCTCATGGTCCCGCTCGATCTCGACACGCCCGGCGCGGATGCGGATCAGCCCTTGGCCGGCCAGCGCATCGCGGGCATTGATGACCAGGTTGAGGATCACGTTCTCGAACTGGTTCGGATCAGCGACCGCGATCAGCGGTTCAAGACCCAGCTCCAGCTCGAGTTCGATGTTCTCACCGATCGATCGCTGCAGCATGTCTTCCAGCGAGCGCACCCGCGCCACGACATCGAATGTCTGTGGATCGAGCGGTTGCTTGCGGGCAAACGCCAACATGCGCTGGGTCAGCGCGGCCGCGCGGTGTGCCGAGCCCGTGGCGATCTCGACGTAGCGGGAGGCCTTGTCCCATTTGCCGCTGGACGCGGCGATCTCGATCATGTCCAGCCCGGAGATGATCGTGGTCAGCAGATTATTGAAATCGTGCGCGATGCCGCCGGTGAGCTGGCCCAGCGCATCCATTTTCTGCGCCTGCATCAACTCGATTTCGGTGCGCTCGCGCTCGGCGATCTGGAAGGCGAGCTCGGAGGTCGCACTCTCCAGTTCCTGCCGCTGCTCGTTCGCACGCGCATGCTGTTCGGTGGTGTCCTCGATGTGCACGAGGCCCTGCCCGGCGGCCTGGTACGGCGTCACCCGCCATTCGGTCATGCGGATCGTCCCGCCGACGCGAAGGCTGAAGGTCCCCTGCCAGCGCTCGCCTTCGGCCAACGCCACTTTCAACGCACTGAGGGGAACGACCTGATCCTGCAGCAGCTGATCGAGCTGACCCGGCCCGGCCTGCTGGCCCAGCAGGCGGGTGAAGGCATCGTTGGCATCGTGGGCGTTGAGCGACGCATCCAAGACCGCGATCGGGGCATTGATGTGGCGGTAGATCTCGCGGAAGCGCGCTTCGGTCTCGCGCAGCGCCTCTTCAGCGCGGCGGGCGCGCAGCAGGCTGCGCAGCGTCGCCAGCAGCACATCCGGATCGACAGGATGGATCAGATAGCCATCCGCACCGGCGTTGAGGCCGGTGATCATGTCGCCGGTGGCGATCGACGCCGCGGAGACATGCACCACGGGCAGCAACTGCAGGCGGGGGTCTTCGCGTAGTTGGCGGACGACATCGAAGCCGCTCATGTCCGGCAGGTTCACATCCAGCACCAACGCGCCGAAATCATGCTCGGCCAGCCGCGCCAGGCCCTCACCGCCGGTACCGGCCTCCTCCACATGGAACCCGTGGTGCTCGAGCACGCGGCGCACCGCGTAACGGGTCGCCACGTTGTCATCCACCACCAGGATGCGATCAGGAATCGGCATTCACGGTCTCCGTGGCCAGGGTCAGCGGCAGCACCACGTAGAAATTCGAGCCGGTGCCGATCTCGCTCTCGACGCCGACATGGCCACCGAGCAGCTCGGCGAAGCGTTTGCACAGCGACAGACCGAGGCCGGTGCCGCGCAGGCGCTTCTGCAGCGGGGTGTCGACCTGTACGAAATCCTCGAACAGGGTCGACTGCAGCTCCGCCGGGATGCCGATGCCGGTATCGCGGACACTGAAGCGCACCGCGTTCTCACCCTCCAGCTGTGTCGATACGATCACCTGGCCGCTGGGGGTGAACTTCAGCGCATTGGAAATGAAGTTGCGCAGGATCTGCGCCAGCTTCTTGTCATCGGTGTACAGCATCGGCATCACCGGCGGATCCTCGAACAGCAGGTCCACCTGGTTGCCTTCCACCAAGGGACGGAACATGCCGCGCAGCGCGGAGAACAGATCCATCAGGTCGAACCAGGCGGGCGAGATGGTGATCCGCCCCGCCTCGATCTTGGCCAGGTCGAGCAGGTCGTCCACCATCTCGCGCAGTTCGCTGGTCGAGGTACTGATGAAGCGGACCTGCCGGCGCTGCTCCGCGGTCAGCGGCCCGTCCATGCCATCCTCCAGCAGCCGCGTCATGCTCAGGATCGAGCCCAACGGCGTGCGGAATTCATGACTCATGTAGGACAGGAACCGGCTCTTCAGCTCGGAGACCTCGCGCAGCTGCTCGGCCTGCTCGTCCAGCTCGGCATAGAGCGCCAGCACACCCTGGTTGGTTTCATCCAGTTCAGCGCGCAGCGCATCGGCTTCCAGGCGCAGCCGCTGCAGCTCCTGATCGTGGGGGGTGGCGCTCAATGCAGGTCTCCAAGACGCAGGGCAACGATGCCGGCGTCATCCCGGCCACGATCGAAATCACGGTGCAGCACCGCCACGATCAAGGCCGGGTGGCGGTGGAACAGGCCGGGGTAGTCGCGCAGGCTCCAGCGCGCCTGCAGTCCATCACTGTGCATGACCAGCAGCGTGCCTGCCGCCGCGTGAAAATGGAATGGTTGTGCCTTGCGGTACTGCACCCCGACGATGCCCGGGTGCGAGGCCAACCCGCGTGAGCCGGTGGGCTCGCACAGACTGGCGGCGATGTTGCCGATGCCGGCGAACTCCACCTGGGCACTCGCCACGTCCACGCAGGCCACCGCCGCCGCACCGCCGCGGGTGCCCGACATGCTTGAATGCAGGACGCCGATCAACGCTGGCGCGCCAACCGCGGACGACTCGGCGACGGCATTCACACCGGCCTGTGCTGCATCCGCGGCGGGCAATCCATGCCCCAGCCCATCGATCACGGTGACCGCCACGGTCTGTCCATCGGCGCGCAGATGCCAGGCATCGCCACAGGCCAGCTCGTGGCGCATGGGGATGCGCAGTGCACCGTAGGGCACGTCGATATCGCCAGGCGCACGACTGGCGTAGATCCGCGCCACCACGACCGCGCCTTTGCCGTCGGACCAGGCGTCCAGCACGGTGGCCTGGCGCTGGATCGCACCGAGCCCCAACCCCTGCGTACCGCCCGTCGAGTAGCCGTCCGGCAGGCACTCGGCCAGGGAAAAGCCCGGACCGGCGTCCACGGTGCACAGCTCCACACCCTTGCCGACGCGGCCACAGACCTCGGACAGGTACATGCGTCCACCGCGCCCATGCTTGAGCACATTGGTCGCCATCTCCGTGGCCACCAACGCCGCCCGGCCGGCGTCCATTTCATCCAGGCCGATCAGATCGGCCAACGCCAGCGCTTCGCGCCGGGCCTGCCCGACCTGTGAGGATTCCTCGACCACCACGATCCGCGTCACCCGGCCGCCGAAGTTCAGCTCCATTTGGTGATCGTGATACGGGTGCCCTGCCCCGGTGCACTCTCCAGTTCGAACTCATCCACCAGGCGGCGCGAACCGGAGAGGCCCAGGCCCATGCCGGAGCCGGACGACCAGCCGTCGGTCAGGGCCTGTGCGACATCCGGAATGCCCGGGCCGTTGTCGGCGAAGACCAGCCGTACGCCCTTGCGCAATCCCTTCTCGACCACGTCCCAGTCCATGGTCCCGCCGCCACCGTAGATGACGGCATTGCGGGCCAGTTCACTGGCGGCGGTCACCAGCTTGGTCTGGTCGATCAAGCGCAGCTTGCAGGCCACGCAGATCTGACGTGCGGCCTGGCGGGCCAGCACCACATCCTGCTCGATGCGGATCGGCAGCGAACCACTGGACGCCGTCATGAGCTGGCTTCGTCGTCGTCAGTGCGCTGCAACAGCTTCATGCCCCGCTCCACATTGAGCGCGGTGCGCACGCCACTTAGAGTGAGGCCCAGCTCGACCAGCGTGATCGCGACCGCAGGCTGCATGCCGACCACCACCGTGGTGGCATCCATGATCCGGGCCAGCGACGAAATGGTGGCGATCATGCGGCCGATGAACGAATCGACGATATCCAGTGCGGAAATGTCGATCAGCACACCGCGCGCGGAGGTGCTGCGGATCTTTTCAGTGAGGTCGTCCTGCAGGGTCAGCGCAAGCTGGTCATGCATGTCCACCTGGATGGTCACCAGCAGCAGATCGCCCATCTGCAGGATCGGAATACGCTCCATCTCAGCGGGCGGTCCGGGTGACGGTCTGGCCGGTGCGCTTGAGCGCCAGCGCCAGTGCGTCGGCCAGATTGGCCTTGGTCACGATGCCATTGAGGTCCAGCCCCAGGTGCACGATGGTCTGGGCGATCTGCGGGCGCACGCCGCTGATGATCGCATCAGCGCCCATCAGGCGGATGGCGGTGACGGTCTTCAGCAGATGCTGGGCCACCAGCGTGTCCACGGTCGGGACGCCGGTGATATCGATGATCGCGATTTCAGACCCGGTATCCACGATGCGCTGCAGCAGCGACTCCATCACCACCTGGGTGCGCTGCGAATCCAGCGTGCCGATCATCGGCAGCGCCAGCACGCCCTCCCACAGCTTCACCACCGGCGTGGACAGCTCGAGCATTTCTTCCTGCTGGCGCTGGATCACGTCTTCGCGCGTCTTCTGGAACACGCTGACCGTGTGCAGCCCGAGCTGATCGATCAGTTCGGAGATCGCCCACAGCTGGTCGCCCAGCAGTGCCGGATCATTCGCGTAGCCCTGCTGGATCACCTCGAACAGCGGGCGCTTCAGCGAGAAGATGAAGCTGGCGGTTTCCGAGGAATTGAATCCCTTCAGGACGCGCTCGCGCGACAGTTCCTCCAGGAAACGGCGGACGTCCTGCCACTCTGCCCGCGCGACGGAGCTGACGTCCGTGGCCGACAGTGCGTCCAGGAACAGGCGCCAGAACTCGCGGACCTGGCTATCCAGCTCGCGGGATGAAAGGCGGCCGTCCTGTGCCTGGCTGGAACCGGCCAGATTGCCGGCCCATGCAGCAAGCAGGGGCTCCTGGTGGCTGCGGATGAGATCGATCGTGCGCTGCTGCAAAGCCGCCATGGAAAAGGTCCTGAGAGAGAAGGGAAACCCGCGGATGGGCTGGCGACCCATCACCGATATGAATGGGGGCCGCAATTTTCAAAGCTTAAATGAATTCAGGAAGATTGGGCATGACAACGGATGCCAGCGGCGTGAAGGTTCTCTGCACCTCCCTGACTCGTTCAGATACTGCCAGTGGGGCGCGCGCCCAGCAGCCCGCAACGGCACGCCGCCACAACGCATCAGGCCGCCCGGAGGCGGCCTGATGGTGTAGCGGTCAGCGCAGCAGCGCGAACAGGAGCAGCAGCGGAATCGGAATGCCGAGCATCCACAGCAGAATGTACTTCATGGTGTTTCCTCCCTTGAGGTGGTCAGGATCACAGGTCGCGGCGGCGGCCGCCCCAGGTGGCACTCAGGCTGGCGATGAAGGCACCGATCAGCAGCGTGATGAACAGCCAGAGCGCGGCGTAGGCGGTGGCCTTGCGGGCATCGTCGGCAGCCTGCTTGGCCTGCTCCTTGGCGTTGTCGAGCGCCGCACGCAGTCGGGTCTGGACATCGGTCACGCGGGCCTGGGCTTCGGCCTGGGTCATGCCGGTCTGCGCCGCCACCAGCTGGGCCAGATACTGCGTATCGGCCGGATCCATGGTGTCGGACTTCAGGCTGTTGACGATGATGCGGTTGACTTCGGTACGGACCTCACGGCTGTCCGGGCGACGGTCGGCACCCGGCATCGGGCGCGGCGGCGGCAGTGCGCCGGTCGCGGATGGTGCGGGCGGTGCCGCGGGATCGGCAGGACCGGTCGGCGGCGCGGGCGGCGCAGCGGCCGGGGTGGCACGGAACAGCGAATCCACCCAGTACTGCACGTCACCCTGGTCGTTGCCCATCGCAGCCGAACCTGCACCGGCTGCGGCGATACCGCCTGCCGTCGAGGCGGCGGCGCCTGCGGTAGCACCGGCCACCTTGGCACCCGCGCCGAGGATGCCGCCAATCGCCGAGGTCAGCAGCGCGGCCGTGAGCAGCGTGGCCACCGCCCACGAGACGAAACCATGCGCGGTGTCGCGGAAGTAGGTCTCGTCACCGTGGATGTTGCTCCACTTCGTGCGCAGGCGCCCCGCCAGATAGCCACCCAGACCCGACGCGGCGATGGCGGTAAAGGTCAGCCAGGCGATGCTGGACCAGCCGAACGTTTCAGCGGTCACACCTTCAAACGACCACGGCGACACCGATGACAGGCCGAGGCCTACACCGAGTATCACCAGAATCAGCGAGAGCGCCGCCGCAGCGATCGCACCGGCCAGGATGGCACCCCATGACACAGCGCTGTCGCGCGGAAGATCCACCACCGGCGGTGGGGTGACCACGGCCACGGTCGCGGCAGCGACGGGCTCTGGGTGGGCGTAATCGCCTCGGGTATTCATAGCGTATGGCACTCCTTTTCATGCGCTGCGGACGCAGCTCGCATCGGCAGGCTGCGCTTGCGGTCGTGAAATACGCGAGACGCTGAAAACAAGACGATGTGGACGCGATGGCATCGTCGCGGCACCCACCCGCTGCTCAGACGCGACGGCCCAACAGCATGAAAACCCCGAACACTCCGCCCAGCGCCCCGACAATGGCCAGCTCAATGGACGGCTCACGCAACCGCAGCGCCATGACAATACACATTGCTCCCAGCCCGACGATCAAGGCACCGATGGCGCGCGCACCTACGGAACCATAAAACCAGGTGCGTCGGATCGGCTCGGTCAGCGCTGGCTGCTGCCGATGCCAGGTGTCCAGTGCGTGCTGGAACTCGCGCAGCAGCCGGTCGCGACTCTGCAGGTCCGCCGCGCTCACCATCAGTGTTGCCCTGCCCGGTCGCACCAGGGTGAGGTAGTCGTCGGTTCCCCAGCGGGACAGCTCGGCAAAGGGCACGGCATCGCGCCGGGAAAACATCAGGCCGTCGGGCATCACCATCACCTCGTTGCGGGTGGGAAATCCCTGGAAGGCGAGCAAGGGCGGAATCACCAGGGACAGCAGGGCGACCACGATCGCGACGCCGACCGGTCCCCGATTGAGCACGATGAACATGAAACTGCCGGCGGCCAGTGCGAAGGCCAATGGCACAGCCAATTGATGCCAGCGGGTATAGACCGAGACCTGGATTCCCTGCAGGGGTTTCATGTTGGTTCCCTCCTCCATCGGCACGCAGCGGCGCCATCGAGCGGCGTGCGGCCGGCTTTGCGCCCGGCCAGTGGGCGCTTCCTGCCCCATGGTCTTCGATGTCGGCGCCAGCGGCAAACCGGCGCTGGTATCAAAACCGCATCGCCCTACCATTGTCGCGTCCGGAACAATGCCATCGCATCCTCACAGATAGGGGCTCACGCCTATGCAAAAATAAGGGAACTGTGGCACACCGCGTCGCAGTGGACGGTGTGAGCTCCTGACGACCAGGCGACGCCGTGCCATTCGGGCGGTGGTCACCACTGGCAACGAGCAGGAGTCAATGAATGTCCTCGAGGAATTCCGGCGCAAGCGCCTTGGAGCTGTCCAGCTGCGCGCGTGAGCCGATCCGTACCCCCGGCGCAATCCAGCCTTACGGGTTGATCCTGGTCCTCGATCACCTGACATTGACGGTCAACGCCCGTGCCGTCGCGCAACCGGACCTCATCGAGGCGCTCGGCGATCCCTTGGGGCACTCTCTGGATACGGTGCTCGGCGGTACCCTGGCCCACTGCAGGCCGCTGCTGGAAGCGCTGGAGCAAGGCGCTTCGCATTTCCTGGGAACGCACCCGGTGGGCACCGCGGGCCATCACCACACCGTGGCGCACCGGATCGGCGATGAGATCATCATCGAACTCGAAGCGCCGGTACCGGGTGAGCCGGGCTCGCTGGAAGACCTGTACCCCTCGATCCGCCGCTTCATGGCCGCCATCGAGCGTGCGCCCACCACCCAGGCGCTGTGCGAGCTCGCCGCCGAGCACATCCGCGCCTTGACCGGTTTCGATCGCACGATGCTCTACCAGTTCGACCCGGACTGGAACGGCGCGGTGGTGGCCGAAGATCGCAATACCGTACTGCCCTCCTACCTCGACCTGCGCTTCCCGGAATCGGACATCCCCGCGCAGGCACGCGAGTTGTACCGGCAGAACCGGGTCCGGCTCATCGCCGACAGCCACTACACCCCCGTGCCGCTGGTGCGGCTGCCGGCCATCGCCGCTGCGCCGCCCACGGACCTGGGCCCGGCGATGCTGCGCAGCGTCTCGCCGGTGCACCTGCAGTACATGCGCAACATGGGGACCGGTGCATCGATGTCGGTCTCGGTGCTGTGCGAGGGCGAGCTGTGGGGCCTGATCTCCTGCCACAACCAGGTCGCGCGCCGGGTGCCGTACCACGTGCGCACGGCCTGCGAGTTCATCGGCCAGATCCTGTCGCTGCAGATAGCGCTGAAGCAGCGCGCGGTGCTGATCGAAGAGCGGATCGCGCGCCGGGCGATCCAGGTCCGGCTGCTCGGGCGGATGGCCGGCGATACCGATTTCATGGCCGCGCTCGGCCGCGACCAGCACAGCCTGCTCGCGCTGACCCACTCCACGGGCGCGGCGATCGTGCACCGTGGGGAATGCATCCTGCACGGCGACTGCCCGAGCCAGCGCCAGGTGATGCAGCTGGTCCAGTGGCTGACGGCGCAGCAGATCGAGGGCGATATCTTCTGCACCGATACGCTGCCGCAGCGATGGAAAGAGGCAGAGGCCTTCGCCGGCGTCGCCAGTGGCGTGCTGGCCATCTCCATCTCGCAGCTCCACGACAGCTTCGTGATCTGGTTCCGGCCGGAGGTGGTCCGCACCGTGCGCTGGGGCGGCGATCCGCGCAAGGAAGAGACCGGTCAGCCGCTGTCGCCGCGGACCTCGTTCGAGGGCTGGAAGCAGACCGTGCGCGAGCAGTCGCTGCCCTGGAACGAGGTGGACCGCGATGCCGCGCTGGAACTGCGCGCCGCGATCGTCGACATCGTGCTGCGCAAGGCCGAGGAAATGGCCGCGTTGAACGAGCAGCTGCTGCGCAGCAACAAGGAGCTCGAAGCATTCTCGTATTCGGTCAGCCATGACCTGCGCGCGCCGTTCCGCCACATCGTGGGCTATTCGGAACTGCTGTGGTCCTCGGCCGGCGAGAGATTGAACGATTCAGAAAAGAGATTCCTCGAGACCATCGTGGAGTCGGCAAAATCCGCAGGAACGCTGGTGGATGACCTGCTCAGCTTTTCGCAGATGGGCCGCTCGACCATGGGCCAGATCGCGATGGAGATGACGGCCCTGGTGGATGACGTGCGCCACAAGCTCGACATGGAATACACCGGCCGCGCCATCGACTGGCAGATCGCACCCCTGCCCAAGGTGCTGGCCGACCCCGGCATGCTGCGGCTGGTCTGGCAGAACCTGCTGGCCAACGCGATCAAGTTTACCCGCGACACGCCCGAACCCCGCATCGAAATCGGGCACGAACGCACGGACACCGAGGATGTCTTCTTCGTGAAGGACAACGGCTGCGGTTTCGACATGCGCTACGTGGACAAGCTGTTCGGCGTGTTCCAGCGGCTGCACCACGTCGATGAGTACGAAGGCACCGGCATCGGCCTGGCCAACGTCCACCGCATCATCACCCGCCATGGCGGCCGCACCTGGGCCCAGGGCCAGGTTGGCGCCGGCGCGACCTTCTTTTTCACCATCCCCTTTACTGCTGGAGACCACCTATGAGAGATCTGCGACCGATCCTGCTCGTAGAAGACAACCCGAAAGACGCCGAACTGACGATGGCGGCGCTTGCGCGCTGCCAGCTGCTCAACGACGTGACCCATGTGCGCGACGGCGTGGAAGCGCTGGAGTATCTGCGCTGCCAGGGACGTTACGAAGGGGCCATGCACGGCGGGCCCGTGGTCGTGCTGCTGGACCTCAAGCTGCCCAAGCTCAACGGCCTGGAAGTGCTGAAGGAAATCCGCACCGACCGCGCCCTGAGCAGCACCCCGGTGGTGATGCTGACCTCCTCGCGGGAGGAGCAGGACCTGATCCGCAGCTACGAACTGGGCGTCAACGCCTTCGTGGTCAAACCGGTGGATTTCAAGGAATTCCTGGAGGCGATTCAGGGGCTGGGCATGTTCTGGGGCATCACCAACCAGCCGCCGCCGAACGGCACGCTGTTCGGCGGGAAGAGCAGACACGATGGCTGAGGCTGCCACAACAGGGACCATCAGCATCCTGATGGTCGAAGACAGCGCACTCGATGCAGAGCTGATCAGCGCGCAGCTGCGGCGCGCCGGCCTGCCGTTCACGGCCGAGCGCACCTGGTCGCACCAGGGCATGCTCGACGCCTTGGGCAAGGCCTCCTTCGATGTGATCCTGGCCGACCACGTGCTGCCGGGCTTCGACGGCGACGCGGCCCTTACGCTTGCCAGCGAGATCGCACCCGAGACGCCCTTCATCTTCGTCTCCGGCACGCTCACCGAAGAGCTGGCGGTGCAGGCACTCAAGCGCGGCGCCCGCGATTACGTGGTCAAGTCGCGCCTGCAGCGGCTGCCCGACGCCGTCGTCCGTGCCATCCAGGAGGCGCAGGAGCGTCGCCGGCTGCTGCGCGTGGAGGCCGAGCTGCATGACAGCCACCAGCGGCTGAAGCTGATCACCGATTCGCTGCCGGCGCTGATCGCCTACTTCGGCCACGACCACCGCTACCGCTTTGCCAACAATGCCTACTTCGAATGGCACGGGCTGACCCCGGACGCTCTGGTCGGGCGGCATACCCGCGAGGTCATCGGCGAAGACGCCTTCAACGGTATCCAGCAGCACCTGGATCGCGTGCTGGCTGGCGAGAAGGTGAGTTTCGACATGCTGTCGCTGCGCAGCAACGGTACCCCCCGCCATGCGCAGGTGGACTGCGTGCCCGAGCTGGGCCCCGACGGGGTGGTGGTGGGTTACTACGCCATGGCACGCGACATCAGCGAGCTCAAGCAGGCGCAGGCCCTGTTGAAGGCCAGCAACGAATCGCTGGAGCGCCAGGTGGACGAGCGGACCTCGGCCCTGCACCGCAGCGAAAGCCGGCTGCAGGCCCTGTTCGAATCCAGCTTCCAGCACCAGAACCTGCTGACGCTGGATGGCTACATCATCGACACCAACTCCGCCTCGCTGGCGGCCATCCTGGCCGACAAGCAGGACGTGCGCGGCAACCTGTACTGCGAATCGGCGTGGTTTGCCGACACCCCCGGTGTGCCGGCCGTGGTCTGCACCGCCATCCTCGAGGCCGCGGCCGGCACCGCCTCCCGCCATGAGCTGGAGCTGCGCCTGCCGACCGGCAAGCGCACGTTCGACTTCTCGTTCCGGCCCCTGTTTGATCATCAGGCGCGGATCACCGCGGTCGTCTCCGAAGCCGTGGAAACCACCGCGCGCCGGCAGGCCGAAGAGGCACTCCGGCACAGCCAGAAGATCGAGGCGGTGGGCCAGCTGACCGGTGGGATCGCGCATGACTTCAACAACATCCTGACCGTGATCGCCGGCAACATCGAGTACGCCAAGATGCTCACCGACCGGCTCGGCGACGCGGCGGGCAACTCTTCGCGTGCGCTCGACAACGCCATGAAGGGCGTCATGCGCGCGGCCAACGTCACCCAGCGCCTGCTCGCGTTCTCGCGCCGCCAGCCGCTGAAGAACATGCCGGTCGATCTGAACGAAGAGATGCGCGGCATGCAGGACATGCTCAAGCGGTCGCTGGGCGAACTGGTGCAGATCGACATGCTGCACAGCCCGGATATCTGGTGCGTGGAGATCGATCCGAGCCAGCTCGAGGCCTCGATCCTCAACCTCGCGGTCAACGCACGCGATGCCATGCCCGAGGGCGGTCGCCTGACGATCGAGGTCGACAACATCCACCTGGACAAGGATTACGCGGAACAGCATCCCGATGTTCCCCCCGGCCAGTACGCGATGATCCGCGTGCGCGACACCGGCCAGGGCATGTCGCCGGAGGTGATGGCGCGCGTGTTCGAGCCGTTCTTCACCACCAAGGAGGTCGGCCGCGGCACCGGGCTGGGCCTGTCCATGGTGTACGGCTTCGCCAAGCAGTCCGGCGGGCACGTCCTGCTGGATTCCGCCGAGGGCACCGGTACCACGATCACGCTGCTGTTCCCGCGTTCTGCGGCCGCCCTGCCCAGTACCCGTATGGGCGACGCCCAGGCGCTGGACGCCTTCGAGGTCGAGGAGGAAACGACGGTCCTGGTCGCCGAGGACAATGACGATGTCCGGGCCTACACCGTGGACACCCTGCGCCAGCTGGGCTATCGCGTGCTCGAAGCCCATGACGGCCCGTCCGCGCTGCGCTTGCTGGACCGGACCGACGTGCGCGTGGACCTGCTGTTCTCCGACATCGTGATGCCGGGCATGTCCGGGTGGGCGCTGGCCAAGGAAGCGCTGGCCCGCAAGCCCGGCCTGCGGGTGCTGTTCACCTCGGGGTATCCGCGCGATATCGACGCCAGCGGCACGGTCGGCCGCAGCATCGCCTTGCTGGCCAAACCGTTCACCCGCAGCGATCTGGCGCGCTCCATCCGCACCTCGCTGCAGGATGAAAGCGCCGCCCACAACGGTGCCGGGTTGAACTGAGACCCCCGGGCCAGACGGGAGCCGTGACAGGAGTTCCCGGCCGTCATGACGCCGGGCAGGCGTGCGATGCACGGCCGGCTAACACGCACGGGCGCTAAGGTGGAGTTCCGCACAGGTGGCTGCACGCCACGAGGATCTCCGCCCGCAATGAGTGCTGCCCGTACCCACCCGCGATGCCGCGTCCTGCTGGTTGAAGACGACGCACCGATCCGGGAGATGACCAAGGACATCCTCAGCGACGACGGCTTCGATGTCCTCGACGTCGCCGACGCCGAGACCGCGCTGGGGTGCCTCAAGCGCGACGGCCCCTTCGATCTGCTGGTATCGGACGTCGGCCTGCCCGGCATGGATGGCCGCGGCCTGGCCACCATCGCCACCACGCTGCACCCGGCCATGCCCATCCTGCTGGTCACCGGCTACGCCGGGCCCGCTGGCGCCCGTCCGGATTTCCTCGGCGACGACATCAAACTGCTCCGCAAACCGTTCACGCTCAAGCAACTGGTGAGTTCGGTGCGGTCGCTGCTGTGATCGCGGCCGGGAGCCCCGCCGGCTGCATCAGATCCTGTTCCTGCTCGCCAGCAGCGCGCGGGTGCGTCGCTCCAGTTCGGCCGTGGTGAACGGCTTGGTCAGCACTTCCATGCCTTCCTCTAGCTGGCCTGCTCCCACCGCAGCTGATGCCGCGTAGCCGGTAATGAACAGCACCGGCAACGCAGGGCGCACCTGGCGTCCCGCGTCGGCGACCTGGCGGCCGTTGAGCCCACCGGTCAATCCGACATCGGTGATGAGCAGATCGACCGTTTCCCCGGATCGCAACAGGTCGATGGCCTGGCCGCCTTCCGGTGCCTGCAGCACGCGATAGCCGGCGCCGCCGAGCACCTCGACCAGCAAGGCACGGATCGCCTCCTCGTCTTCGACCACCAGGATGGTGCCCACGCTGGGCGTGACGATCGCCGGCAGCTCCGGTGCGGCCTCGTCCGCCGTTTCCCCGGCGCTCTCGCCGATGAAACGCGGCAGATACAGCTCCACCGTCGTACCGAGGCCGACCTGGGAATCGATCCGCACCTGACCGCCGGACTGCCGGGTAAAGCCATAGATCATCGACAGGCCCAGGCCGGTCCCCTGCCCGATCGGCTTGGTGGTGAAGAACGGTTCGAACACCTTCTCGATCACGGACGCATCCATGCCGCTCCCGGCATCCTTGACCGAGAGGCGGATGTAATCGCCCGGGGGGGTATCCAGCAGCGCCGCCTCCTCGCCGTGCAGCGTCACGTTCGCCGCGCTGATGACCAGCGGGCCGCCATCCGGCATCGCATCGCGGGCGTTGATGCACAGGTTGAGCAGCGCGTTCTCCATCTGCGGCACATCCACCAGCACCGCCCAGGGATCGGACTCCAGCTGCGTGGAAATCGCAATCGAGGGCCCCAGCGTGCGGGAGATGATGTCCAGCATCCCGCGCACCATTGCGTCGGCCACCACCGGCGTGGGCGCGAGCGTCTGCCGGCGGGAGAACGCCAGCAGCCGCTGGGTGAGCGCGGTGGCGCGCGACGCGCTGGACTGCGCCATCTCCAGGTAACGGCCCACATCGTCGTAGCGCCGCTGATCGATCCGCAGCTCCAGCAGTTCCAGGCCGACAGAGATGGCGGTCAACAGATTGTTGAAGTCGTGCGCCAGGCCGCCGGTCAACTGTCCCACGGCCTCCATCTTCTGGCTCTGCCGCAGCCGCTCCTCGGCGACCTGAAGCTCGGCACTGCGGGTCTGCACGCGCTCCTCCAGGGTCAGGGTCAGCTCGCGCAACTGCTCCTCGGCCTGGCGTCGCTCGGTGACATCCGCCGCGGTACCGAACCACTCGGTTATCTCACCGGCACCGTCCAACAGCGGCACGGCACGCATCTGCACCCAGCGCACGCTGCCATCGGCCAGCAGGCTGCGGTGCTCCAGTTCCAGCGGCTGCCGCTGCGCCGTCGCACGCGCGATCGCCTGCTCGAGCAGGTCGAGATCATCCGGGTGTACGTAGCGTTCCCGCCAGTCGGTCACCACGGGCAGGGCTTCGTCGTGCGCCACCGGCCCGGTCGCCAGGATCTGGCGCATCTCCCGCCAATCCACGGTGACCGCATAGAGCGACTGCGACGAGGCGCTCACCAGCGCACCCAGGCGGCGCTCGCTATGCGCCAACGCATCGCCGGCGCGGCGCTGCTCGGTGCGGTCGCCCAGCACTTTGACGAAGCCCTGCACGGTCCCGTCCTCGTCCCGCAGCACGGTCATGGCACCGCTCGCCCAGAAGCGCTCGCCCGATTTGCGGACCAGCCAGCGCTCGCCGCTGACGCCGCCCGAGGCGATCGAAACGTCGCGGTTGTGCCGCAGCCGCTCGGCCTGGATGTCCTCGGGGGTATAGATCACCTCGACATCCTGGCCCAGCATCTCGGCCTCGCTCCAGCCGAAAATGTGCTCGGCCCCGGCATTCCAGAGGGTCACCCTGCCGCACAGGTCGGAGGCGACGATCGCGTAGTCGCTGGCACTGTCGATGATCTGCCGGTTGCGCGCCTCCACCCGCCGCATCGAGCGCTGCAGCTCGATGTGGGAGGTCACGTCCAGGCCCTGCACGAACACGCCGGCGGTGCTGCCATCGGCACCGGCCACCGGCTGGAACACGATATCCAGCATGCGCCTGGCCGAGGTGGGGTCGGACGGAAACGGCGCGTCATACACCACCTCGCTGCCGATGTAGGGCTTGCCCGTACGGTAGACCTCGTCCAACAGGGGCATGAAGCCCTGATCGACGATCTCCGGCAGCGCGTCACGAATGGATTTTCCAAGGACATGGCGGTTGCCGACCAGGCGTTCGTAACCCGGATTGGCCAGCTCCACCCGGTGCTCGGGCCCGCTGAGGAAGGCCATGAACATCGGCGACTTGTCGAACAGGGCAATGAGCCGCTCGTTCTCCTTGGCCAGGCGCTGCTGCGCCACGATGATGCTGGTCACCTCGTTGGTCACGCAGAAGGCGCCACCGACGCTGCCATCGTCGAGGAAGATCGGCGAGAACGAGAACGTCCACCAGGTCTCTTCCGGCACGCCGCGGCGGCTCATCGACACCGGGAGGTTCTCGTAGCGCGAGGACCTCCCGGCGAAGGCGCCTTCGATCGGTTCCCGCACGGCATCCCACGCATCGGCCCACAACTGCCGGAGCGGCGCCCCCAGCGCACCGTCCAGCCGCGGGCCCAGGATCGGGCTGTACGCATCGTTGAAGAAGAAGGTCAGGTCATCGCCCCAGACCACGTACATGCTCTCGGGCGAGGCCAGAATCAGGTTGATCGCATTGCGCAATGCGGCGGGCCAGGTCTCGATCGGCCCTACCGGCGTCGCCTGCCACTCCAGGGCGCGGACCTGTTCGGCCATCGGCCCGGTGGCACCGGGAAACCGCGCTGCCGTTGCCGTCACGCGCCGCGCTCCGGCGAAGCCGATCGACAGACGCCGTGCAGCCGCACGACAGACCAGGGAAGGACAGACATCATCGGGGCACCGGACCTTGAACGTAAGGCGTTGCAGCAGCGGGGGAACGGCGGGCAGCGGTCGGCCAGCCGGGAGGGGAGAGCAATGTAATCCACACGGGGCAAAACCACGTCAAGGCAGTGACGTGCACGCGCCCGGGACGCGCCGTCCGCGATGATGCGCGCACCCTCCCCGCTCCCGCCGACCGCCATGGCCAAGCCGACTGGCTCCCGTCTCGTCATCTATGCCGCCCTCGCCGGCAACCTCGCCATCGCCATCGCCAAGTTCGTCGCCGCCGGCATCTCCGGCAGTTCGGCCATGCTCAGCGAGGGCGTCCACTCCCTGGTGGACACCATCAACGAGCTCCTGTTGTTGTATGGCCTGCACCGGGCGGAGCAGAAGCCGGACACCCTGCATCCCTTCGGCTACGGGCGCGAGCTGTACTTCTGGAGCTTCATCGTGGCGCTGCTGGTGTTCGCGGCCGGCGCCGGTGTATCGGCCTACGAAGGCATCCAGCACATCCGCAATCCCGAGCCGGCCACCAACCATCTGATCAGCTACATCGTGCTCGGCGTCTCGATCGTGTTCGAGGGCACCTCGTGGTGGATCGCGCTGCGCGAGTTCCGCGCCACCAAGGGTTCGCTGGGCTACTTCGAAGCCTTCCGCCGCAGCAAGGATCCCTCCACGTTCACCGTGCTGCTGGAAGACAGTGCCGCCCTGCTCGGCCTGGGCTTCGCGCTGGTCGGCCTGCTCGCCGCGCAGCTGCTGGAGATGCCGATCCTGGATGGCGTGGCCTCGCTGTGCATCGCCGGCGTGCTGGCCGTCACCGCCTTCCTGCTCGCCCGCGAAACCAAAGGCCTGCTGGTGGGTGAGCCGGCGCACCCGAGCGTGGCCAAGCGCATCCTCGCCGTCGCCAGCTCCGATGCCGATCTGCGCCGCGCCAATGGCGTGACCACGATGCAGATGGGCCCGGACCAGGTGGTGGCGATGCTGAGTGCGGAATTCGAAGATGACCGCACCACGCCGCAGATCGAGGCGTGCATCACGCGGATCGAGAAGGCGGTGAAGGCCGAGTACCCCGAGCTGGTGGCGTTGTTCGTCAAGCCACAGACGCCGGAGGTGTTCCAGGCACGACGCGCGGCGCTCGCGGAACCGCATCCCGACAACTGAGCACACTGGACACTGCACCACGCATGCGTCGATTCGCCCAAGCCATCGCGGATACCGCCTCCCTGCCCGACGGGCTTCCCGCCGCATTGGCACGCGCGCTGGCGACCGCGCCGGACCACTACAACATCGGCAAGGGCGGCATCGCGACCGTGCTCGCGCGTGACCACGATTGTTCGATCGCGGTGGCCGACATGGTGTGGGGCCTGGTGCCGCGCTGGTCCAAGGAACCGGCCACGCCCTACACGACCGTCACCGCCCGCCTGGATCGCGCATCGCGCAGCCGCATCTACGCGCAGGCGTGGGCGCAGCGCCCGTGCGTGCTGCCCCTGAGCGGGTATTACAAATGGGACCGGCAGCGCCGACCGCCGTGGCCGCTGTTCGTGCAGCGCAGCGATGGCCTGGCCCTGCTGGCGGCAGGTCTCTGGGAGCACTGGGAAGGCGACGACGGCCAGCAGCTGGACAGCTTCACCGTGTTGACCGGTCCCAACACCGCGATCCCGGCGCCATTGACCCCGGATGGACCGATCTTCCTCGATGCGGATACGGCGCTTGACTGGCTCAGCGGTGCTTTCAAAATGCCCGCGGCGTTGAGTGCCCGAGCGTCCAGGCCGGCCTTGGAGGCGTATCCCGTGAGCCGTGCCTTCCGCGATCCCGCGCGTGGCGATTACACGCTGCTGGAACCTGTCGATCCGGATGCCGCAGCAGGAACCGCCGAGCCACAGGAATGGGAAGACGATGGAGGGGACGAGCGCGATGCGGATGAATGACGTGCAGCGCGCGTGAGCGTCAACCTTTCCGGCGCTTGAACGGATTCCGCACCCGCGGCGTATTTCACCTTCGCGCCACCGCCTTCCCGTCAGGGTGGAGATGCCCAGCAACACGGGCCCTCTCTAATCAATCGTGGAGTCAACCATGGACAAGAATCGCACTGAAGGCGCCAAGAACCAGGTCAAGGGCACCGTAAAGGAAGTCGTGGGCAAGGTCACCGGCGACAAGACGAAGGAAGTGGAAGGCAAGATCCAGAAGGGTGTTGGCGAAGTCCAAAGCGACGTGGGCAAGGCGCGGGATGACGCTCGCCGCTGAGTCTTGACCCCACCGCTCTCTGGCCCGACCCGGGCAGAGAGCAGTGGGAGGCTAGCCGTGTACATCGCCGGCGTACGCCACCCAACCTCGGAATGACAGCGCGGCATAGAACAGACCCGGCCGCTCGAATCCCGCCTCCTCCAGCATCGCGACCTCCTGCTCCGGCGACAACGTGGGCAGCCGGTTGGCGATGCTGTCGGCACGTGCAGCTGCCGTCTCTCCCACCAGACCGCGCGCCGCTACGAACGCGGCCCAGCGCTGGAACCACCTGTGTTTCTCCAACGGCTCGCTCGGCACGCTGTGGTGCGCGATGATCAACGGTGCACTTGGCTTGAGTCGACGCCGCAGTGCGCACAGCGTCTTCAGACGCTCTTCCGCTGACAGGAAATGCAGCGTCAGCAAGCAGGTGGCGCCGTCGAACGCGGTATCCGGCGCGCTCTCGATATAGCCTTCGATGAGGTCCATGCGGGCAGACAGCTCAACGCCCACGACACGCTTCGCCAGCCCTAGCATCTCGGCGGAGGGATCCACGCCGGTGAAGCGCCAGGCAGGACTCGCTTCTGCGAATGCCTTCAGCTCCATGCCACCGCCCGCCCCCAGGACCAATACGCGACCCTGCGGTGGCACGTGTTCGGCCAACAGGAGGTGGGTCATCTGGTGCAGCGCGTGGACGCCGGGTACCTGGCGGACGAGGTTGTCGGCGTACCGGGCGACGGCATCGGGATCAGAGAAGGACATCCGGACCACCTTGGTTGCAGCGGACCTTAATGTAACACTATTGGTTACATTAAGACTGCGTCACTCCAGCAGCCCCATCAGCGAGTGGTGCACCGCCACACCCGCCAGCGCGCCCTCGCCCACTGCCAACGCGATGCTGCCCGCCATCCGGGCCGCATCGCCGCAGGCAAACACGCCCGGCACCGTGGTCTGTTTGGCCGAATCGGTGGTGATGCAGCCGCCATCCTTCAATTCGCAGCCCAGCTGCCCGGCGAGATCCGTGGACAGCCGCGAATGCGGCGAGATGAAGAGCGCATCCACCTCCACCCGCCGCCCATCGGCGAGCACCACCGTGGCGGTGTCTTCCACGCGCGTCACCCGCGCCGATTCGATCACGACGCCGCACTCCTCCAGCCGTGCATGCTGCTCCGCATCGATCCTGGCGGATGCCTCGCTGCAGAACAGCGTGATCCGACCCCAGTCGCAGAGCAACAGGGCCTGGGCCGCGCCGCCATCCTTCGCGCAGCCAATCACACCGATGCGCCCTTCGAACACCTCGTAGCCGTGGCAGTACGGGCAATGAAAAACGCTCCGGCCCCAGCGTTCGCCGATGCCGTCGATGTCGGGCAGGTCGTCGGTCACCCCGTGGGCCAGGATCACGCGATCCGCCACGAAGGTCTGGCCCTCTTCGACCCTGACCTGGAAGCTCCCGCCGTCATCGATCGCCTGTGCCGACACCGCTGTATCGGTGAGCCACGTCAGGGTGGGATAGCGCAGCAGTTCGTCGCGGGCCTGGGAGGCAATGTCCGCCGGCGGCAGGCCTTCCCTGCCGAGGAACCCATGGGCGACGCGCGCATTCCGGTTGCGCGGTTTTCCCCCGTTGATGATCAACACCTTGCGCCGGGCGCGGACCAGCTGCAGCGCTGCGGACATGCCGGCGTAGCTGCCGCCGATGATGATCACGTCGTACTTTGCGTTCTCGGGCGCGGGAGTGGACATAGCGCTTCCAGGGCTGGGTTGAGGGCATCATGCGCCCGCCCACCGGCTGCATCCTGTGAGGCAGGCAGGAGCGGTCGCCGCCGATGCCCAACAACGTTGCGGTCGCACACTTCGCCAGCGCGATTCAGCAGGCACTGAATTGCCCTGTGCTATCTATTCGACCATGCGGCGCATGACGTGCTGCACGACGCGTTTCCGGGCGCGCGACGGCCACGCTCCGTGGCCACGCCGGATCTTCGACAGGCTATCTGGGTAAGGCCCGCATGACATCGACCTTTTCCACCACACCCCTCCGCCGGCCGGGCGTGACCCGCGGCATCTCACTGGCGCTGCTCCCCCTAAGGCGCTACAGCACGTTCTCCGGGCGCGCCAGCCGCAGGGAGTTCTGGGCGTTCTCGCTGCTTGCCTTCGGCGCGCTTGGCGGTTGCTACGCCCTGATGATGTGGCCGTACAGTGCCGGATGCGTCATCACGGGCATGGTGCTGGCGGCCCTGCTGGCCCCTGTGCTCGTGATCCCCCTGATCGCCGTCACGATCCGGCGGCTTCACGATATCGACGAATCCGGTTGGCTGGCGCTTCTCATCCTCGTGCCCTTGGGCGTGTTCGTGTTCTTCCCGCTGATGCTGCTTCCCCCTACGCCGGGATCAAATCGCTTCGGCGCGCGTGAACCAGGCGGCGGTACGAAGGCTTGAATTCCGTGGCAGGTAGCGGCTACGTTTCCTGTACGCCCTTCATGGAAGAACTGCGATGCGTTCAAGGTCGATACGCTCTTACCCTGCGACCCGCGCGGCGACGCTCACCTTCGCCCTCCTTGCAGCGTCCACCGTCGCAGCTGAGCCGCCCAGCTTCTTCACGGCGCTGGACCAGTATGGAAGCAACGACTATGCCGCGTGCAGCAGCACCTTGAGTGACCTGCACCGGCAAGGTATCCCGTTCCCCGAGGGTGGCGAACTGTTGCTGGTCGAGTGCACGGCGGCTGCGGGTGATCATGCAGCGGCTTTCGCGTACATCGATGCGCTGCTCGCCAGCGGTCGCCTGCCGCTGGACGATCTGCGTACGAAAGAACGCCCCGGCCTGGATGCGCTGCGTGGCGATCCCGCGTGGCCGGCGGTGCTGAAGCGGGTGATGGCCGAAGAGAAGAAACACGCTGCGTTGCGCGATGCGCCTCTGCGGCAGGCGTTGCTCGCACGCGAGGCGAAGGATCAGGCGGCGCAACATGCCGCCATCGCGGCAGGCGGCGGCGATGCATGGCGGCAAACCACTCCGGTGAGCGAAGCCAATGCAACTTGGCTGAAAGCCGTGATCGCCGAGAAGGGCTGGCCCGGCATGGCGCGCGTCGGCCGCGATGGCGCCAAGGCGGCGTGGCTGATCGTGCAGCATGCCGACCATGACCCCGCGTTCCAGGCGCAGGCGTTGGCATTGATGCAGAAGGCCAGCGAGGCGGGTGATGCCGACCCTGCGGACATGGCACTGCTGACCGATCGGGTGTTGCTGGCGCAGGGGAAGCCGCAGCGCTACGGGACGCAGTTCGCGGACGCCGGGCACGGGGTCATGGAGCTTCGGCCTACCGAGGATCTGACAACCTTGGATGCACGGCGGAGGGCGGTTGGGTTGCAGCCGTTGGACGCGTACAAGGCGATGCTGGCGGAGATGTACGGAAAGCAGGTCAAGTAGGCTGCCGTAGGATCAGCGGTGGTGCCGAGCAACCGTCACTCACTCGCCCCACATGTTAATATTTCTCATTCGCACCTGACACCCCCCGTGCCCGATGACCTGCCCATCGCTTCGTCTCTCTGCCCTGGGCCTGGCCCTGACCCTGGCCTGCGCGTCGGCCCATGCGGCTCCACCCTCCTCGCCCTCCTCGCCCGATGTGCGCCAGCTGGACGCCGTGCAGGTGCTCGGGCGCGCCCAGACGCTTTACCGGGTGGACGACGCCACGGTGGGCACGCGTACGGACACGCCGTTGGCGCTGGTGCCGCAGTCCATCCAGGTGGTGCCGCGTGAGCTGATTGAAGACCAGGCGGCCCGCCAGATCACTGACCTGTACCGCAGCATCAGCGGCATCAGTTTTTTCAGCTATGCCGGCGTGACCCTGCGCGGCTTCCGGCAGGAAAACGTCCTGTATGACGGCCTGCGCGGCGACCCCTATGCCGGCTTCTCGGTGCCGCAGCTGTTCAACATCGAGCGCGTGGAAGTCCTGAAGGGGCCGGCCGGTGCCCTGTATGGCGGCGGCGATGCAGGAGGCGTCATCAACTACGTGACGCGCAAGCCCAAAGCCACCCCCGAGCGCCGCATCGAACTGCAGGCCGGCAACAGCGATTTCCGGGCTGCGTCGATCGAGGCCACCGGGCCGATGAACACCGCTGGCAGCGTGCGCTACCGCGCCGGGCTGTACGGCGACACCGAACAGGGCGTGCGCTGGAACGCGGACAGCGAAAGCGTGATCGGTGATGCGTCGGTCGCCTTCGACGTGGGCGATACCGGCGAGTTGACCCTGCAGTTCACCGACATCACCCAGAACCTGGGCGGCAACCGCCTGCGTGGCGTGCCGGTGGACGACAACGGCAGTTTTCTGACCGACCGTCGCTGGAACCACAACGAAGCCACCGACTTTCTCGACATGCGGGCCAAGGTCGCGTTGGCGCAGTATCGCTTCTCGCCCAGCAGCAACCTCGATGTGGATGTGGGTGCACGCTGGTTCGAGAACAACGAACACCAGATCTACCACGAGCCGATGGGCCTGATCGACCGCAACCGCGACGGCGTGCCCGAATGGATGACACGCCAGCTGCGCAACCAGATCCGCGACAACGATGCATTCACCGCCAATGGCAACGCGGTGTGGCGCGTCAGCACCGGCAACATCGAGCACAAGGTGCTGTTCGGCGCCGATGTGTACCAGCAGGATGCCGACTTCACCGCGCAGACGGCCAACAGCGCGGACCTGGCGCGGGGTGCCGGCCCGGTGCCAGGCATCGACCTGTTCAACCCGGCATATGGCGCAAGTTCGTGGCGCGACTACAACCTGGCCACCCTGCCCTGGCGCAGCACGAGCACGCGTAGCAAGCGCTATGGCGGCTACCTGCAGGACGAACTGACGCTGACCCCGCGCTGGCATGTGCTGGCCGGACTGCGCTGGGATGGGTTCAACGACGATGACCGCATTGCCGGCACCCGCGTGGACGGCAACGACATCAGCTGGCGGCTGGGCAGCACGTATACCGTGCTGGAAGACGTCAATGTCTACGCCAACATCGCCAGCGGCTTCATGCCCCAGAGCGCGGCCAACCAGAGCGCAGAGTCGGGCGGCCCGTTCGATGCGGAGCGCAGCAGACAATGGGAAGTCGGTTTGAAATCCCTGCTGGCCGAGCGTGTGACCCTGAACCTGGCCGCGTACCGGATCGACCGCAGCAATATCGTGCAGGCCACCGGCGAGATCGTGGACGGCGTCAACCAACTGGCCGCCCTGGGCCTGGTGCGCAGTACCGGCATGGAGCTGGATCTGCTGGCCGATGTCACCGAACGCTGGGTGCTCAACCTGACCTACGCCTACAACGATGCGCGGGTGAAGGATGCCGGCAGCAACGGCATCACCAATGCCTCCGGTGACCGCTTCGCCAATGCGCCGCAGAACAAGCTCGGCCTGTGGACGCGCTACGACCTGCCGGCGATCCATTCCGCCATCGGCTTCGGCGCCGATTACGTGGATGAGCGCGTCAGCCTGGATGGCCAACGGGTAAAGCCGTACACCGTGTTCGACATGAGCTGGAAGACGCAGTGGCAGCAGTGGCAGTTCCAGGCCAACGTCAAGAACCTGTTCGACAAGGTCTATGCCGCCAGTGGCTTCACCGAGCGCACCGGCCACTTCCCGGGTGAGCCACGCCGCGTCTACGTGCAAGCTGCGTACTCCTTCTGAGCCTGCCCATGCGCCCGCCTGCGCCAACGCCCCCCAACCATCCTGCGCGCAGTGGAAGCGGACGGCGGCTGTGGTTCGACCTGCACAGCTGGCTCGGCCTGAAACTCTGCCTGTTCATGGGCTTTGTCTGCCTCACCGGCACGCTGGCGGTATTCTCGCAGGAGATCGACTGGCTGCTGCATTCCCCCATCCGCGTCGCCGATGGTGGTGAACAAGCCGGCTGGGGGGCGGTCATCCAGGCCGCGCAGACGGCGCATCCGGACTGGGAGCTGGAAGGCATCTCCGCCGGCCACACGCGCCTGTTCGCGGCGCGTGCGCAGATGCGCCGACCCGATGGCAAGCGACGCTTTGTCTGGATCAATCCTTACACCGCGCAGGTGACCGGCGACACGGGCTGGTTCAATACGCAACGGCTGCTGCGCAACACCCATCGCCACCTGATGCTGCCGGTGGCCTGGGGCGTGCCACTGGTGGCGGCGCTGTCCATCCCGTTGCTGTTGTCGCTGTTGAGCAGCCTGTACATCTACAAGAAGTGGTGGCGCGGTTTCTTCAAACGGCCTGACGCCTCGCGACCGCGCCGCCTGTGGGGGGATGTGCATCGGTTGGCCGGGGTGTGGTCACTCTGGTTTCTGCTGCTGATCGGGTTGACCGGGGCGTGGTATCTGATCGAATCCCTCGGCGGCGATGCACCGGCCGCACCGACCATGCAATTGGCCAAGGGCGATGACCGCGTTGCCGCCGTAGACCCGGTCGCCGTCGACGCTGCCGTTCGGACCGTCCGCCAGCAATGGCCCAGCCTTCGGATCCTTGGCGCCATCCCCGCACGCGATGGCGGCAGCATCCTGTTCATGGGCGAGGCCGACGCCTGGCTGGTGCGGGAGCGGGCGAACAACATTGCCGTGGACCTGCGCACCGGGCACGTGATCGGCCTGCATGACGGCCGTACGCTGGGGGTCCATCAGCGCATCGCCGAAATGGCCGATCCCCTGCACTTCGGCAGCTTCGGTGGGTGGCCCATCCGGCTGCTGTGGTTGCTGGCCGGCACGCTGGTGACAGGGCTGTGCTTCACCGGCGTGTATCTCTACGGACTTCGCACAGTGGATTCGCTGCGATCAGCAGCTAAAAGGCGGCAGACATGAGTCAGGACAAACTGCCCGGCCCCTGGCGCGCAGCGTGGTACGGCATGGGTCGCTGGCGCTGGCTGTGGCTGGCACTGCTGCTGGTGTGGGCGTCGCTGGTGCCGCTGGAGGCAATGAAGTAGACGCGCTCCCCCGTTGAACAATGGCATGCTGGATGTTCGCCCAGGAGAGCAACGATGCGGATGACGGGAAACCTTCTAGCAGCAGGCGCTGTCACGCTGAAGGTCGGCGTGGTGTTCTGGGTACTGGTGGCCTGGCGGACACCGGACGGTGAGCCTTGGGACGCGCCTGCGTTCTGGACCGTCGTCTATCCCATCGCATTGGGCATCGCAGCAGTTCTGGGCGCCTGTTTTCCCCGGCGGGCGTGGCTATGGGGACTGATGCTCATGATGCTGCAGGTGCCGGTGGTGGCCGTGATGTCGGGCGTTGGCCCGTTGTTGCTGGCCGGACTGGTGTATGCACTGGTACTGGCGGCGCCTGCGACGGCCATCGCGACGGCAGCCGGTGCGCTGCGCCGCCGCCTGCATGGGAGGGTCTGAGAAGCTCAGCGCTTCGCCGGCTGCCACCCTGCCCGCAGTGCATCCGAAGGGCTGCAGAACATGCGCTCGCCGCGGCTCAAGTCGATGCGCGTGTGCGCGTAGTCCCGCTGGCCGGGCACGTGGTAGATCTTCTTGCCCTGCCGGGAGATGTTGCCCTTGATGCGGCATCCGCCCGGCGCCGGCTGCGCGGCCACCGGGGCTTGTCGTGCCGTCTGCTCATGCTTGCTGCGACGGTAGTCAGCTGGCATCTGAAACGGCCCCTGCCAGAGGTTCCGCTGGTGCCGGCGCGCGTCGGCTTCGTCTGCGATGAATGCCGTGGCGTACTGGCGGTACGCGACCGCCCAACCGGAGCGCACCATCCACCGATTGACCGACGTCCCTTGAACAAAGCACTCCGCCACCACCCGGCCGTAGCGGTCGGTGTCCTTGGGCTGGCAACGAACGGTTTTTTCCAGCAGATAGCCGTCCAGCGCGGCGGCTGACCGACGCCCACAGGGCCAACTGCGCCCATCTTGGGCGGTGCATTGCTGCGCGCTTTCCGGAGCGTCGATGCCCCACAGGCGGATGCGCTGCTTCGCCACGGTGAGAGTGTCCCCGTCCGTGACCGTCGCGCGGCCGACCAGCTCTGCTGCCACACCAGGAACCGACGCAAAAACCAAAAGCAACACCACCAGACCTTTCACCACCATCAACAACAACGTCCTTCAAGTGCACGCCCGGGAGCGAGCGCCAGTTAAAACAGGGCCGAGCACTTTAGCGGAAGCGGAGACAGGACGCCGACTACATCGACAGACGTTCACTCCCGATGTGCATTCCTGGTGCGGCCGACTAGATATGCAACGCCGGACCTGCCGAGAACGTCGGCGGGCTCACCCTGACCCGGAACGCGATGAGCAGGCTGGCGAGGAGCATCACCGCCGCTGCCACGGTGAGAACGGCAACGATGCCCCCCAGCCCGAACACCAGACCGCCCAAGGCGGCGCCCGCCGCGATGGAGGACTGCACGGCAGCGACCACCATCCCGCCGGCACTCTCGGCCTGGTCAGGCACCGCACGCGCGACCCAGCTCGACCAGGCAACCGGCACGCCACCGAATGCCAGACCCCACAGCGCGACCAGGATCGACAGCCCGCCAACGCCCACCGGCAACAGGACCATGCCGAGCGCCGCTGCACCCACCAGGGCAGGCATGATCACCAACGTGACTTTCAGACTGCGCTCCATAAGCCAGCCGGCCAGGAGTGTGCCGACAAAGTTCGCCACGCCAAATCCGAGCAGAATCAGCGCCAGGCCATCAGCGCTCATCTGCCCCAGACTCTCCAGCGTGGGGCGGATGTAAGTGAAGAGCGAGTACTGACCGGTGTGCGCCAGAACGCAGCCCAGCATTCCGACCGCAACGCCTGGCCGTCGCAGGAGCCCCACCACCGACTCCGGGAGTGCCGCCCTGCGCGGGGCCATTCGGGGCAGCGTGAACCACTGGAACGCGAACGTGAGTCCACCCACCGCCGTCGCCGCCCAGAAGGCGCTGCGCCAGCCCAGCAGCCCGCCGAGGTAGCTCCCCAACGGAACCGACACCACCGTGCCGACTGCAATCCCGCTGAAGATGATGGAAAGCGCGCGAGGCACGCGGTGGGGCCGCACCAACCGCATGGCCACGGCCGCCGCCATGCTCCAGAAACCGCCCAGCGCGATGCCCAGCAGGACGCGCATTACCAGCAGGACGCCCATGCTGGACGACAACGCTACCAAGGCGTTGGAGAGGATCATCAGACCCGTGAAACCCAACAGCACCAGGCGCCTGTCCATCGAACGGGTCAGCCGGGGCACAAGCAGGCCGGCGAACAGGGCCACAACAGCAGTGACCGTGACTGCTTGACCGGCCAGCGCCTCCGATACTCCAAGGTCCGCCGCCATCGGCGTCAACAGGCTGGCAGGCAGGTATTCCGCCGTGAGCAGCCCAAAGACACCCATGGCCAGCGAAAACACGGCCACCCATGCCGATGAAGACGGCTCCCCCCTACCCCTGTCCACAGAATCAGACGCGTTCGCGGCATCCACTACGTTATTGCTCATCACAGATCCCAGTGCATTCGTGCAGCCGAGAGTCTAGGGAGCCAGGTCAGGATGATCTATGATTGTCCAACCTGTATTTTTGATCGAAACCCCGGGCCGCCTCAGTGAGCCACGCTCCACACCCGTCCCAGTCCTCCGACCTGATCAGCGAGCTGTTGACCGGGATGCGGCTGCATGGCGTTCAATACCGACGCATCCAGACCGGGCCGACCTTTGGGCTTGGATTTCCGCCGAAGCCAGGGCATGCCTACTTCCATTATCTGGCAGTGGGCAATGCGATTCTTCGTGGCGCGGACGGCAGCCAACACCTTCTCTCCGCCGGTGATGTCGTGCTGCTTCCCCGCGGAGACGGCCACGCGTTGCTGTCGGGCGAGGACCATCCCGTCCAGTGTCTGGAAACGATAGACGCCGCCCCACTGGGCGACGCGGTGAGCGGGATAGACACATGCCCCAGCACACATGCCGTGCCAAGCGCTGTGCTTTTCCACGGACGCATGGTATTCGATCTGGGTGGCATGCAGGGGTTGAGCAAGGTGATGCCGGCGGTGATGTTGGCCGATGGAAACGCCACTCCGTTCACCGGGCTGTTGCCGATGGTCGACGCGATGAAGCGCGAGGTGTGCTCCGGACGCATTGGCTATGCAGGCATACTCGCCCGGCTGGCGGATGCAGTCGCCGCGATGATCGTTCGTGACTGGGTCGAGCGCGGTTGCGACGGCGCATCAGGCCTGGTCGTTGCGATGCGCGACCCTCGTCTATCGCTGTCGTTGCTTGCCCTGCACAGAGACCCTGGGCGTGACTGGACCGTCGAAGCACTGGCTGCGGAATCCAACATCTCACGGTCTGTCTTTGCAGACCGGTTCCAGACCGTGATTGGAACCGCGCCGCTGCGCTACGTGACCGAGCTGCGCATGCAATTGGCCAGTCAATGGCTGAGCCACCAAGGCCTCTCCATCGAGGTGGTGGCAGAGCGTCTTGGCTACGCGTCGCAGGCTGCTTTCAGTCGGGCGTATAAGCGCGTCATGGGGCACTCTCCTGGCGCGACTCGGCGGGGGCGCGGCTTGGTCTCTCCGTAGGAACGCCGCCAGCCCAGCCTTCGAACAATCGCCTTGCTCTTCGCGGCTCATCGCCGCTGCGCCGTCGGTGCTTGGCCCGACCTGAGCGTGGGCATCCGCAGACCGAGGTCGGGCGCTGCTGCAGCTGATCCTGCTTCAGGCACACAGACGTCAGTCGGGCACCATGGTTTCGCCTGAGGCGGTGCTACGAGATGCAGACAGCTGAAGCTGCTCATTGTGAGGGCCCAAGCCGCGCCGTAGTCAAAGGGGACGTCGCGACTGCGATCGTCATTGGCGGAGAGAGTGGGATTCGGAGTAATGCCCCCTGAGCCACTGCTATGCACGAAAAACACAAACCGCTTTGCGTCCTGGCGTGTGTCTGGTTAGTTTGGAGTCGCATAAGATCAGCGGTTAGCGTGAAGACCTCAGCAGATCAGGGCGCCACCAAAAGATCTCCCTTTGACGCCAATCGCCCTGCCCCCACCAAGGCCTCACAGCGATCAAGAATGACCCGGCGAAGTTGTGGGCTCGTACTCTTGTATCCGAGCTGCCGCGAGACCATCGTCACCAACTCCTCAGCCTTCGCGCCCAGGTTGTCCTGCACGACCTTGATCAGAGCCGAATCGATTTCGGATGGAGGCAAGAACTCTGGGCGGCGCAGTGTCAATGACTCGACCATCGAGCGGTCCCGCACGCGCACCTCTTTCCCCGGACTGACCAAATATTCCTTTTCGACGATCTGCACCCCACCAACTGACACTGCCGCCGCAATCGCCTCTTCAACCGCTTGTTGGATGCGCGAGCCAGCACGCTGCAAACCCCAAAGCGTCCGAGCGCGCGTAACGACCTCGCTGCGATGAATGGGGCTTTCCACCTCGACGATCTGGCGCACGATGGCCGCGAGTTGCCCCGTTGGAATAAGATGCAATTCGAACTGATTGCTTGGCACGGCAAAGGACGCTTCGATGTAAGACTCAGTCTCGGGCAGACTTTGCGTCTCGATGAGCCCCATCTCAGCCACTTCACCGCGATCAACAGTCAGAATCTCAACGGGCACCGCGCGATGCGAAGACTTGAGACTGGACTCTAAGGTGCCTGGCTCGGACTTCGCGCGTTCAATGGCCGCAACAAGCTTCTCAAGCTCCGCCTCAGGGCGGTGGAACCAATCTGAACTCCAAACACGGTAGACCTGCCACCCCTTGTCACGCAGCACACTCTCGCGCAGGCGATCCCGATCACGCGCACTTCTTGCGTCTCGATAAGACTGCCCGTCGCACTCGATCCCCAAGATGTAGCGCCCAGGCTCGTCTGGACTGGCCACGGCAATGTCAACGAAAAAGCCGGCCAAGCCCACATCGGTGTGAAGATCATAGCCCCGCGCGCGAAGAGCTTGGGCGACCTCTTGCTCGAACACGCTTTGCTTGACGTCGCGCTTCTCCGTGGTGAGCGTCAGCCGACCAGTCCTGGCGTAGTTCAAAAAGAGTTTTAAGGCAAAGGTTCCCTTGCCCTTGGCTCGATCAGTGTCGATGTCCTCATCGGTGATCGAGGTAAATATTTCGCAGCGCGACTTGGCGCGGCTGATGAGCACATTCAAGCGGCGCTCGCCGCCGTCGCTGCTAACGGGACCGAAATTCATCGTCATGTGGCGCTGTGCATCACGGCCATAGCCCACCGAGATGAAGATGACATCGCGCTCGTCGCCCTGGATGTTTTCGAGGCTCTTGACGAAGAACGGTTCCGCTGGATGATCGGCGAAGAACCCTTCTGTTTCTGGATGCTGCCGGCGCAGCAGTTCCAGCTCGTCGAGAATGGCGCGGCGCTGTGCTGTGGAGAAGGTCGCAACACCCAGTGTGAGTTGAGGGGTGTTCTGCGCATGCGCCAGCACAGCCAGCGCCACAGCCTTGGCCTCTTTGGGATTGGTGCGTGTGTTGCCCCGGTCGTAGATCGCTTCGGGCAAATGATGCAACCGCAAGCCCACACCAGCTTCGCTGGTATAGGGACTGGGGACGATGAATAGCTTGCCTTCATAGAACTGCTGATTTGAAACAGCGATCAGGGACTGATGGCGGCTCCGGTAGTGCCAACGAAGCATGCGCTCGGGCAAGCCTCGCGCACGGCAAAGTCCCAAGATGCTTTCAACATCTGACGCCTGCGCGCCACTCTCATCGTCTTCTCTATCACCCCCATCGCCAAGCGCCTTGGAGAAGAAGCGCGTTGGCGGCAACTGTCGCTCGTCACCCACGATCACCAACTGCTTACAACGCGCAATCGCACCCAGCGCATCGATGGGCTGGACCTGGCTCGCTTCGTCAATGACCAGCATGTCGAAGTCCAGCGCCCCTGCCGGCAGGAACTGCGCCACGGACAAAGGACTCATCATGAAGACGGGCTTAAGCGCTTGGATCGCGGGGGCACATCGTTGCATGAGTTGCCGGATCGGCAGATGACCCTTTTTCCTGGCCATCTCGCCAATGAGAATAGCTGTCGGACCGGTCGCTCCGCCTTGACGCGGGATCTTGCTGTGGTGTGCCTTCACCACTTCATAGCGGGCCAGTCGCATGCGCTCCTCGTCAAGGCTTGCGAAGCTCGCAACCACTTGCGATTGACGCAGCCCGTCGAAGCCCGCCAGTGCTCGATCACGCTGCACCAGCGCTTGGAGCACGGCCTCATAGTAGGAAAGATCAAACACGCCCAAGGCGTCGGAAACCGCAAGTTCACCTTTGGCAAGAGTGTTCACCAAGGCGCCAAGCCCCTTACGGTTGGCCTCCTTAGCAATGGCCAAATATGCAACCCAACTCCGAAGCCCTTCCGGGTCGGCTTGCCAGCTTGCAAGCTGTGCTTTAAGAGTCGCCAAAACTGCTTGGCTTGGATCACGCGTAATCTCAGAATTGCCTTCAAACTGCAAGCCAACCAGAAGGTCCATGACCTCCCCTGCCAGGAGCCCAGCAGCTGACGACGCGCGCTCGGCCTGGTCCAACAATAGTTGAGGCTCACTGATGCGTGCTGCCAATGGGCGAAGCTCTGAATTTTCCTCAATCCAAGACACGATTTGACGAAGCTCGCTTGGCTTACTTTCAAGCGACAGCCAGAACGGGCCGAACGCAGAGCCCCCATCCGCCACGGCCTCATAAGCAGCATGCGCTACTTGCGTCTGCTGGATCTCCTCAATCACGGCAAGCGCATGATCAACCGGCAGCTCTTCTGCCCCGAGCAAGAATGCTGCCTGCTCAGATGCCGCCAGCCACAGCGCGGATTTAGCCGTGAGATCAGAGAGCGCAACACGCTTTAAGACGGTCTCCTCGTCCCAAGGATTGCGCTCAGCTGAAAGCAGCGCTTCGTGCACGGGCGAAAGATTGCGACTGAGTTCCTCCAAAGATGGCTTAACACGCTTGGCGATCTCAGTTGCCAGCACCCGGTCACCGATGTCAGCCAAGCGCTCGCGCACGCCGCTTCCCAAGGGTCGAAGCGTGCGCATCCAGGCCACAACGCCTCTCAGGAACGAGGGGTTTGAGCGCTCGCGCTGCCAGTTCGAGCCAAACGCCTCTTGTCCTTGGGCATCGTGCTCCGCAACCTTGCGCTGTGCTGCCTTGCCATCTAGAAGCACATCGAGCGACCCCAGTATGTCCATAGCCGGGAGCTTAGGGTTAGAAAGCAACGTCCGGACTGTCTGGTTGGCACGACGCCAATCTCCACTCAGGAACCGGAAAAAGCTCGTGCCACGCATGGCCAGCTGCCCACGCGCCGTTTCAAGTTCAGCGCTGTCTTTGCTCCAAGCTGCATCCCGGAAGACCGGAGAGAGATTTGATTTCGCCTGCTGGACGGTTTCAACCGCGACCACTATCTCTTCGACTGCATCAACGCCCCGGTCCCAAATGTGAGCTACTAGGGCATCGCGGTCGAGTTCAGGGATGCTCGTCGCACGCTCAGCAATGGCAACCAGTCGAAGAGCGAGATCGAGCGTAAGTGGCGCCCTCTCAGCCAGAAGCTGCGTCAACCGAGTGAGGTCAGGCAGAAGCCGCACCAAGGCTCTGTGCGCAGCACCCAGAATTGCAAGCTCTTTCCCCAAAACGAAGCTGCTTGGCAAAGCGCTCAAAGCGGCCATGGTAGCGCCCCAGTCTTGCGCCAACGCCTCCACCCGGATCTTGGCCTCGACCGCCGTTCTGGCCTTCTGAGCCTTTTCCAGCGCATCGATGACTGTCGAAGCGCGACCAGGCTCATCCCAGACCTTGCTCTGAAGCGCATCGGAGCCAAGTTTTGGCGCTTCGAGCAGCGCCTTGCCGCGCTGAACGGCAAGGTTGGCTTCATCAAATCGAGCCGGAGGGGCAAGATCCAGCGCGCTGTGAAGCTCGGTGGTCGACGCCTCCCAGTCGTTCAATCGCTCGCTCAATCCAGCGACCGAAATGAGCAACCGGTCGCGTTCAGTCGGCAAGAGTCCGTCGTTCTGAACACCACTCCAAGCATGCTCATCTGGAACGCCAATCTCTTCAATTCGCTCTATGAGTTCGCGCAGAAGCGATTCCCGCTCATCTTTTTGATGGGACGCCCAAGAGGTCGGTGCTTCGAGAGGCAGGCTGTGGGTGGTGTAGCCCAAACGACGCAGGCGCACCATGTGCCCGAAGACTTGGTAGGGCGTCAATCCAGACGGCTGGTGACCTTCGTGGAGCCGCGCAACATGAGCGTTGAGCGTGTCACGTCGTTCGGTGAGCTGCTCGATGATGGGCGCCGTGCTGGTTCGCTTCGGATCACCGAGGCTCAGCGTCTGCCGAAGCTCTTCCAAAAGAGAACGCTTGTTGGCCTTGTTGCTGTGAAGCTCCAAACACGCCACGCCCACACCGACATGGTCCAAACGGCGCTTAACAACCTCAAGCGCGGCCATCTTTTCGGCCACGAAAAGCACGCGCTTTCCCTCAGCCACAGCGCCTGAGATTATGTTCGCGATGGTCTGAGACTTACCCGTTCCAGGCGGTCCCTGCACCAAGATGTTGTTGCCTTGGAGCACATCGTGCACCACCAATGCTTGCGACGAATCGCAGTCAACGACATGACGCATCTTTTCGGGCGGGATGATGAGATCCAGATTGCTTGCCTCATCCGTTAGGCTCGCACCTGGGAAGCCGTCCTGAACGACGCCGCGAAGTGTCGGGATGGCCTCCATCCCGCCAAGCCCCACCCATCCTTGGGGGTCTAGGTCTCGATACATCATGAACTTGGCGAAAGAAAAAAGCCCGAGGATGGCATCATCACGAAGCACTCCCCACGTGTCTTTCCCTTCTAGCATGGCTTCTACTGCTACCAGATAGGCATCGATGTCGAGCGTTTCGAACTCCTCAATGCCCGGCAAGCGAAGCCCAAACTCGCGCTGCAAAAAGAGCTGCAACGATAAGTTCGCTTGGATGTCGTCGCCGGTCCATTTCAGGTGGAACTTCTCGCCCGCCGTGCTGCGTTCCAATTGAACGGGGATCAGCACCAACGGTGCGAAGCGGTCAGTTTGCGGAGTGGAAGCAGCGCGCCAGCGCAAGTAGCCGACCGCCAAGTAAAGAACATTCACGCCCTGCTCTTCTTGGAGCGTGCGGGAATCGGAGTAGAGATCCAAAAGGCGCTTTTGGAGTCCTGTGGGGGTTAAACGGGTGGTCAGATGCGCGTCCCAGTGCGCCTTAACACGCCCGTTTTCATCGAGCTCGAAATCAGGCTGTGCGATCAGCTCAGGGTCTTCCGGAGCCTCATCCAGCAGAACGGCTTCATCATCGTCATCAAACTCAGGCAGTGAGTCACCTTGCTTCGCTTCACCTTTGCCCGCCACGAAGGTGAAGCGCTTACCGTCGACGACCAAGGTCTGATACATCGCCTTGGCCAGCTCATGGACAACTTCGATGGTCTTCGCGCGCCCGCCTCTGGGCGTGTGAAGGAGTCGATTGCGCGTCGACAGATCCAAAAGCTCCAAACGGGCCTTTTCGATCTTGTCTATGAGGCCACCAGCCCCCCGGAGCGAAGAGGAAACCTCTTCTGCCTGTGCCAGCGTCGTCTGATCCATTGACTTTCCCCTGTTACGGGGCTCGTCAGGGCGTCGAACGGCCCCTTCACTGCCCCAAAGCGTCTGCCTATAATGCTCTCAAAGTGACGCGTGTTCCAGCCGATTGAGGGGTGGTCTGTGGGCGAGTTGCGAAGCAGTGAGATCCACTGGGTGGTCCACCAATACGTTGGTGTGGAGGGTGGCTACTTGGGGGACTTCTCCTATCGCACCCATCGCGAATTCTATTCAGCTATCTGCGACTTGGACTTAGATCTCGATGCCTTCGGCGGTAAGACCACGCGCGAACGATTTCTGGCCATCCTGAGTGGCGTTGAAGGACACCAACAAGCGGCCATTCTTCGAGGCATTGCCAAAAAGTATCCGCAAGGTGGGGAGCACTTCCGGACGCCACAGGCGTATCAAAAGCTCTTAGAGCTGGCCAAGCGATGCGCAAATGGGCTCTCAGTGCAAGCGAGCAGCCCAGCCATCACTAGCGATGTATTGAGGCGCGCGCTTGCCGACGCCAATACGCTGATCCAAAGCGGGGGCCCAACCCACGCGGTTGATCGCGTCCATACAGCGCTTCATGCCTACCTGAAGGCTGTTTGTCATGCGCAAAGCCTTGAAACATCACCAGGCGCGACAATCACCAACTTATTCAAGCTTCTACGAACAGAGCACCCGAGCCTGCGCGACTTAGGAAGCCATTCGGACACAATGAACAATGTTCTGAGGTCATTGAGCAATGTCATGGACTGCCTCAATCCGGCTCGCAACCACGGCAGCTTGGCTCACGCCAATGACGCTTTGTTGGACAAAGATGAGGCCATGCTCGTTATCAACGCTGCCCGGACACTGTTTCAGTATCTAGACAGCAAGTTTTCCTGACGGTATAGCGCTATCGGGCTTCGCTGCATGCCATCCGCGCAAGGCATGTGAAGGCTCGGCAGGCTAGCCTCACTCAGAGGATTGACCAAGGACCGCTCGCATTCTCCTGCGCTGACGGCGGCGCCTTCAGCGGCATTGGCCCACGTCTGGTCCTTACGAAACAGACGCAGATCCTCATCGCTATCGATCTGCCAGCATTCGCTGATCGCTCCGTCCGAGGTCTGCGTTCGATTGAAGGGCAGCTCCTAAGCAATTTACCCTGGCTCAGGCGTTTAACCAGTACATCCATGTCCCTCTTGCTAGTCCTATCCACACGTCGATCCCTCAACACGTCGAAGGACTGAGCGTAGCCTGAGGCGAGTATCAGCACCCGCAGTCGCACGCTAATCAGTTCTTTCTGAAAGACGTGCTTGATGACCTGCAGTTCGACGGCAAGGCGTTGGCGGAAGGACCAGTGCCCTGACGCGGATCGGACGAAATGATGAGGGAAGCGCGTCGGGGAACGCGTCCCGATTTGTGCGCTGGTTTAGACCTGAAAAATCTTTAAGTAAACCTTTCTAAATCAAAAACTTACGCTTGAATGGCGGAGAGAGTGGGATTCGAACCCACGGAAGGAATGACCCTTCGCCGGTTTTCAAGACCGGTGCCTTAAACCGCTCGGCCATCTCTCCGTATCGGCAGCGCTTCCGCGCCCCGCGTACCCAGGTCATTGCAACCCAGGCAACCGGTCGGGGCAGCGCCCCGTCCGGCATGGCTCCCCGGCATTGGCCGGGGGTCGCATTCTCGCATTTCAGGTGGGATTTGCCCACCCGCCAGCGGTCGGGCTCAGCCCGCATCCACCGCCAAGGCACCCAAGGCACTGGCCTTGATCTTCTCCTTGGCCCGCTCGCACGCGCCACCGCAATCCAGGCGCGAGGCCTCCAGTTGCGGCGGCAGGTGCTCGGCCAGGAAGTCGATGAACACGCGCACCGCCGGCAGCAGGCCGCGGCGGGAGGCGAAGACGGCATGGCAGATGCCCTGCGGCAGCGACCAGTCCGGCAGCACCACTTCCAGTTCGCCGTTGCGCACCGCGTCGGCACAGACGGTTTCCGGCAGCATGGTGATGCCGAAGCCGTCCTTGACCATGCTCTGCAGCAGCGGGAAATCGAAACCGGCTACGCGCGGCTGCAGGTCCACGCGGCGTACCGCGCCTTCCGGGCCGTGAAGTTCCCAGCGCTGGCGGGCTTCGTCTTCGCTGATGCTCAGGGTGACGTGGTTGGTCAGCTCGTCCGGATCCTTCGGGCGGCCGGCGCGATCGAGGTATTTGGGGCTGGCCACCAGCAGTTCCTGCACCTGGCCGAAGCTGCGCATCACCAGGCTGCCATCGTCATCCAGACGCGAGCGCACGCGCAGGGCGACGTCGTAGCCTTCGTTGATGATGTCCACGCGGCGGTTGCTGATGTTCAGCTGCAGCCGCACCTTGGGATACTGCGCCAGGAAGATCGGCAGCAGCTTGGGCAGCTGCATCTGCGCGAGCGAGACCGGCACGCTGGCACGGACGAGGCCACGTGGCTCGGCGCTGAGGCGGTCGACCACCTCACGCGCGGCCTGGGCCTCGGCGAGCATGGTCTGCGCGTGGCGATGCACGCTGGTGCCGACGTCGGTCACCGCGAAGCGGCGCGTGGAGCGCTGCAGCAGGCGGACGCCCAGGTCGGTTTCCAGCTGGCTGATACGGCGGCTCAGGCGGGATTTTGGGATGCCGAGCGCGCGTTCTGCTGCGGCGAAGCCACCATGATCCACCACCATGGCGAAGTAGTAGAGGTCGTTGAGGTCTTGCATACCGAAGTTCCAGATATAGAACAATACGTGGTATTCAACCACCTTTATTCCAATCAAGCAACAACCTAGCCTGTTCTCCGTCGGCGGCGTCTACCGCCCCTCCCCCAGAATCAGGTGATTGCCATGAAGCTCCTTCACATCGACGCCAGCGTGCTTGGCGAAAACTCGGTCTCCCGCCAGCTCTCCGCCGCCGTGGTCCAGCAGTGGCGCGACCAGGTCCCGGGCCTGGAGGTGAGCTACCGCGACCTCGACGCCCAGCCGGTCCCGCACCTGCGCAGCTCGTCCCTGGCCCAGTCCGACCCGGCCGAAGTGGCCGACGCCGAGCAGGTGCTGGAGCAGTTCCTGGCGGCCGACGTGGTTGTCATCGGCTCCCCAATGTACAACTTCAGCGTCGCCTCCACCCTCAAGGCGTGGATTGACCGCCTGGCCGTGGCCGGGCGCACCTTCAAGTACACCGAGAACGGCCCGGTGGGCCTGGCCGGCGGCAAGCGCGTGATCGTGGCCAGCAGCCGCGGCGGCCTGCACACCGGCGCCCCGACCGATTTCCAGGATCCGTACCTGCGCCAGGTCTTCGCCTTCTTCGGCATCGACAACGTCGAGTTCGTACGGGCCGAGGGCATCGCCTACTCGCCGCAGCACCGCACCGATGCGATTGCCCAGGCCCTGGCGGCGCTGCCGCAGCCGGAAGAACTCGCCGCAGCCTGAGCCACGCGCGACCCACACCGTTCCCTCCCCCTCGTCGTGACGGTGTGGGTGTGGCAGAGATGGCCCCTCCTGGGGCCATCTTTTTTTTGGACGCGGCTCCGCCTTTACTGGAGTTCGCAGTCCCGCGTCACCGGCGATCCGAGGATCATGCCGTTGCCCGTGCAGGCCACAGTCACAGCCTCGCCTTTGCCGAGCGCGCCGGCCGCCTCCCTTGAGAGCCCGGAGATCATCACCTGCTCGACGCTTCCGGCCTTCAGCAGCACCTGCGGTTCATCCATCAGGTCGGTCTGGATCGTGGCTACTTCGCCGGTGATCAGCAGCCGCTTGCCTTTGTAGAGGACGTCGGCGGCGACCTCATTGGCCTCGTAGTCCCGATAGAGCTGGCGCGCCGTGATGTCGACAGGCGCGACGGGCGCGATGGCCATGTCCTGCTGGCTGCCCTTGTCCGCGGGAGCCTTGGCATCGAGGGCCGGCTGGCTGATCGCGCTGACGGTGCCGGCGAACACCACGACGCCCACGAGGTAGACCACCGGGGAGGCGACGAGGGACAGCAGGAGCTGGGCGATGCCTTTGCCGGCGCCGCCCTTGGCCATCGCCACGACGGCCAGGATGAAGGCCACCAGATTGAGCGGCCAGCCGAGGAAGAGCCCGAGCCCCGGGAACGGGATCAGGAAGCACAGCCAGGCGATGCCCAGCATCAGCCATGCAGCGATGCCGGCGGGATTGGAGGATGGGAGGGGTGCAGCCGCTGTGTTCACCGGGCGTCCTGTGGAAGTAGAGGTCGGTGCCCAGCCTGTTCGCTGTGTGCCGCAGGAAATGGGCGTCGATCACACCGCTACGTGCGGGCCGTGCGAGCCGCCACCGGATGCTCAATCCGCGAAGCCCTGTGCCTGCCCTCTCTGCGGCCCTCTACGCCGACTTCCGCCCACTCGGCCGTCAACTTCTCCTACATTTCATCAAGGCGCTTTCTGATCTGCCTCTCTTCCTTTCTGGAAGCCGCACCGATGACGCAATCAACGCTGCAGCGTCGCGGGAATGGCCGCTAAGCTGGGGGCCCTTTGCACACAGCTGATTCCGCATGGATTACCGCGTCGTCCAGACCCACCGCAGCGAGTTCCCCCACCCGATCACCCTGCAGCCAGGCGACGCGCTGCAGGTCGGCGAGCGCTATCAGGGGCCCGAAGGCTGGGACAACTGGTATCTGTGCGAGACACCGGGCCAGGCCGCAGGCTGGGTACCGGCGCAGGTGATCGGCAGGAACGCGCAGGGCGATGCGATGGCGGCCGAGGCCTACTGTGCGCGCGAGCTGGATGTCGACGTGGGCCAGCACGTGCGAGGTGAGCGCGTGCTCAACAGCTGGGTGTGGTGCGAGGTGGTCGGCGGCACGTCGTCTGGCTGGGTGCCGCTGGGCGTGCTGACGCCGATGACGGACGGGTAGAGCCACCCCATGGGTGGCTGCCGTACCGGTCATGCATCACCTGCAGCCACCCATGGGGTGGCTCTACCGGGGCACCAACAAAAAACCCGCCTTTCGGCGGGTTTTTTTCCATGCGTCACGGCGCTGGATCAGCCGATGACGTCCAGCCCGCCCATGTAGGGCTTCAACACGTCCGGCACGGTGATGCTGCCGTCGGCGTTCTGGTAGTTCTCCATCACCGCGATCATCGCGCGGCCGACCGCCACGCCGGAGCCGTTGAGCGTATGCAGCAGCTCGGGCTTGCTGGTCTCCGGGTTGCGCCAGCGGGCCTGCATGCGACGGGCCTGGAAATCACCGCAGTTGGAGCACGACGAGATCTCGCGGTAGGTGTCCTGCGAGGGCAGCCACACTTCCAGGTCATAGGTCTTGATGGCCGAGAAGCCCATGTCGCCGGTGCACAGCAGCACCTTGCGGTACGGCAGGCCAAGCTTTTCCAGCACGACTTCCGCACAGCGGGTCATGCGCTGGTGCTCTTCATCGCTCTGCGCCGGGGCGCACGCGGCGACCAGTTCCACCTTCTCGAACTGGTGCTGGCGGATCATGCCGCGCACGTCGCGGCCACCGCTGCCGGCTTCGGCACGGAAGCAGAGCGAATGGGCGGTCATGCGCAGCGGCAGCTGCTCGGCGTCGATGATCTCATCGCGCACGATGTTGGTCAGCGGCACTTCCGAAGTCGGGATCAGGTAGCGCGTGGATTCGCCCACGGCGGTCTTGAACAGGTCGTCCTCGAACTTCGGCAGCTGGCTGGTGCCACGCAGTGACTCGGCATTGACCAGGGCGGGCACGTTGGTTTCTTCATAGCCGTGCTCGCCGGTGTGCAGATCGAGCATGAACTGCGCCAGCGCGCGGTGCAGGCGCGCGATCGGGCCGCGCAGCACGGTGAAGCGCGAGCCGGACAGCTTGGCCGCGGTCTCGCCATCCAGCCAGCGGTTGCGGGCGCCGAGCTCGACGTGATCCAGCACCGGGAAATCGAACGCACGCGGGGTGCCCCAGCGCTTCTGTTCGACATTGTCCGATTCATCCTGCCCGGCCGGTACATCCTCGGCCGGCAGGTTCGGGATGCCCAGCGCGATCGCTTCGATCTTCTCGCGCAGCGCATCCAGGGCCACTTCCGAGGCCTTCAGCTCATCGGCGAACGCGGCCACTTCGGCCATGATCGCCGAGACGTCCTCGCCCTTGGCCTTGGCCTGGCCGATGGCCTTGGAACGGCTGTTGCGCAGGCTCTGCAGCTCCTGGGTACGCACCTGGATGCGCTTGCGATCGGCCTCCAGCGACTCCAGCCCGGAGACATCCAGCTCGAAACCGCGCGAGGAGCGCAGGCGTTCGGCAAGGTCGGCGGGCTGTTGGCGGAGCAGGGCTGGATCGAGCATGGCGGCAGAGGGGTCGACGGGTACGGAGGGGGATTATCGCCTGTTATGCGTTTTTCTGCCGCCGGTTCATCCCGGGCGTGGCAGAATCGCGGTGATCCATACGGTATGCCCCATGTCTGCTTCCCGCTCGACTTCTGGCAAGAACATCACCTTCCAGCTGCCCCGCCGCAGCCTCCTGATCGCCGCGATCGCATTCGGCGCAGGCCTGCTGCTGTTCCTGGTGGTATGGCTGAGCAGCCGCAACAACGACTTCTACAAGGCCGACCCGGCCGCGCAGACCCCCGCCCAGGTGGCCGAGGTGGTGCCGCTGCCCGAGCCGTTGGCCGCTGCCGCCGGCTCCAGCGACATGCCCGACGCCAAGGCCCCGCCGGTCAACGAGGAAAAGCCGCAGCTGGTGGAGACCGCGCCGCCCCCGCCGCCGGTCGCCCCCGCTGCACCCACCGCACCGGCAGCCCCGAACGCGATGGCACCGAGCGATCGTCCGCAGCCGATCGCCGACCAGTCGCCGCCACCGAGCTATCCGCCCGCTGCATTGCGCCGCGGTGATCGCGGCACCGTGGTGGTACGCGTGGATGTGGATGCGACGGGTTATCCCTCGGCAGTCACGTTGATCCAGCGCAGCGGTTCACGCGATCTTGACCGCGCGGCCTCCGACGCGGTGCGCCGGTGGCGCTTCCAGCCGGCGCAGAACAACGGCGTACCAGTGCCTGGCAGCCTGGAAGTGCCCTTCGACTTCACGCCGCAGTGATGCATCGCCGCGTCACGCGGCGATTTTGCAACGGCTCAGCAAACTGAACCTCGATGGGAATGCAGTCATCGCGTTGACGGTGCGCTGACACATCCGCAACCGGGTACGGGCAAGACTGCAGGTGTCACATCGACACCAGGAGTCAGCCATGAGTGTTACCCATGCCCCGGACATGCCCCGCTCGCCGCAGCATCAGCGCGACGTGATCGATGAGCCCCATAACCGCCGCACGTCGCCCTGGTTGTGGGTCGCGTTGATCGTGGCGATGTTCGCCGCCGCGCTGGTGTGGCTGCGCTATGCCACCCCCGGCGATACCAACGATGCACCGGTGGGCCAGCGCATGTTGCCGGCCAGCGACACCGCGCCCGTCGCGACGACGCCCTCCCCGGCGGCACGCCAGGCCGCACCGGCCGCCGATCAGCGCAAGGCGACGCCGGCCGTGCGCAACCGCGAGGCCCGTCCGCTGGCAAGCAACGTGAAGCCGGCCTATCCGCGTACTGCCCTGCGCAGCGGCGTGGAGGGCAGCGTGGTGGCCAGCCTCAACGTGGATACCCGCGGCCAGGTGACCGAAGCCAACATCGTTCAGCGCAGCGGCACGCGTGACCGCGACCTGGATCGCGCGGTGCTGACCACCGTGCGCGACTGGAAGTTCGAGCCGGCGATGCACAACGGCCGCGCCGTCGCCAGCGTGGTTCGCGTGCCGGTGGATTTCCGCACCGAGCGCTGACCTGATGCGCTGAGGCGGGAACGAAAAGGGAGGCCAATGGCCTCCCTTTTTTGTTCTGCGAAGCACCGCGTCCGCGAGGTCAAGGTAGTGCCGGGCGCTGCCCGGCAACCACGCATACCCGACATCTGGACGCAGCAGCCCGGCAGAACCCGGCGCTACCTCAGCCGGCGCGAAGCCCAAAACCCGCACCGGTCGCCAGGCCATCGAAATCCGGGAAGGACGTCGCCACGTTGGCGATGTCATTGACCCGCACTTCGCCGCTGCAGAGCTGGCCGGCAATCGCGAAGGCCATCGCGATGCGGTGGTCGCCGTGGCTTTCGATGGTGCCGCTGCCCAGCACCCCGCCACCGTGGATGGTCGCGCCGTCCTCGGTTTCGTCCACCTGCACGCCCAGCGTGCGCAGGCCGGTCGCCATCGCGGCAAGACGATCCGACTCCTTGACCCGCAGTTCGGCCGCACCGCGCACCACGGTGTTGCCCTGCGCGGCTGCAGCAGCCACGAACAACGCCGGGAACTCGTCGATCATGTCCGGCACCAGCGCTTCGGGAATCTCGGCGCCGTGCAGCGGCGCATGCCGCACCACCAGATCAGCCACCGCTTCCCCACCCTGCTCGGCATGGTTCTCTTCGGTGATATCGGCCCCCATCAGCCGCAGCGCGGCCAGCAGGCCGGTGCGGCGCGGGTTGAGGCCCACCGCACGCAGGCGCAGCGCGGAGCCTGGAATCACGCTCGCGGCCACCAGGAAGAACGCCGCCGAGGAGAAATCGGCCGGCACCACGATATCGGTCGGGCGCAGGCGCTGGCCGCCACGCAGGCGGGCCTTGCCCGGCGAGAACTCGATGTCCACGCCGAACGCGCGCAGCATGCGCTCGCTGTAATCGCGGGTCGGGTGCGGCTCAGTGACCGAGGTTTCGCCGTCGGCATAGAGACCGGCCAGCAGCACCGCGGATTTGACCTGCGCGCTCGCCACCGGGGAGGCGAATGCAATACCGCGCAGCGCTTGGCCACCGTGCACCCGCAGCGGCGGCGTGCCGTCGGCCTCGGTGTCGATCTTCGCGCCCATCTCGGCCAGCGGTCCGGTCACGCGGCGCATCGGACGGCGCGACAGCGACTCATCGCCGACCATCACCGAATCGAAGGACTGTGCAGCCAGCAGGCCCGCCAGCAGACGCATGCCGGTGCCGGCGTTGCCGCAGTCCAGCGGGGCGCTCGGCGCCTTCAGTCCATCCACGCCGACGCCATGCACGACGCGCTGCGAGGGCGACGGGGTGTCGATGCGCACGCCCATCTGCGCGAAGATCGCCGCCGTGGCGCGGGTGTCTTCGCCTTCCAGGAAACCGTCAATGCGCGAGACGCCATCGGCCAGCGCGGCGAACATCACCGAGCGGTGCGAGACGGACTTGTCGCCGGGAATGGTCAGGCTGCCCTGCAGGGGCTGGCCCTTGTGGGCGATCCAGTACGGAGAAGCGGTCATCGGAAATCCTGTGGGGCGGGCCGCCGCGGCGGCGATGCAACGGAGTGCGGGAGGGGCCGCAGCGCCCGGAGGGGCGCCGGACCGGGCGCAGCGCGCGAAGCGGCTGCGCCATTCGGATCAGGGCACGGCGACCGGATAGGAGCCGAGAATCTTGATCTGTGCCGAGTGGGCTTTCAGTTCGGCCAGGGCCGCCTGCATCGCCTCGTCCTCGACATGGCCAGCCAGATCGATGAAGAAGCCATATTCCCACTTGGCGTTGTGCGACGGACGCGACTCGATCCGGTTCATGCTGATGCCATGCCGCGCGAACGGACTGAGCACATCGAACAGCGCACCGGGCTTGTCGTGGATGAACACCAGCACCGAGGTGCGGTCGTGGCCGGAGGTCGGGAAGATGTTGCGGCCGATGACCAGGAAGCGCGTGGTGTTGTCCGCGTCGTTCTGGATCGGCTTGGTCACTACCTTCTTCAGGCCGTACACATGCCCGGCGCTCTCGCCACCGATGGCGGCGGCATCTTCGGCGTTGCGGGCGCGGCGTGCGCCCTCGGCGTTGCTGGAGACCGGAATCTTCTCGGCCTTCGGCAGATTGGCGCGAAGCCACGAAGAGGTCTGCATGAACGACTGCGGGTGACCGTACACGCGCTCGACATCCTCCAGCCGGCCACTGCGCGACATCAGATACTGCTGCACGCGCAGCTCCACTTCACCGCAGATCTTCAGGTTGGAGGTCAGGAACATGTCCAGCGTGATCTGGATCGTGCCCTGCCCCGAGTTTTCCACCGGCACCACGCCGAAATCGGCGTTGCCCGCTTCCACTTCCTGGAAGACCTCTTCGATGCTGGCCAACGGCAGGCCCAGCGCGGAGCGGCCGAAATGCTTGAGCACCGCCTGCTGGCTGAAAGTACCTTCCGGACCGAGGTAACCGATCTTCAGCGGTTCCTGCTGGGCCAGGCAGGCGGACATGATTTCCCGGTAGACGTGGACCAGTACTTCATCGCTGAGCGGGCCTTCGTTGCGGTCCACCACCATGCGCAGCACCTGCGCTTCGCGCTCGGGGCGGTAGTAATCCACGGCCGCGGCGAGCTTGCCCTTGGCCTTGCCGACCTGGTGGGCGAAGTTGGCGCGTTCGGCGATCAGCGCCTGGATGCTGCGGTCGATATGGTCGATCTTGGCGCGCACGTCCGACAGCACGGGCGCGGCAACGGCCGGCGCAGCATCGCGCTTGGTGGCCTTGGCCTTCTTCGCGGGGGCAGCAGCCTTGGGCGGGGTCGGCGCCGGCGTGGCGGCCTTGGGCTTGGCGGGTTTGGTGGCCATCTGGGGGTTCCGGTGCAGTGGGGCGGCGAGCGCCCCGGGGAAAACGAATGCGTCAGCCGTTGCGCTGCTGGAAATCGCGCATGAAGGCGGCCAGCGCCTGCGCGCCCTCCACCGGCATGGCGTTGTACAGCGAAGCACGGATGCCGCCGACCGCCTTGTGACCCTTCAGCGCCAGCAGGCCGGCGGCTTTGGATTCACTGACGAAACGCGCGTTGAGCGCCTCGTCGGGCAGGAAGAACGGGATGTTCATGCGCGAGCGTGCGGCCGGGACGACTTCATTGCGGTAGAAGCCGCCGGACTGGTCGATCGCCTCGTAGATCAGGCCCGACTTGACCGCGTTGCGGCGGGCGAATTCTTCCACGCCACCTTCGGCCAGCATCCACTGGAACACCAGCCCGGCCAGGTACCAGTTCCAGGTCGGCGGCGTGTTGAGCATGGAGTCGCGGGCAACGTGCGAGCGGTAATCGAAGATGTCCGCACGCGGCTGGCCAGTGCGCTCGAGCAGGTCGCGGCGCACGATCACCACCGACACGCCGACCGGGCCGAGGTTCTTCTGCGCGCCGGCGTAGATCAGGCCGTATCTGCTGACATCCAGCGGCTCGCTGGCGATCGAGGAGCTGAAATCGGCGAACAGCGGCACGTCACCCACGTCCGGGGTATCACGGAACTCGACCCCGTGGATGGTTTCGTTGGCGGTGATGTGCACGTAGGCCGCGTCATCGGAGAGCTGCCAGCCGGCGCGCGCCGGGATGTCGTGGAAGCCGTTGGCCTCGCTGCTCGCGGCGACATTAACCGTGACATAGGGGCTGACCTGCTTGATCGCGGTCTTGCCCCAGTGCCCGGTGAGCACGTAATCCACGGTCTGGCCGGGCTGGGCGAAGTTGAGCGCGAGCAGGGCCTGCTGGGTGGTCGCGCCACCGGCCAGGAACAGCACCGCGTAGTCGTCCGGGATGCCGATCAGGCGGCGCAGATCGGCCTCGGCCTGGGCGGCGACGGCCATGAACTCCGGGCCGCGATGGCTCATTTCGACAATGGAGGCGCCCGCGCCGTTCCACTCCAACATCTCTTCCTGCGCCTGGCGCAGGACCGATTCCGGCAGGGTTGCAGGGCCGGCACTGAAATTGAACGCGCGCGTCATGTCACACCTATGGGGCAAGACCCCTAGTATGCCGCAGCGCACCAGCCTTTAGGCCTTGCAGGACAAGGCGAATTTGGTTGCAAACGAATCTATCCAGGGCCCGGCTGTCTGCCAGAGCCACCGCCATATGTCTGGAGGCGAGCCCCCTGAGTCAGGGGGCGCCGCGGCGGGGTCTGGAAGCAATGTCACGCGGGGGCCCGTGGTTTGCGTAGCAAATCACGGGGCGTCAGCGCGGATGCGATGACGTTTACCGCGCCCCGAACCAGAGCAGACCACTGATCGCGGCCGCCAGCAGCAGTGCACTGGCCAGCAGCCACGGCCAGCGACTCACGCGCTTGGGCGCAGCGACCGGTTCCGGGCGCTGGCGTGCTTCGAAGCCATCGTCCTCTTCCTCGATCACGATGCGCTTGCGGCCGTCGTGCGGCACTTCGAGCACGAAGCGGTGCTGGGCATCGAAGACCAGCTGGTCGCCGGGCTGCAGCCAGCAATGGCGAACCGTGACGCCGTTGACCCGCGTGGACTCGCCTGCGCCCAGGTCGCGCAGCAGCAGGCGCTCGCCGTGCTGTTCCAGGCGCGCGTGCTGCTCGGCGAAGGCCGGGTCGTCGATGACGATGTCCGCCTCGGGCCCGCGCCCGATCACGCGCGGGCGGTCGAGGGTGAAACTGCGCCCGTGGTGCTGGCCGCCGACCCCGCGCAGCAGGCGCTGGTCGTCGCCGCCATCGTCGCTGCGCGGCGGCGCATGGACCAGCGCCTCGCAATCGCCCTGCACCACCATCTCCACGCCATCGGCGTAGACGGCGTCGCCGGCGCGCAGCAGCGCCATCCGGCGCACGGGGCGGCCGTTGACGTGGATGCCACGGATGCCGTTGGCCACCTGCAGCCACAGGCCACGGTCGTCCAGGCAGAACTGGGCCAGCAGCAGGGTGCCGGGGGTGTCATCGCCAAGCCGGACGGTGCCCGAAGCATGACGCACGATGCGCTGCACCCCGGGCCGCAGCGGCTGATCGGGGTGTTGGCGTTGAGTGAAGTGAACTAGCAGGTTCTGCACGCGGCGCAGCCTAGCAGGTTGAATGTCAGGGAAGAAGAAGTGTGACGCAGACCTTGGAGTTGTGCCTGAGGATGCGCACAATGCACGCCCAAATCCGCGCTGTTGTCCGCCAGGAGTCCGCATGTCCAGCATTGATATCCGTCATCCCCATTCCCTGCCCGCTGAAAATGCGCGCCAGGCCATCGAAGACGTCGCCGCTAAATTGTCCGAGCGTTTCGGCCTGCAATCGAACTGGGTCGGCGACGTGCTGAACTTCAGCGGCTCCGGCGTGGACGGCGAGATCGCCCTGCAGCCCGGCCAGGTGCAGGTCACCGCCAAGCTCGGCTTCCTGCTGTCGGCGATGAAGGGCATGGTGGAGAGCGAGATCCAGCGCGTGCTCAAGGAAAAGCTCGGCTGAACCGACGCCCGGCCCGGCGTCGCACAGGCGCCGGCCATCACATCGCTTGAAGCCGGCGATGCATACGATCCAGGGGTGTCCACCCAAGGGATCGCCCCATGAATTCACCCAACGACTTCGACGATCGCATCCCCGGCGAGAAGCCCTCGCTGCAGGATCAGGCGGAGCGCTTCTCGCGCAAGCTGACCGATTCGGCCCAGCAGATCTGGCTGGCGGGCCTGGGCGCCTTCGGGCGTGCGCAGGCCGAAGGCAGCCGCGTCTTCGACAACCTGGTCAAGGAAGGCGAGAACATCGAGGCCCGCAACCGCGAGCAGACCGGCGATGCGCCGCGCTGGCGCGACAATGTCGAGGAGCACCTCGGCGAGGCCCGCGAGAAGGCCAGCGGCACCTGGGACAAGGTCGAGAAGGCCTTCGATGACCGGGTCCAGGGCGTGCTCAAACGCCTGCACATCCCGACCGCCGAGGATGTCGCCGCGCTCAATGCCCGCATCGATGCGCTGAACACCCGGGTCAACCGGGCCGAGGCCCGCAATGCCTCGCCGTCCGGCGCACCGTCCCCGGGCACCCACCAGTCGCCCACCTCCGACGCCTGATCCCTGGATTGTTGCAAAGCAGCAGAACTTTGTTGACAATCGAAACCGACCCGCCAATCGCTTCCACCGCCGTTTGTTCCCTCCCCTCACGGCTCTGGATTGGCGGGTTTTTTGTGGGCGGCCGGTGGGCGGGTCGGCGTAAAGTGAGACGGCCGTCACTGACGTGATCGCCGGATGCGAAACGCCGCGGAAACGACGCGCCGCAGACGTCCAAAGGCGCATATAAACTGTCTGTCGCACTTCCCTGTTCATATCCCCCTGCATGCTCTCCTGGATCCTGGCCCTGCTGTTGGCCCTCATCGTCTGGTTCGTGGCCACGGCCTACTTCTGGCTGATCAAACGGAAGCGCAAGGAGACCCAGCTCGGCCTGAATGCCCTGGCCGGCATGCACTGGCGCGAGTTTTCCCTGATCGTGCGGCGTGCGATGCACGAGCAGCGGGGCCTGCAGGACGTGCCCGACGAGGCCGCCGACAGCCGCGAACCGCGCAGCGATTTCCTGATGCACGATGGCCCGCAACGCTGGCTGCTGTCGTGCAAGCACGGCCGCGCCTACCGGATCGGCACGGCGGCGGTGAACGAGCTGGGCGCCGCCGCGCGCCTGGCCGGTGCCCGTGGCGGGATCCTGATCACCGAGGGCAAGGTAGAACGCGACGGGCGCATCGCCGCTGAAAAGCAGGGGGTCGAGGTGCTCGACGGCCCGTTGCTGTGGCCGCTGCTGAAGCCTTACCTGCCGGGCGACATGGAAGCCCGGGTCGAGGCCGGTGCCCGCGGCGAGGCCATCCGCCGTATCTCGATCGCAGCGCTGGGGGCGGTGACGCTGGGCCTGCTGGTCGGGCTGGGCTCGCTGACCGCCGGGCTGGAAAAGGAGTGGGCAGCCACAGCCCCCGCACCGGGCGTCGCCCAGCCCACCGCGGCGGCGACGACAGCCCCGCCAGCGCCTGGGGCCACTGAAGACCGCGCCGCCGATAACGCCGCGCCAGCAATGGACGCCAACCCGGACGACGCCACGCTGGACCGCTATCAGCAGGAACTGTCACGTAAAGTCGCGACCCGCCCCGGCGTGGCCAGCGGCATCTGGCTGACCCGGCAGACGCTGGCGATCAACCGCACCGGCGAGATCGACACGATCTGGCCGCTGATCTGCGAGGAAGTGGTCCGCTATCCGGCGCTGCGCACCGTGCGCATCCAGCTCAACCCGCGCCCCGGCGTGGATGAGCCGGTCCGCTGGCGGCAGTGCACGACGCTGTAAGGCTCAGCGCGCGCCCGGCGAGAACCGGGCGACCAGATCGTAGGCATCGCCCAGGAACATCTGCCGCACGCAGGTGATCGGCTGCTCGCCGCGCCAGGTGAGGCGGTCGATGACCAGGCACGCCGTGCCGGGTTTGACCTGCAGCAGCGTCGCTGCCGCGTCATCGGCGCCCCAGGCGCTGATCCGGTGCTGGGCGCGCGTCCACGAGACGTTCTGCAGCAGCCAGCTGCCCGGCGCCGTCGTCTCGAAGTCCACCGCCAGCACCTCCGGCACGCCGACCGGGCTGATCAGGCGGTGCTCCAGCGCCAGCGGCCGGCCATCGGCCAGATGCAGGCAGCGGATCGCCAGCAGCTTCTCGCCGCCGGCCAATGTGGTTTCCTCGGCCACCTGCTCACGCGGGCGCCGGTAGGCACGCTCGAGCAGCTGGTACCCGTAGACATGGCCACGCGCTTCCACCGCCATCGCGATGTCGGGGATTTCCAGCGCGACCTGTTCCAGGTGGGGCGGCTGGCGCGCGACGAACGAGCCCGCACGGCGGCGGCGCTCGATCATGCCGCTCTCAGCCAGCGCGGTCAGCACCTTGTTCACGGTCATCCGCGAGCAGCCGTACTGCTCCATCAGCTCGTGCTCGTAGGGGATGCGGAAGCCAGGCTCCCACTGTCCACTGAGGATGCGGCTTTCCAGATCAGCACGGATGCGCTGATTGAGGGTTGCTGCTTTCTTGCCCGTCACTCTGGATTCCTGCATGGGAGGGTCGGATCAGACCCCCAACAACGGTCGAAGTGCCGCGGCGAACCGTGCGGCCACCGTCTCGCGTTGCGGGTGGCGACCGTCACGGACCAACTGGCGCCCTTGGCGCCACACCGATCGCACGGCGCCATTACGTGCGGCGAACACCCAGCTGTCAAGCAAGGCATCGCCGTCGCGGGCGATCAGCGCCGGGTGGTCCGGATCGAGTTCGACCAGGTCGGCCGGCGCGCCGGCCTGCAGCCCGGTGCTCACGCCCAGGGCCTGCGCAGCACCGTTCAACGACTGCTCGTACAGCCAGCGGCCGGTGGACTGACCATCGCCCGGGGCCAGCACGTTGCGGCCTTGCAGCTGCAGGCGCTGGCCGTACTCGAGCAGGCGCAGTTCTTCGGCCGCGTCGATCAGCACGTTGGAGTCCGAGCCCACGCCGAACCGGCCACCGGCACGCGCGAAGGCCTGCATCGGGAACAGCCCGTCGCCCAGGTTCGCCTCGGTGATCGGGCACAGACCGGCCACCGCACGGCTGGCCACGATCTGCTGCATCTCCGCGTCGGTGATGTGGGTGGCATGGACCAGGCACCAGCGCGCATCCACCGGGGCGTGCTCGTACAGCCACTGCACCGGGCGCATGCCGCTCCAGGCCACGCAGGCATCGACCTCGCGGGTCTGTTCGGCGATGTGGATGTGGACGGGCCCCTGGTTGAGCGGCAGCAGCGCCGACAGCTCCTCGCCGGTCACCGCGCGCAGGCTGTGCGGGGCGAAACCGAGCACCGCATCGTCCTGGCCCTGCAGCGCGCGCGTGCAGCCCTGCAGCAGTTCAGCAAAACCGTCGACGTCGTGGATCAAACGGCGCTGGGCCGGGTTCGGCGCAGCGCCACCGAAATCGGCATGCGCGTAGAACACCGGCAACAAGGTCAGGCCGATGCCGCTTGAGTGGGCAGCGGCGGCGATGCGTTCGGCCATCTCGGCGCGGTTGGCATACGGCACTCCATCCGGCCCGTGGTGCAGGTAATGGAACTCACCGACCCGGGTGAAGCCGGATTCCAGCATTTCCACATAGGCCTGCTCGGCGATCGCCTGCATGGCTTCGGGCTGCAGATGCGCCAGGAAGCGGTACATCAGCTCGCGCCAGCTCCAGAAGCTGTCGCCGCTGTTGCCGCCGATCTCGGTCAGCCCGGCCATGCCGCGCTGGAAGGCGTGGCTGTGCAGGTTGCCCAGGCCCGGCAGCGCGATCGCCAGCGCGGTATCGCCCGGCTCGGCCGACGCACCTTCGGTCACCTCGATGAGCGCGCCGCCCTGGCTGAGGATGCGTACATCGCGCGCCCAGCCGTGTGGCAGCAGCGCGCGGGCAGCGTGAAAATGAAGGATCGGTGCGGGGTTGGCTGGCATCACTGGACATCCCGGAAGAGGCGCCTATATTGTATAGACATATACACCGATGTGGTTGCTGCCATGCACTGTGACACCCTCTGGTACCACGCCAACCTGATCACCGTCGACGGCCCGGGCCTGGGCGTGATCGAGGAGGGCGTCATCGCCGCCACCGATGGTCGCATCGTGCATGTCGGGGCGGCCGGCTCGGCCGATCATCTGCAGCCGGCCCAGCGCATCGACTGCGCCGGGCGCTGGATCAGCCCCGGCCTGATCGACTGCCACACCCATCTGGTCTATGCCGGCAACCGTGCCGGCGAGTTCGAGCAGCGCCTGCAAGGGGTGAGCTATGCCGACATCGCCCGCGCCGGCGGCGGCATCGTCTCCACCGTGCGCGCCACCCGCGCCGCCAGCGAGGCCGACCTGCTCGCCGCCAGCCTGCCCCGGCTCGACGCCATGCTGGCCGAAGGCATCACCACACTCGAGATCAAATCCGGTTACGGGCTGACCCTGGCCGATGAGACCAAGCAGCTGCAGGTCGCGCGCGAGCTGGGCCGCCGGCGCGCGGTCGAGATCGTGCCGACCTTCCTCGGCGCGCACGCGATTCCGCCGGGCCGCGAGGCGCAGGAGTACATCGACGAGGTCTGCAACGTCATGATTCCGGCCGTTGCGGCCGCCGGACTGGCCGAAGCGGTGGACGTGTTCTGCGAGAACATCGCCTTCAGCGCCGCGCAGGCCGAGCAGGTCTTCGTCGCCGCGCAGCAGCACGGACTGGCGATCAAGATCCACGCCGAGCAGCTCAGCAACCAGCACGGTGCTGCCCTGGCGGCGCGCCACGGTGCCCTGTCGGCCGACCATATCGAACACCTCGACGCCGACGGCATCGCCGCGATGCGCAGCGCCGGCACCGTGGCGGTGCTGCTGCCGGGCGCGTTCTACTTCACCCGCGACACCACCCTGCCCCCGATCCCCGCACTGCGCGCGGCCGGGGTGGCACTGGCACTGGCCACCGATTCCAACCCGGGCACGTCGCCGCTGACCAGCCCGCTGCTGGCGATGAACATGGCCGCCACCCTGTTCCGCATGACCGTGGACGAATGCATCGCCGGGTTCACCCGCGAAGCGGCGCGTGCACTGGGCCGGCAGGACCGGATCGGCCGGCTGGCGGTCGGCCTGGACTGCAACCTCGTCCTGTGGGACATCGAGGCCCCCGCCGACCTTGTCTACCGCATGGGCTTCAACCCCCTGCACGCCCGCGTGATGCGCGGCCAACCCGCATGAACCCTGTGATGTCTGGAGATTCCATGAGCACTACCCTGACCCTGCACCCCGGCGCCGTGACCCTGGCGCAATGGCGCGCCATCCACGATGGCGCGCGGGTGCGGCTGGACCCGGCCTCGGCCGCGGCCGTGCTGCGCAGTGCGCAGACGGTGGCCGACATCGTCGCCAAGGGCGCGCCGGTGTATGGCATCAACACCGGCTTCGGCAAGCTGGCCAGCGTGCGCATCGAGCGCGAGGATCTGGAAACCCTGCAGCGCAATATCGTGCTCTCGCATGCGGCCGGCGTCGGCGAGCCGATGCCGGCCCCCGTGGTGCGCCTGATGATGGCGCTGAAGCTGGCCAGCCTGGCCCAGGGCGCCTCGGGTATCCGCCCGCAGACGCTGGCCCTGCTGGAAGCGTTCCTGCAGCACGACTTCATTCCGGTCATTCCGTGCCAGGGCTCGGTCGGCGCTTCGGGCGACCTGGCCCCGCTCTCGCACCTGGCGAGCGTGATGATCGGTGTCGGCGAAGCCTTCGTCGATGGCGAGCGCCTGCCGGCTGCCGAGGCGTTGGCCAAGGTCGGCCTGGCCCCGCTGGTGCTCGGCGCGAAGGAAGGCCTGGCGCTGCTCAACGGCACCCAGTACTCCACCGCCTACGCACTGGCCGGCCTGTTCGCGATCGACACCGTGTTCCGTGCGGCGCTGGTCACCGGCGCGCTCTCGGTGGAAGCGGCCAAGGGCTCGGACACGCCGTTCGACCCGCGCATCCACAGCATCCGTGGCCAGCGCGGGCAGATCGCCACCGCCGCCGCGCTGCGCACCCTGATGCAGGGCTCGGCGATCCGCGAATCGCACCGCGACAACGACGTGCGCGTGCAGGATCCGTATTGCCTGCGCTGCCAGCCGCAGGTGATGGGCGCCGCGTTCGACGTGATGCGCCAGGCGGCCACCACGCTGGCGATCGAAGCCAACGGCGTCTCCGACAATCCGCTGGTGTTCACCGATACCAACGAGGCGCTGAGCGGCGGCAACTTCCACGCCGAGCCGGTCGCCTTCGCGGCGGACATGCTGGCGATGGCCGTGTGCGAGATCGGCTCGATCAGCGAGCGCCGTACCGCGATGCTGGTCGACCCGGCACTGTCCGGCCTGCCGGCGTTCCTCACCCCGAAGCCCGGCCTCAACTCCGGCTTCATGATTCCGCAGGTCACCGCCGCTGCGCTGGTCTCGGAAAACAAGCAGCGCGCCTATCCGGCCAGCGTCGACTCGATCCCGACCTCGGCCAACCAGGAAGACCACGTCTCGATGGCCGCACACGGTGCGCGCCGCCTGATGGCGATGGCCGAGAACGCCGCCAACGTGATCGGCATCGAGCTGCTCGCCGCCGCGCAGGGCTGCGATTTCCACGCCCCGCTGCGCTCCAGCAACGCGCTGGAAGCAGTCCGCCAGCGCCTGCGCGCGCAGGTGCCGACGCTGGAGGACGACCGCTATTTCCATCCGGACATGGTCGCCGCCACCCACCTGGTGCGCAGCGGCGTGCTCGCTGAAGGCCTCGGCGACATCCTGCCGCCCCTGGAGCCGCTGTCATGACCGCGCACCCGGACTGGCTGCAGATCCACCGCGGCGACGTGCCGTTGATCGTCAGCTTCCCGCATACCGGCACCGAACTTCCGGATGCACTGGCCTCGCAGTTCCTGTCGCCGTGGCTGGCCCGCCGCGACGCCGACTGGTGGGTGCACGAGCTGTATGCCTTCGCGCAGCAGATGGGCGCCACCACGGTGCGCACGGCGGTGTCGCGCTCGGTCATCGACGTCAATCGCGACCCCAGCGGCACCTCGCTGTATCCGGGCCAGAACACCACCGGCCTGTGCCCGCTGACCACCTTCGACAACCAGCCGCTGTACCGCGATGGCCACGGTCCGGACGAGGCCGAGATCGCGCGCCGCCGCGACACCTGGTTCGTGCCGTACCACGATGCGCTCGCCGCGGAGATCGCGCGTTTGCGCGCCGAGCACGGCACCGTGGTGGTGTACGACGCGCACTCGATCCGCTCGCACATCCCGCACCTGTTCGATGGCCAGCTGCCGCAGTTCAACCTCGGCACCAACGGCGATACCACCTGCGACAACGCGTTGACCGACGTCGTCGACAACCTGTGCGCGATGAGCGGCATGAGCCATGTGCGCAACGGCCGCTTCAAGGGCGGCTACATCACCCGCCATTACAGCGACATCCCGGGCGGCGTGCACACGCTGCAGATGGAGCTGGCCTGCCGCGGCTACATGCACGAGCCCGAGGCCGTGGATGAGCACAGCTGGCCCACGCCATTGGATCCCGATCACGCCGCCCCGCTGCGCGCCACGCTGCAGCAGGTGCTCGATGCCTGTCTCGACTTCGCTACGTCCCGGAGTGCTGCATGACCCGTCTCGATTCCACCCGCACCATCCTCGCCCCGACCGGCACCACGCTGACCTGCAAGAGCTGGCTGACCGAAGCCCCGCTGCGCATGCTGATGAACAACCTGCACCCGGACGTGGCCGAGCGCCCGCAGGAGCTGGTGGTCTACGGCGGCATCGGCCGCGCCGCGCGCGACTGGGAGAGCTACGACAAGATCATCGAGACCCTGCAGCGGCTCGAGGATGACCAGACCCTGCTGGTGCAGTCCGGCAAGCCGGTCGGCGTGTTCCGCACCCACGTCGATGCCCCGCGCGTGCTGATCGCCAACTCCAATCTGGTGCCGCGCTGGGCCAACTGGGACCACTTCAACGAGCTCGACAAGAAGGGCCTGGCGATGTACGGCCAGATGACCGCGGGCAGCTGGATCTACATCGGCGCGCAGGGCATCGTGCAGGGCACTTACGAGACCTTCGTGGAAATGGGCCGCCAGCACTACAACGGCAGCCTGGCCGGCAAATGGCTGTTCACCGGTGGCCTGGGCGGCATGGGCGGCGCGCAGCCACTGGCCGCGGTGATGGCCGGGGCTTCCTGCCTCGCGGTGGAATGCCGCAAGAGCAGCATCGAGATGCGCCTGCGCACCGGGTATCTCGACACCTGGACCGATGACCTCGACGAAGCGCTGCGCCTGATCGAGGAATCCTGCACTGCGAAAAAGCCGCTCTCGGTCGGCCTGCTCGGCAACGTTGCCGACGTGCTCGACGAGTTGCTGATCCGCGGCGTGAAGCCGGACCTGCTGACCGACCAGACCTCCGCGCACGACCCGGTCAACGGTTATCTGCCGCAGGGCTGGACGGTGGAAGAATGGGACGCCAAGCGCGTCTCCGCACCGAAGGAAGTGGAAGCCGCCGCGCGCGCGTCGATGGCCAACCACATCCGCGCCATGCTCGGCTTCCACTCGCTCGGCGTACCGACGGTGGACTACGGCAACAACCTGCGCCAGATGGCGCTGGAAGAAGGCGTGGAAGATGCATTTGACTTCCCCGGCTTCGTGCCCGCCTACATCCGCCCGCTGTTCTGCCGCGGCATCGGCCCGTTCCGCTGGGCCGCACTCAGCGGCGATCCGGAGGACATCGCCAAGACCGATGCCAAGGTCAAGGAACTGATCCCGGACAACCCGCACCTGCATCGCTGGCTCGACATGGCCGCCGAGAAGATCAAGTTCCAGGGCCTGCCCGCGCGCATCTGCTGGGTCGGCCTGGGCGATCGCGATCGACTCGGCCTGGCCTTCAACGAGATGGTCGCCAATGGCGAACTGAAGGCGCCGGTGGTGATCGGCCGCGACCATCTGGATTCGGGCAGCGTCGCCTCGCCCAACCGCGAAACCGAGGCCATGCAGGACGGCTCCGATGCCGTCTCCGACTGGCCGCTGCTCAACGCCCTGCTCAACACCGCCAGCGGTGCCACCTGGGTGTCGCTGCATCATGGCGGCGGCGTCGGCATGGGCTTCTCGCAGCATGCCGGCATGGTCATCGTCTGCGATGGCACCGAGGCCGCGGCCAAGCGCATCGCGCGCGTGCTGTGGAACGACCCGGCCACGGGGGTGATGCGGCATGCCGATGCGGGGTATGAGATCGCGGTGGACTGTGCGAAGGAGAAGGGGCTGGATCTGCCTGGGATTCTGGGCTGATCCGGGAGGGCCCCGGCTCACGGCCGCGGCCCACACCTCAAGGTGGTGCCGGCCGCTGGCCGGCAACCACGCAATGATGGGTCTCACGCCACGGGATCGCGTAGATCCTGGCGTGCCGGCCAGCGGCCGGCACTACGGACATCCCGCCGTCGGCGTTCGTCACCCATACGCCCCACAAGGGTGACGAACACCCCCACACCCTGTTAACTTGCGCGCCCCACATGAAGTTGACAGGGTGTCGCGCCAACACGCGCCCTGTCGACACTGATAGCGCGCACGAATGACTGTCCTCCCGAATCGCTCCACCGCCCCTGCCCTGTCCCTGCTCGCCGCCGCCCTGCTGGCCAGCCTTGCCGCCACCGACACCGCCCGCGCCGCCCCTGCTGGCCAGGCCGTCACCCTGGACGCGGTCAACGTCACCGCCGCCGATGCCACCGAGGCTGCGCGCCGCGCACTCGACCGGGTGCCCGGCGCAGGCAACGTCGTCGATATGACCCAGGTCGGCCAAGGCCGCGTCGCCGGTACCGCCGATGTGCTGGCCTACCAGCCCGGCATCAGCGCGCAGAGCGCCGGCAATGAAGGCGTCAAGGTCTCCGTCCGCGGCTCGGGCCTCAACCGCGCGCCGGGTGCGCATGCCTCCGGCCTGTCGGTCTCGCTGGATGGCCTGCCGCTGACCGGCCCGGGTGGCACGCCGTACGAACTGCTGGAGCCGCTGTGGCTGAGCCGCGTCGAGGTCCTGCGCGGTGCCAACGGGTTCGAGCGCGGTGCCCTGGCGCTGGGCGGTGCGATCAACTACATCACCCGCAGCGGGCGCGATACACCCGGGCTGGAGCTGCACTACGAAGCCGGCGCACGCGGTTACCAGAAGCGCGGGATCAGCATCGGCGGCGTGCACGACGCTGTCGACTATTTCCTGGCCTACACCGATACCGAGTACGACGGCTATCAGCAGCACGCGGCCGGCAAGGGCAAAGGTGCGGTGGCCAACCTCGGCTGGCAGCTCACCCCGGATCTCGAAACGCGCTTCTTGCTGCGCTACCGCGAAACCGATCACGAAACCCCGGGGCGCCTGACCCGCGCGCAGATTCGCAACGATCCACGCGCGGCGAATCCAGCCAACCTGGCGATCGACGCGCGCCGCCCGCAGCCGGGCAGCACCTGGATCGGCAACACCACGACCTACACCATCGATGACGATTCGTCGCTGCAGGCCGGCCTCGTCTATCACACGTACCCGATGGACTTGAACGAGAGCCTGTACCGCCAGCAACTGGACTACGCCAACCTCAACGGCACGCTCGACTACCGCCGCCGGCACGCGCTGTTCGGGCATGACAGCGTGACCACGATCGGCCTGCGCGTCACCCACGATCTGGATGCCAACGTGCGCGAGACCCTGCGCTTCGCCAGCAACGGGTACGCGGCCGGCACGCACACACGCGACTTTGAGCATTACGGCACCGACAGCGTGCTGCACGTCGGCAATGATCTGGCGCTGAGCGACACGCTGCGCCTGCAGACCGGGCTGGCGTTGATCCACACCCGCCGCGATGTGCAGGTCACCTGGCCGGCGACGCCGGAGAAACTGTCCGAGCGCCAGTGGGACTACGCGCCGCGGCTGGGCTTCACCTGGCAGCAGACGCCGCAGACGCAATGGTTCGGCAACCTCAGCCGCTCGGTGGAACCGGCGCATCCGTGGTCGATGATCTGGGGATCGAACCAGTACTTCGCCGCCGGCAATGGCGCCTCCACCGGCCGCCAACGCGCGCCGGTGAATCTGGACAACCAGACCGCAACCACGCTGGAACTCGGCGCGCGCGGCGACAGCGCACTCGGCCGCTGGGAGCTGACCGGCTACTACGCGCGCCTCAACCACGAACTGCTCACCGTGGAAGTGCAGCCGGTGCCGAACCTGTTCATCGCCGAATCCAACGCCAGCCCGACCGTACACCGTGGCATCGAAGCCGGCCTGGACAGTGCGCTGTGGCAGGGCGTCAGCGGGCGGCTGTCATTGCGCCAGGCCTACACCTTCAGCGACTTCCGCTACCGCAATGATGCACGCTTCGGTAGCAACCGCCTGCCCGGCCTGCCGCGCCACTACTACCAGGCCGAGCTGCGCTACGACCACCCGGCCGGCTTCTACGCCGGGCTGAACACCGAGTACGCGTCGAAAGTGTTCGTCGACTATGCCAACAGCATGGCCGCCGACAGCCACGTGATCTTCGGCACCCGCATCGGCTACGACGCCCCCGGTGGCCGCTGGCAGGTCTGGGCGGAACTGCGCAACCTGACCGACCGCCACTACGCCGCCACGGTGACCCCGGGCTACGACGATGCGGGCAAGGATGTCGCGCGGTCGACGCCGGGTGACGGCCGCGGTGTGTATGCCGGGGTGCGCTGGCGCTTTGACTGAGCGCCTCGGGCCGTGCGGCGCCTCACACCACCCCACCAAGCTGGAACGTCGGCAGGTACAACCCGAACAAGGTCAGCAGCGTACCGCCCAGCATCGACAGCATGCCAAGCGCGGCGGCCAGGTGCCAGCGATAGCGACCGCCCGGGCCGCGAAACCATTGCAGCAGGACGAGCGCGGGGCCGATCCAGATCCAGCCATACCCGTGGATCAGGACACGGGTGATCCACGGCAGCCCCACGCCGAAGCTACTGAATATCTCCTGGAACTGCGGAACCACGAAGCGCCCGGTGGCGGTCACCACGATCGCGGTCAGGCCACTGCTCAACAGGCCGACCGCCAGCAGGCCGTATCCCCGGGAAGCGACGGGAAGCGGGGCCCGCGCGGTGACCGAATAAGGGTTGTTCATCCTCAGCGCCCCTGTGCCCGGGCAATCGCCGCTTCAGCCAACGGCACCATCTTCGCGTAGCCGGCCGGCGTGGGATGCACGCCATCGGCAGCCAGGTCCGGGTCGAGGCCGCCGTCTTTGTTGGTCATGGCCGTGTGGTAATCCAGATAGACCAGACCCTGCTCCTCCGCGTAAGCACGCAACGCCCGATTGAGCGCCGTCACTTTGCCCGCGGGCTGCACGCCGGGTTGCCACGGGTAATCGCTGACCGGCAGCACCGAGGCCAACACGATGCGGATGTTGTGCGCCTGCGCCAGTTCCACCATCGCATGCAGGTTGTCTTCGATCATCGCCTGCGTTGTCGGCCCGGTATTGCCGGCGATATCGTTGGTGCCGGCAAGGATCACGACCAGCGCCGGCTTCAGTGCGATGACATCCTGCTGGAAGCGCAGCAGCATCTGTGCCGTGGTCTGCCCGGAAATACCCCGGTTGACGTAGGGCTTGCCCGGGAAGAAACGCGCGCTGCCGGTCGGTCCCCAACCTTCGGTGATTGAGTCACCGTAGAACACCACGCGCTTCGTCCCCGGCGCGACGGGCGCCAATGTGGCGTTCTCGCCGCGGTAGCGCTGCAGCTGCGGCCAGTCCAGCAGGCGCTGCTGCATCTCCGTGATCTGCGCGGGCGTCGCCTGGCCGGCGGGCACCCGATACAGCGGATTGGTCGCAGCTGATTCCTGCGCGTGCGCACTCGGATGCAGGGCGCACGCGGCGAGCGTCGCGGCAAACACGGTAGAACGGATCAAGGCGGTCAAGGCGCGGCACTCCGGTGGCGGCAGGCCGACAGTCTCAGCGATCAGCGACCAGGGAAACAAGCTGCGCTGCGACGCGATCAAAGGGGCCGATGTCGCGCGTGGCCCGGCTCATCGCCACCGCGCCCTCGATGCTGGCGATGATCATGGTGGCCATGCCGTTGGCCTGCTCGGGCGAGCGGCCACCGCGACCCAACGCTTCGGTCAGACGGGCTTCCCAGCGCGCGAATACCTCGGCCGCTGCCCGCCGTGCATCATCGGGTGCATCGTCGATCGGCTCTTCGACCGCCGCCGCAAGCACCGGGCAGCCGACATGGAACGCCGAGCGGATCAGGCGCTCTCGCCACGCCGCCAGGAACAGGGACAGCCCGTCGGGGGCCGCGCCCTGCAGGCAGGCATCGAGCAGCGCATCCACCTTGGTGCCCGCCAATGTCGTGGCTTCGGCCAGGACCTGCTGCTTGCCGCCGGGAAAGTGGTGGTAGGTGGAGCCGAACGGCGCCTGCGCGCGCTTGGCGACCTCGCGGACGCTGGAGGCATTGAGTCCGTAGGTGGCCAGCATTTCCGCGGCCGCCGCCACGACGCGCTGCGGCGCATCGGAATGACGTGCACTCATGAGCCGGACTCCTTGCTAAGACGAGTGTCATAGATTAGCGTATTTCCATTATGACACTTGTTATAGATGAGCGCCCCTGCCCATGAATCTCTGGTTCCGCCTGCTGTTCCTGCTGCTGTCCTCGCCGTTCCGCCCGAAGCTGAGCGCGCCGTTCGCGGTGTCGCGCTTGAACTTCCGGGTGCTGCCCAACGACATCGACAGCAACCTGCACATGACCAACGGCCGCTATTGGACGATCTTCGACCTGGGCCGGCTCGATCTCGTGTTCCGCATGGGCCTGGGCCGGGTGGCATGGCGCTCGAAGTGGGCCCCGATCGTCAGTGGCGGCAGCATCCAGTTCCGGCGCGAGCTCAAGCCGTTCCAGCGCTTCGTGTTGGAAACACGGCTGGCCGGCTGGGTCGGCACGCGCATCATCATGGAGCAGCGGGTGCTGATCGGTGACGAGGAAAAGGTCGCCACGCGTGCCCTGCTGATCACCGGCATCTACGACCGCCGGCATCGCCGGTTCGTCTCCACCGATCAGATGATGGAGGCCATCGGTGCGCCGGTGGTGCCCTCGCCTGAGCTGAGCAAGGCGGCGCAGGCGCTGCTTGCCGCGGAACTGGCGATGAAAGAGGACTGAGGCCCGCTCCCATCACGCGATGACGGCAGCGCTCAGGCGTTGCGCCAGGGAACGATCCGTGCCTTGGTCATCATCGTCTGTTCGATCAGGCGCAGGCACTTCTCACCCGGGCTGACCAGATACCACTGCTCGCTGTTGCGCAGCAGCGGCAGGTCGGTGCGGTGATCGGTATAGGCGATGCGCCACGGCGGCGGATAGCCACATTCGGTCAGCATCGGAATCTTGTTCTCGCCAAGACAATGGCGCTCGCTGATCCACCCGCCCAGGAACGGCCGCAATGTCGAAGCGACCAGCGGCACGTGCTGCAGACCTTCGCGCTCAAGCAGCGCGCGTGCGAGCGGCTCCCAGCAGCCGGTGGCGATGACGACCTCGTCGCCGTAGGCCAGATGTTGGCGCAGTCGTTCCACGCCCTGCGCCAGGAACACCGGCTCCGGTCCGCCGAACACCGCATCGGCATGCGCGACCGCGAGGGCAGCAAGTGCCTGTCGGCTGCGCCCGAACGTGGCCATCCAGACTGCAAAGCGCACCGGCCGCCGCTGCGTCTGCGGCACCACCCAGAGTGGAACCAGCACCGGCAGCGCAAGCACTACGACCGCGAGCCGCCACGGCTGGCGTCGCAGCAGACCTTTGAAGAACCGGCTTGCCGTCTCCCATCGGGTCAACGTCAAGTCGAAATCGAATACCACCACAGTGCGGTCTGACATCCGTATCAGCTCCTTTCAGAAAACGCCCTGCACCAGCAGTTTTCCATCGTCGGTAGGTGCAAGCACCAGACCGTAGGTCTCGTTCCCGCGGCCGTATCCTGCCGAGCAGATCGCATCCCAGCCCTGCCCGCAATCCACCTCGGGATGCGCGGCGAAGACGGGGTTGCCGTCATTGTCGGGCGCGGATGCAACCCAGCCGGCCTTGATGAGCGCGGCCTTGGCCTGCGCGTAGGGCATGCCGACGGTGATGCCGATCTGCGTCCAGGCCGCGGGGAGCGACGGTGCATCAGCGGCATGCGCGTGGCCGGCGAACAGCAACAGCAACACCGCCAGGAACATCGATTTCATCAGCATCACATCACGGTATGGGCTGCACAGGATAAAACGCGGGAAGGTCTGCGGGCACGGATCGCACGTGCCACCTCAGAACCCATCCAACGTCCGCAGCAGTGAGCCGAAGGTCAAATAGAACGAGTCATGCCCCCCCTGCGCGCGCCCATACCCAAGGAACACCGGCCCCAGGAACGTATCCGCACCGACGAACACGCTGCCCGCCGTCTGCATGCCATCGATGTTGACGTCCTCGCGGCGCTGCCAGAATCCGCCCCACTCCACGCTGCCGCCGACGTACAGCGGAATCGTCAGCAGGGAGTCGGCATGCGCGACGCGGCGGTAATACACCACCCGTGCCAGCGCGGTCTGCGGCGCGAAGATGGCCTCCTCTGGATAGCCGGACAGATTGCCCAGCCCACCCAGGAAGCCATAGGTGGCCAGCAGATCATCGCCGCCGTGCGCCGAGGTGGCGCGCACGCCGCCCAGCCACCGGTTGTGGCCCTGCGCCCACGCGCCATCCCACTGCACCCGGGTGACCGCCGCCGAGTTGTCGGTGCCCAGTGCGTCGAGATAGTGCTGCCGCGTGAGCGACAGGCGCTGGCCGCGGCTGGGGAAGGCCGAGCTGTCGATCGAATCGTGGCGCAGCTGCCAGCCGACGCTGCCCATGTCCGCGCGGTAATTGCCCAGCTCGGTCGGGTTGCCGACGTCCAGGCGCAGGCGCTCACGCCCGCGCTCGCCGAACAGCGCGACTTCCCAATCCGGATGTGGCGAATACGCCCAGCGCAGCCCTCCCAGCCACTGGCTGTAACGGAACTCGGCGAGTGCGCCCCCGCGCATCAGCGCCAGGTCCAGATCAGTGGCGCGGTACTTGGCATAGGTGGACAGCGCATGCCGGCCACTACTGCCGAACGGCCGGTAGTACTCGGCGAACGCCTCTTCCACTTCGCCCAGCCCGACGCGCAGTTTGAGCTCGGCGCCCTGCTCGCTGAGGCCGGTGCGGGTCAACTCGGTGATGAGCTGGTAGTTGCTGCTGCCATCGAAATCATCGGACAGGCGCAGCGCGAAATGCAGGAAATCCGGGCCCCAGCGTTTGTCCTGCGGTGCGAGCACCAGACCCTGCTGCCCGTCGCGCTCCTCCAGCCGCCACTGCACCTGCTGGTAGCGGCCTTCGCCGTACGCAGTGGCCACCTTCTGCTCGACGCGGTCCGGTTCCAGCGGCTGGCCCACTTCGGGCTGCAGGCGCTGCTCGATGTAGCGCGCAGTGCGGGTTCTGTCGTGCAGCACATCGATGAAGGCCACGATCGGCGTCTCGTAGGCCGGCGGGCGATGCTGACGCTGGAACGCGGCGTAGCGGGTGTCGTCCACCTGGAAGCGCCGGACGGAGGCCATCTCGGCCCGCGCAGCCTGCTCACCGACGCCGACCGCCTGCGGCGAGCGGTTGAAATCCTGGCTGCCCATGTCGCCCAGCGGCGGCGTGATCAGCAGATCCTGCGGCCCCAGCGTGGCCAGCTGCGCGAGTACTTCGCGCTGCATCAGCACGCTGGCCATCTGGTGGCTGATCGCCAGCGGCGAATCCAGTTGCGCCTCGGTCATCAGCGGCGAGCCCACCCGCGAGACGATCAGCCGCTGCGCGCCCAGCCGGCGCGCTTCGTCGATCGGTACGTTGTCGACCACGCCGCCATCGACCAGCAGATGGTCCTCATAGCGGACCGGCGCGAACACGCCCGGCACCGACATGCTCGCGCGGATCGCCAAGGCCAGGTCGCCCTGCGCGAACACGACTTTCTCGCCGCTGACGATATCGGTAGCGATCGCCCGGAACGGAATCGGCAGCTGGTCGAAATCGCGCACCTGCCAGGTCGGCAGCAACAGGCGGCGCAGCAGCATCTCCAGCTTCTGGCCCTGGATCAGGCCCTGCGGGAACGCGATCTTGCCGTTGCTCAGGCCGACTTCGACGCCGCCCAGCAGACGCAGGTCATCTTCCTTGCGGCGCATGCTGCGCTCATCGCGTGGCGGTTTGTCGCGCAGCACCTCGGCCCAGTCGATCCGGTCCAGCACCGCCTCGATCTCATCGGCGGTGTAGCCGGAGGCATACAGGCCGCCGACCACCGCGCCCATCGAGGTGCCGACGATGCAGTCGATCGGTACGCGCTCGCGCTCCAGCACTTTGAGCACACCGATGTGGGCCGCGCCACGGGCACCGCCACCGCCGAGGACCAGGCAGGTGCGGGGGCGGTCGGGATCCTGCGGTGCGGAATCAACGGACGCTGGCACGGTTTGCGCAGCCGCCAACAGTGGGGCGCACACCAGCGCCGCCAGGACAAACAGCCAGCGGCTGCAAGCACGCCGCGTGGCCCTGTCGGTGGTTTGTGTCTGTGTCTGCCGCATTCGATCCCTCGCTCCCCGCTACCCGTCATCCCCTTGAAGCGCACTTTGCCTGCCGGGCCCGACGAGGTCCACTCATCGGGCCTGGGCCTGCATCTCAAGTGCCGCTGGGAAGAAAGCCCACGAGCGCCACGGCCAGACAGACGAGGCCGCCAGCCAGCGGCAGATAGGCGGCCCACACCGGCGCCCCCTGGCCAACCGCGAAAGCGACAAACGCCTCCCGTATGTTTCGGCCGGTCAGAAGCGGAATGACGATCAGCGCCAGCAGGGGCAACAGCGAGGCGAGCCCGAAGCCGAGGAACGCGGGGCGGTGATCATTGCTGGCAAATCCGCCCAGCGGGTACAGGGCCACGCCCCCCAGTAATCCCGCGAAGAACAGGGTGTTGGCGACCCGGATCGTGGTGCGGTGACGGCGCCGCAGCGCGGCCCGGGACCAGCCACGGTAGTGCGTCTGCAATCCCCTCGCCCAATACGCCACCAACCCCGTTGCGATGATGCCGCCGACGACACCGCTGACCGCCGGTCCCCAAGGTGGTATCTCCATGCTTACATCCCTGTGCCTTTCCGGCAGTCTAAGGCCGCGGCCGGTCGCGGATGCACGAACGGCCGCCCATGACGGGCGGCCGTTGGTCTAATGCAAGGTGCTGCCGAATGACAGCCGACGCTACCGACGCATCGCCTCAGCGCTTGGCCGGCGGCGCATTCTTCACATAGGTATCGAACCAGTTCAGCATTTCCGATACCAGCTGTTCATTCGATTCCAGCGCGGTGTACCAATGCGGTTCGTGCGGCAGCATCACCAGGCGCGTGGTACCCCCGTTGCCGCGGATCGCCTGGAACAGCTTGCGCGACTGGAACGGTTCGGTGCCCGGGTTCGCATCGTCCTCGCCGTGGACCAGCAGCAGCGGCAGCTTGATCTTGTCGGCGTAGAAGAACGGCGAGGCCTTCAGGTACACGTCCTGTGCCTGCCACACCGAGCGGCGCTCGTTCTGGAACCCAAACGGGGTGAACGTCTTGTTGTAGGAACCACTGGTGGCGACGCCAGCCTTGAACAGATCGGTATGCGCGATCAGGTTGGCGGTCATCAGGCCCCCATGGCTGTGACCGGTGACACCGATCCGGTTGCGGTCGACCACACCCAGGTCCACCGCTTTGTCCACCGCAGCCTTGGCATCGGCCTCAAGCTGTTCCAGATACGTGTTGTAGGCGGTTTTCGGGTCGCCCACGATCGGGAACGAGGCGTTGTCGATGATCGCGTAACCGGCCAGCAGCATCAGCCGGTACGGTGCCAGGCGGGTGAAGGTCTGCTGCGAACCGGACACCTGCCCCGCCTGCGCCGCGTTGGCAAAATCGGCCGGGTAGGCGTACAGGATCGCCGGCACGCGCTGGCCTTCCTTGTAGCCCGGCGGGGTGTACAGGGTGAACGACAGGTCCACGCCGTCGGCACGCGTGTAGGTGACCAGGCGCTTCTTGATCTGGCGCACTTCCGGGGTGGGGTCGACCAGATGGGTCAGTGCGGCCGGCTTGGACATGAACTGCGCCTCGCCCGGCTTGGCGTCGGCGACATCCTCGCCCAGCAGGCGCACGAACGCATTCGGCGCATCGGTCACCGACTGGTGCCAGGTGATGAGGTGGCCCGGGATGGCGCTGAAGCCGATGAACTGCTCGTAGGCATCGGCATCGCTGCGGAAAAGACGCTCCGTCTTCAGGCTGCGGAGGCTGAGCGCATCCAGGAAGGGACGATCGCCCTGCGGCGAAGCGCCCTGCCCGCGCAGGAAGACCGTGTTGCCTTCCTGACGCACCACGTAGGCGCCGTTGGGCAGGCGCTGGTAGACGAAATTACCGGGATCCTCGTAGAGCTCATCGCTGGACAGATCCCACAGCAGGCGACCTTCCTGCTTGGGGTTGTCGACGTTGACGATGCGCGTCTGGCGCCAGTGGCGGTTCTCGTCGTTCTCATCCAGGAAGGCAACGTCCGGCTGCGCCGTCCAGGCCAAGCCTTCGAAACGCTGCGCGGTGCGGGCGATCTCGGTGGGCTTGGCGGTGAACGGCGCCTTGAGCATCAGCACGCGGTCACGATGCGGAACCGTGACTTTCCAGTCGCCCTTGTCCAGCGCCTCGGCGTAGACCAGCGTGGCCGGATCGGTGGCGCGCCAATCGAAATCACGCGGACCCTCCGGCACGCCATGCACCGGCACGCGGTCGGCCAGCGGCAGGCTGGCGATTGGCGTGCTGCGGCCGCTGGCGATATCCAGCACCGCCACGTCATTGGCGAAACGCTGATAGGTCACTGCATGCGAGAACGGTGCCTTGAGTGTTTTGGTCAGCACATGCACGCCATCCGGGGCGGCCCCGATGCTGTCCAGCAGCGCCGGGGCACCGACGGTGCGCACGGTGTTGGAGGCGGTATCCACCACCGCCAGCTGCGACTGGCCGTAATAGGCGAACAGCGCTTCATCGTAGGCACTGGTCAGCGTATCGCGGGCTTCGTAGGTACTGCTTTCGCCCGCCGTCCCCAGCGACTCCTGGATGTCCGGGCCGATCGCACCTTCGGCGCTCGGCGCCGGTCCCTGCTTGGCAGGCACCAGCTTGACCAGCAGCTGCTGACTGCCACCGAGCCACTGCACGGTGCTGCCGAAGATCGGGTTGAGCGCTACGTTGGGTACCTGACGGACCTGGCCACTGACCGCATCACCGATCCACAACTGCACGCTGTCATCGACCACATTCTGGAACGCGAAGCGTTGACCGTCGGCCGACCACAGCGCCATGCCGGCGCAACCGCTGGGCAAGGTGACCTTGGTGGAGCGGCCGCTAAGGGTCTCCACCACGGTGAAGTCACCGACGCACGGTGGAATGCCGTACCCACCCGGGGTGTCGTGGCGGCTGCGGTTCTTCGGCTCCAGGCGCACGCCGGCCAGCTTCAGGTACGGCTGGGCAACGCGGGTGATCGACGGATAGGTCTGCACCGTCGTCAGCAACAGGCGCTGGCCGGTGGGGTCGACGCTGGGCGTCGGCGGCGGCGGCGCCTTGAGCACCTTGAGCAGGTGTTCCGGCGGCGTGGCGTAACCGGCAAAGGCCGGTGCGGCAAGCAGCAGGCCGAGGGTGGCGACGGCAACGGCCGCAGCCAACGAGGTACGACGAATCAGCATCCTTATCCCCTTGCAGTGTCAACGAGTGCCCGCACAGGGGCATGGCCCGAATCTAGCACCGCTTGGGCCGATGGGAATGGGCCGGAAGGGCTAACCGCCCGACACCGCAAAGCCCGGCTAGAATGTCCCATGCGAACCGTGCACGCCCTCCGATATGTCACCCCGCTGCGCGAAGGCGGCTCCCTGCCCGCCGTGGTCGAGACCGACGACGACGGCATGGTCGTCCTCAAGTTCCGGGGCGCCGGCCAGGGACCGAAGGCGCTGATCGCCGAACTGATCGCCGGCGAGATCGCCCGCACGCTCGGCCTGCCGATTCCGGAAATCCTGTTCGTCGAGCTGGACCGCGAGTTCGCGCGGACCGAGCCGGACCCGGAGATCCAGGACCTGATCCGCGCCAGCGAAGGCCTGAACCTGGGCAGCGATTACCTGCCCGGCGCGATCAACTACGACCCGGCCGCGATGCAGCCCGATGCGGAGCTTGCCTCGAAGATCGTGTGGTTCGATGCGTTCACCAGCAACGTCGACCGCACCGCCCGCAATCCCAACCTGATGGTCTGGCATCGCAAGCTGTACCTGATCGACCATGGCGCAGCGATGTATTTCCATCACGATTGGGCCAGTGCCGGCGAGGCCTGCAAGAAGCCGTTCGTGCTGATCCGCGATCATGTGCTGCTGCCGTTCGCCACGCAGATTGCCGAGGTGGATCCCGGTCTCGCGGTGATGCTGCCGGATGCGGAAATCGAGCGCATCGTCGGCCTGGTGCCGGACAGCTGGCTGGTGGACGAACCCGCCTTCGACAGCCCGACCGCCTACCGCCAGGCGTACATCGATTACCTGCAACACCGCCTTCGCGTCCGCGCCGCCTTTGTCCAGGAGGCCGTCCGTGCCCACACTGCACACGTATGACTATGCGGTGATCCGCGTGGTGCCCCGCGTCGAGCGCGAGGAGTTCATCAACGTCGGGGTGATCGTGTCGTGCCCGGGCGCCAAGCATCTCGAAGCGGCGATCGAGCTGGATCTGGAGCGGCTGCGTGCCTTTGCCCCGTCACTGGATATCGAAGGACTGCGGCCCTGGCTGGACGCGATCGTGGCGATCTGCCGCGGTGATGCGACCGCCGGGCCGATCGCGCAATTGCCTGCGCGCGCCCGCTTCCATTTCCTCACCGCCAAGCGCAGCTCGGTGGTGCAGATGTCGAGCACGCACGTCGGTCGCACGGCGGAGCCGACAGGCGTGGTCGAGCATCTGATGCGGAAAATGGTGCGCGTTCCGACGTAACAGCACTACCGCCTTGTATGACTGGCGGTAGTGCTCACGTGGGGCTCAGCGCGTGGTGCGGGGCTGCATGCGGACCGTGGTCTGCGTACGTATCGGGGTGCGGGCCGTGTTGCCCTCGGCGGGCAGGTAGGCATGTGCCTTGATGGCCTGGGCCGCCCAGTTCGGGTTGCTGCCTTCCGGCGCGAACGCGAGCACCTTTACGTCGCGCACGCGGCCGCGCTTGTTGATCGTGTATTCCACTTCAACCTCGCTGGACATTCGAACGCCTCGCATGTCCGAGTTCAAATTGGGCGAGAACGGCTTCTCAGACGGGGTCCAGTAGTGCCTGAGCTCGGTCGGTGGAACGACAGCGACGTCCTCCTTTGCTGCTGCCACGGCACTGACGGAGAGACTCGACACCAGTAGAACGGAACACACGAAAAGACGGCGCATGAACTTCCTTGTAGAGCGGCTTGGTGGCTCAGCATACCCACGTCGCGGCGCATCCGCCAAATGCCGCTCTTACACGGTGTCGCGCGCCTTCCCGATCCTCACCCCTTCGGCAGCGCGTAGGCGATCACGTAATCGCCCGCCGGGGTTTCCATGAAGTGGTGGCCGCCGGCCATGATGACCACGTACTGGCGTCCGCCGAACGCGTAGATCATCGGGTTGGCCTGGCCGCCGGCCGGCAGCTTGGCGTGCCAGAGTTCCTTGCCGGTTTTCAGGTCGATCGCACGCAGCAGATCATCGGTCGCCGCGGCGATGAAGATCAGGCCGCTGGCAGTGACCACCGAGCCGCCGTTGTTGGGCGTGCCGATTTCGATCGGGAGGCCGGAACGGATGCCGAACGGGCCGTTGCCGCGGGCGCTGCCGAACGGGCGGTCCCACAGGGTCTTGCCGGTACGCAGGTCGACGGCACGGATGCCACCGTACGGCGGTTCCTTGCACAGCAGCTTGGTGAACGGCAGGCGCCAGCCGGCGTTGACGTCGATGGCGTACGGCGTGCCCACCTGCGGATCGCCCGCACCTTCCGCGCCGCCCTTGTCGGCGGTCACGTCCTCGCGCGGCAGCCAGCCCAGCTTGTCCGCCTTCTCGCGCGGCACCAGCCGGTTGTAATTGGGCATGTCGTTGTAGTTGGCCACGATCACGCCGCGACGCGGATCCACGGCCACGCTGCCCCAGTCCGAGCCGCCGTTGTAACCGGGATACTCGATGGAATGACGGTCCGCGGTCGGCGGAGTGTAGAAACCTTCGTAACTGGCCTTGCGGAACTGGATGCGGCAGACCAGCTGATCGATCGGCGTCATGCCCCACATGTCGCGCTCGGTGAGGTCCGGCTTGCGCAGCGTGTGATACAGCGAGAACAGCTGGGTCGGGGAACGCTGTTCCGGCTCGACGCCGCCAGTCGGAACCTTGCGCTCTTCGGCCGGGGTCAGCAGCTTCCCGGTGCGGCGGTCGAGGATGTACATGTCGCCCTGTTTGGTCGGCAGCAGCAGCGCCGGGACTTTGCCGGCGGCGGTCGGATAGTCGATCAGGGTCGCCTGCGAGCCCATGTCGTAATCCCAGACATCCTTGCGCACCGCCTGGAAATGCCAGGCCGGCTTGCCGGTGTTGACGTCGATGGCGACCAGCGACGTGGCGTATCTGTTCTCGTTCTCCGTGCGCGAACCACTCCAGTAATCGCCGGCCGAGTTGCCCATCGGCAGGTAGACCAGGCCGAGTTCGTCGTCGCCGGTCGCGGTGGTCCACATGTTCGGGGTGCCGCGGGTATAGGTCTCACCCGCCGGCGGTGCGCCGGTGCGTTCCGGGCGGACCATGTCCCACGCCCAGCGCAGCTTGCCGGTGACGGCGTCGTAGGCCTGGATCACGCCGGAGGGCGCATCGCGGCGCTGGCCATCCAGCACCTGGTGGCCGGTGACGATCACGCCCTGCACGATCGCTGGCGGCGAGGTGATGGAGACATAGCCGGCCGGGCTGTCGCCCATGCCGACGGTGATGTCGACCTGGCCGTTGTTGCCGAAGCCTGTGCACGGCTTGCCGGTCGCGGCGTCGACCGCGATCAGGCGGCCATCGAGGGTGCCTTCGATGATGCGGGCAGCGCAGGCGCCACGCGGCACCTGGGTCAGCACCGGCACGCCACTCGGGACGGCGAGATCCGCTGCGACGTCATTGAATGCGGCATCCTGCGCGGTGGCCGGCACTTCGTAATAGGAGACCCCACGGCAGGCCGCGGTGTACGGAATGGACTTGTCCTTGATCTTCGGGTTGTAGCGCCAGCGCTCGGTGCCGTCGGCGGCGTTGAGCGCGACCAGCTGGTTGCGGGCGGTGCACAGATACAGGCTGTCGCCGACTTTCAGCGGCGTGGTTTCCGCGCCCCAGCGCTTCTCGGGCAGGTCACCGGTGCGGAACAACCAGGCCTGCTCAAGCTTGCCCACGTTGTCCGGGGTGATCTGTTGCAATGGCGAGAAGCGCGTGGCGGCGTTGTTGCGGCCATAGGCGGCCCAGTCGCCATCGACCGGGCGGTCGGCCGGCTGCAGCGGCGCATCGGCGGTCGGTGTCAGGCCGGTGCTGGTCATCGGTTCGGGGAACGCGCCTTCGGCAGCGGTGACGCCGTGCGGCACGAAGGCGAGCGTAAAGGCCGCCACGAACACCAGGGCCAGCACGCCGGCGATCCCGCGCGAGACCTTGCGCGATACCGGACGATCCAGTGTCGGCAGCAGCAGCGACAGCACGAAGCCGATCGCCACGATCAGGCCCAGGCGCGGCACCCAGCGCCAGTAGTTGCTGCCCGACTCCCACCAGGTCCACAGCAGCGTGCCGACGAACACCAGCGCGAACCACAGCGCACCGCTGTAGCGACCCCGCCACAGCTGCACGCCGGAGATCAACAGCCCGACACCGGCCAGCACGTAGTACCAGGAACCACCGAGGCTGGCGAGCCAGCCGCCCCCTGCGGTGAATACAACGCCCAGCAACAGAATGACAATCGCCAGCACAGCCACCAGCCAATGGCGGGGGTGGCGGGTCTGCGTCGTGGTGGACATCGGTTTCTCCTGAAGCGCGAAGATCGCCGACGTTGCTGCCGGCCCCGCGGCTCTTATCCCACCGGGGTCGTGAACGTTGCGCGTTCTTTGCGGCGGTCGCCAACGTCGGCACAGCCGACGATGAAACCCGGCAAGTCCTTGCCCTCCAACGAAAAACGCCGGCATGCGCCGGCGTTCTCCGTGTGACTCCCGCGGGCGGCTTACGCCTCCGGCGGTGCCACCACCGGGCTGGCCTCGACGGCCGCCGGTGCATCTTCTTCCACACCCTCGTCCAGCGAGGCATCCATGCGTTCGACCGCCTGGAGCTTCTCTTCCTTGGACAGACGGATCAGGGTCACGCCCTGGGTGTTGCGGCCGACGCGCGAGATTTCCGAACCACGGGTACGCACCAGGGTGCCACCGTCGGAAATCAGCAGCACTTCGTCGCGCGGCCCCATCAGCACCGCACGCACCAGCTTGCCGTTGCGCTCGGTGGTCTGGATGCCGATCACGCCCTGCGTGCCACGGCCCTTGCGCGGGTAATCCGGCAGCGGGGTGCGCTTGCCGTAGCCGTTCTCGGTCGCGGTCAGGATGTAGAGCGCGTTGTCGTCGTCAGCTCCGTTCTCGATCACGGCATCGCCGCTGTCGATCACGGTCTCGTCGACCAGCCCCTCATCCTCGTTCTCGTCTTCGCTGCCGCCGGCACTCTCGGCCACGATCAGGCTGACCACTTCCTCGCCCTTGGGCATCTTGATGCCGCGCACGCCGGTCGCGGTACGGCCCATCGAGCGGACCTTGTCCTCACCGAAGCGCACGGTCTTGCCGTTGGAGGCGAACAGCAGGATGTCGCGCTCACCGTCGGTCAGGCCGACGCCGACCAGCGCATCGCCCTCATCGAGGTTGATCGCGATCTTGCCGCGCGCCAGGCGGAAGGCGAACTCGCTGAGCGGGGTCTTCTTGACCGTACCGTTGCGGGTGGCGAAGAACACGAACTGGCCTTCGGCATACTCGCGTACCGGCAGTACCGCCTGGACCCGCTCACCGGCTTCCAGCGGAATCCAGTTGATGATCGGGCGGCCACGGGCGTTGGACCCGGCTTCCGGCAGTTGATGCACCGGCAGCCAGAACACCTTGCCGGCGCTGGTGAAGGTCAGCAGCGTATCGTGCGTGTTGACCAGCCACAGCTGCTCGATGAAATCCTCTTCCTTGGTCGACGCCGCGCTGCGGCCACGGCCACCGCGGCGCTGGGCCCGGTAGGCGCTGACCGGCTGGCGCTTGGCATAGCCAGCGTGCGACAGGGTGACCACCACGTCTTCCGGGGCGATCAGGTCGAGGATGTCCAGGTCTTCTTCGCTGTGGCGGATCTCGGTACGGCGGTCGTCGCCGAACTCGGTGCGCACGTTGATCAGCTCTTCGCGGATGACCTGCAGCAGACGGTCGGGATCTTCCAGGATTTCGATCAGCCCGGCGATCACTTCCAGCAGCTGCTTGTACTCGTCGGTCAGGCGGTCCTGCTCCAGCCCGGTCAGGCGGTGCAGGCGCATTTCCAGGATCTGGGTCGCCTGGATCTCGGTCAGCTGGTAGCCGCCCTCAAGCAGGCCCACACCCTTGGGCAGATCATCCGGACGCGAGGCTTCGGCGCCGGCGGCGCCCAGCATCGAGCCGACCAGGCCCGGCTCCCACAGGCGGGCGAGCATGCGTTCGCGCGCTTCGGTGGGGTTCGGCGAGGTCTTGATCAGTTCGATCATCTCGTCGATGTTGGCCAGCGCGACGGTCAGGCCTTCCAGCACGTGCGCACGCGCACGCGCCTTGCGCAGCTCGAACACGGTGCGGCGGGTGACCACTTCGCGGCGGTGGCGCACGAAGGCCTCGAGCATCTGCTTGAGGTTCATCAACTGCGGGCGGCCATCGACCAGCGCCACCATGTTGATGCCGAACACCGACTCCATCTGGGTCTGCTGGTAGAGGTTGTTCAACACAACTTCCGCCGACTCGCCACGCTTGATCTCGATGAAGATGCGCATGCCGTCCTTGTCGGACTCATCGCGCAGTTCGCTGATGCCTTCGAGCTTCTTTTCCTTGACCAGCTCGGCGATCTTCTCGATCAACCGGGCCTTGTTCACCTGGTACGGAATCTCGGTGACGATGATCGATTCGCGGCCGTTGTCAGCCACTTCGACCTCGGCCTTGGCGCGGATGCGCACACGGCCACGCCCGGTCCGGTACCCGGCGACGATGCCGGCGGTGCCGTTGATGATGCCCGCGGTCGGGAAGTCCGGACCCGGGATGTACTCCATCAGGCCGTCGACGTCGATCTCGGGGTTGTCGATCAGCGCGATGCAGGCGTTGATCGACTCGGTCAGGTTGTGCGGCGGGATGTTGGTCGCCATGCCCACCGCGATACCGGCCGAACCATTGACCAGCAGGTTCGGGAACCGGGTCGGCATGACCGTCGGCTCCAGTTCCTTTTCGTCGTAGTTCGGCTGGAAATCGACGGTTTCCTTGTCGATGTCCGCCATCAGCTCATGGGTGAGCCGCGACATGCGCGCTTCGGTGTATCGCATCGCAGCGGCGGAATCGCCGTCGACCGAGCCGAAGTTACCCTGGCCATCGACCAGCATGTAGCGCAGCGAGAACGGCTGCGCCAGACGCACCAGCGTGTCGTACACCGACTGATCGCCATGCGGGTGGTACTTACCGATGACGTCACCGACGATACGGGCCGATTTGAAGTAAGGCTTGTTGCTGTGCGCGTTCAACTCACTCATCGCGAACAGCACGCGGCGATGCACCGGCTTGAGGCCATCGCGCGCATCCGGGAGTGCGCGCCCCACGATCACGCTCATCGCGTAATCGAGGTAACTCTTGCGCATCTCGTCTTCCAGGTTGACCTGGATGATTTCCTTGGCGGTTTCTGCCATTCGGGTTCCGTTGTCTGGTAGCGGTCCAGTCCGTCGCGGCCGCCCTTTCGGGGCGGTTGCGCCGGAATCTCGATTAACCGTTGGATTCTACCACAGCGGGCCGTTCTCCGCCTGCTTTTACGGGCGTTTTACCGGCAAGAATCAGGAACTTACGGGGGCGTTGCCGGGAGGCAACCCGCGTGACGCACCCCCGGGCAGGCCACGACCATTGGTCGTGGCACGCGTCGTGGCACGCGACGCGCCAGTCCTCAGCCGAAGGCGGCCTGCATATTGGCCACCGTCGGGTTCAGGATCACCCCGCGCTCGGTCACGATGGCATCGATCAGGCTGCCCGGGGTGACGTCGAAGACCGGGTTCCAGGCCGCGATGCCCTCGGCGACGGTGCGGGTGCCGCCCACGCCGTAGAGCTCGCCCGGGTCGCGCTGTTCGATCTCGATCTGCTCGCCATCGGCGGTGTCCATGTCCACCGTCGAGGACGGCGCCACGACCATGAACTTCACCCCGTGGTGGCGGGCGGCGATGGCCAACTGGTAGGTGCCGATCTTGTTGGCGGTATCGCCGTTGGCGCAGATGCGATCCGCACCGACGATGACCCACTGCACCGCCCCGGTCTTCATCAGGTGCGAGGCCGCCGAGTCGGCGATCAGGGTGGCGTCGATGCCGTCCTGCTGCAGCTCCCAGACGGTCAGGCGCGCGCCCTGCAGCCACGGCCGGGTCTCGCCGGCGAACACGCGCGCGATGCGGTGCTGGGCCATGCCCGCGCGGATCACGCCCAGGGCGGTACCGAAACCGGCGGTGGCCAGCGAGCCGGTGTTGCAATGCGTGAGCACCCCGCTGCCTGCATCGATCAGGCCGGCGCCCAGTGCGCCCATGTGGCGGTTGGCGGCAAGGTCTTCTTCGGCGATGGCCTGGGCCTCGGCGGCCAGCACCTGGCGCCAGTCGCTACCCGCCGGGGCCAGCGCGCGGCGCATCCGGGCCAGCGCCCAGGCCAGGTTCACCGCGGTCGGGCGCGAGGCGTTGAGGCGCTGCAGGGCCGGTTCGAGCTTCAGCAGGGCCTGCGCACCGTCATCGGCCTGGACCTCGTTGGCCGCCAGCACCACGCCCCAGGCGGCGGCGATGCCGATCGCGGGCGCGCCGCGCACGGTCAGCGCGTGGATGGCCTCGGCGACCGCGTCGCTGTCGCGGCACTCCACGTGCTCGACGATGAACGGCAGTTTGCGCTGGTCGAGCAGCTGCAGGCTCTCGCCGGTCCACAGGATCGGGCGGATATGGTCGTAGCGGGCGTAATCGATGTCGGTGGATGCGTTCATGCGGCCATTGTAACGGCGCACCGTTGCACGCGGAATCGGGCGCTCAGTTGACCGCGAATTCGGCGCGGCAGCCCTTGTCGACCCACACGCCGCGGCTGTCCCAGCCCCAGCTGCTGCCCTGCTCGCACGGAGTGCCGGAGAGCTGCTTGTTGAGGGTGACGCCGTGGGTGATGCCCGCGCCGCAGAAGCGTCGCTGGCGCGACTTGGATTCACAGACGAGGACGCGCGGCACGTTGAGGAAGCCAGTGCCATCGGCGGCACCGACTTCGAACTCGCCCTGGCAGCCACGGGTCACCCAGATTTCGTTGCGGCGGTAGCCCCAGCTGTGTCCTTCGCGGCAGGGCAGCGAGGTGAGCTGGCGAAGCAGCCGGACCGGCGCCCCCTGCAGCACGACCGGGCAGTTCTGCGGACGGCCATTGGATTCGCAGCGGACCACGCGGCGGGTGCGGCGTTCGCCATCGGCACGCGGCGCGGCCGCCGCGGTCCGCGCGCGGAACTCGGCACGGCAGCCCAGGGTGACCCACACGCCGGAGCGATCGGTGCCCCACTCCGAGCCACGCACGCAGCTGTTGTCGGACAGTTGGCGGATCAGATCCACGCCGCCTTCGGTCGGCACATCGCAATGCACCCACTCCATGTCACGGGATTCGCAACGCACGACCTGGCCGGCATACCCGCCCGCCTGCGCCAAGGCCGTTTCGGGCATCAGCGCAGTCCACAGCAACACCGGCCACAGGGGCATGCCCGCGCCTACCAACAGCTTCATCAACACGATCCCCGCCACGCCTGAACGATCACATGACCACCTTCGGACATCCCGTGTGATCAGAGCATCATCATGCACCCCGTGCAAGACGCGAATGCGTCAAATACACCTCAGGCCCGGGCGAAATCGAAGGCCAGCACATCGGCGATCCGGCCGGTGCGGTTCATCGCCATCAACAGGCGATCCACGCCGACCGCCACGCCCGCGCAATCGGGCAGTGCCGGCAGGGCCGTCAACAGGTGTTCATCGAGCGGCGGCAGTACATCGCCACGTGCCGTGCGGATCGCATGGTCGCGCTCGAAGCGCGCACGCTGTTCAGCCGCATCGTTCAGCTCGTGATAGCCGTTGGCCAGCTCCACGCTGCCCAGGTAGAGCTCGAAGCGCTCCGCCAGTGGCGGCGTGCCCGGCCGGATCCTCGCCAACGCCGCCTGGGTCGCTGGCCAGTCATGGACCACCGTCATCGTGTCGTCACGGAAGTGCGGCTGGATGCAGTGGGTCATCAGCAGATCGAGCCAGTCATCGCGGGTCAATCCCTCGGCGTCGATGCGCACGGCGGACATGGGCGCCTGCAGCTGTTCCAGCGTCGCCTCGAACGGGTCCATCCCGACATGCTGCTGGTAGAGCGCGCGGTAATCGATCACCTGCACCGTGGCCTCACGCTGGACCAGCCGGAGTGCGTCGCGTACCAGGGTGGCGGTCTCGTCGATCAGACGGTGATGGTTCCAGCCCACCCGATACCACTCCAGCATGGTGAACTCGGGATTGTGGCGGCCACCGGCCTCGCCATTGCGGAACACGCGGCCCAGTTCGTAGCAGTCGCCCACCCCGGCGGCGAGCAGGCGCTTGAGCGGGAACTCCGGCGAAGTGCGCAGCCAGCGCTGCGGCGTGCCTGCATCGACATGCCCGCTGAAACGGGTATGGAAGCTGTCGATGTTCGGCTCGGTGTTGCCAGCGGCGGACAGGATCGGCGTTTCCACCTCCAGTACGTCACGCGCGGCGAAGAAGCTGCGGATCAGCGCGTTGAGCGCGGCACGCTGGCGCAGCGCTGCGATCATGCGCGCGCGTCCTTCAGGCGCTGCGCCAGCGGCAGGGTCAGCAGGTCGCGGGTGTCGTCGACATAGCCGGTCGCCAGGTACAGCCGGCGCGCGAGTTCGTTGTGGTGGTTCACTTCCAGCCGCATGCGCTCCACCCCGCGTGCGTTCGCACGCTGTTCCAGGATGGCCAGCGCCTGCTTGCCGCGGCCGCGGCCGCGTGCGGCATGGCCCAGGTACAGCTCGTCCAGCAGCGCGAAGTGACCGCCCTGCTCCAGGCTGAAGCCCATCGCCAGCGCGCCGTAGCCGACCACGCTGCCCGCCTCGTCCAGCCACAACAGCACTTCGCCGTTGCGCGGATCTTCCAGCAGCGACGCCAGGGCCCTGCGCACGCGGGTGTCGTCGAAATCGAGTTTGTCTTCGGCGTAGAAATCGCGCATCAGCCCGATCAGCAGCTCGGTGTCGGCCACGGTGGCCAGGCGGAAATCGAGGGGGACGGTATGCATGCGGTTTCTCTTTGAAGGACGGAGCGCGGGGCACGGCGGCCCCGCGACAGATTCAGTGCTGCGCGAGGAAGGCCACCAGCTGGTCTTCGTCCCAGACCGGCACGCCCAGTTCCTGCGCCTTGGTCAGTTTGGAGCCCGCCTCGGCACCGGCCACCACGAAGGAGGTCTTCTTCGACACACTGCCGGCCACCTTGGCGCCCAGCGCTTCCAGCCGTGCCTTGGCCTCATCGCGATTCATCTGCGCCAGCGTGCCGGTCAGCACGGCGGTCTGACCCTCCAGCGGGCCCGCGGCCTGCTCGGCCTGTTCCGGCGCCAGGGCCAGCAGCTTCCGGCGGTAGTCCTCGGCCTTGAGCAGCATCGGGCCATGACCGTCGCTGTCCAACCAGTCGGCCAGGCCGAGTGCCACCTCGTTGGGCAATCCGGCCGCCACGAAACGCACCGGCTCGGCATCCAGCACCGAGGCAGCGTCCGGCAGCATGGCGACCAGCTTCTCGGCGCGCAGGCGGGTTATGCCCGGAATCTCCGCTTCAACCAGCAACTGCGCGAAATCCAGCCCCTCGCGCAGCTTGGCGATCGGCGGATGCACATCGCTGATGCGGACCTGACCGACCTGCAGCAGCGCATCGATCGCCTCCTGGTTGCCGGCCTGCTCGAAGAAGTGGCCGAGCGAGCGCGCGACCTCACCGCCGATGTCCGGCACGCGCTTGAACAGCGGCCACGGCAGATGGCGGATCAGCTCGAGATCACCGAACCAGGTCGCCAGGGCCTTGGCGGTGCTCTCGCCGACGTGCTCGATGCCCAGTGCGAACAGCAGGCGCTCCAGCGTGGTGGTGCGGCTGGCATCGATCGCGGCGATCAGGTTGTCGGCCCACTTGGTCGCGATCTTCTTCGTGTTCCACGTGAACGTGGCCGGCATCGCCAGCGCCTGCGCGCGCCACGCCTCGTCGCTGCCGTCCAGCTTGAGCAGGCTGCGGAGGTACTCGCCACTGCCTTCCGGCGGCAGGTGCAGGCCGACCTGGCTGGCCAGCGCCTCGGGCGACTCGGCATCCAGCACCAGCTTGAGCTGCAGCAGCTGGTCGCGCTGCAGACGATACAGATCGGCCACACCGCGCACGATGCCGGCGTCGACCAGCGTCTCGATGTACTTGCCGCCCAGGCCATCGATATCCATCGCGCGGCGCGAGGCAAAGTGCGCGATGGCTTCCTTGCGCTGCGCCGGGCAGCTCAGCTCACCCGAGCAGCGCCAGGCCGCCTCGCCCTCTTCGCGGACGATCTCCGAACCGCACACCGGGCACTGCGACGGCATCTGCCACGGCCGGGTCCCGGCAGGGCGGCGGTCGGCGATCACGCTGACCACTTCGGGGATCACATCGCCGGCGCGACGCACGATCACCGTGTCACCCACACGGACATCCAGGCGCGCGATCTGGTCGGCATTGTGCAGCGTCGCGTTGGAGACGATCACGCCCGCCACCGCGACCGGCGCCAGGCGCGCGACCGGCGTCGCCGCGCCGGTGCGGCCGATCTGGATTTCAATCGCCTCCACCGTGGTGGTCTGTTCCTGCGCCGGAAACTTGTGCGCGATCGCCCAGCGCGGCGCACGGGCGACGAAGCCCATCTGTTCCTGGCCGGCGCGATCATCGAGCTTGTAGACCACGCCGTCGATATCGAACGCCAAGCCATCGCGGCGCTCACCGATGTCACGGTAATAGGCAAGCAGTCCGTCCGCGCCTTCCACCACCTGGCACAGATCGCTGACCGGGAAGCCCCACTCGCGCAGCTGGGCCAGCGTGGCCGAATGCGTGGCCGGCAGCTCACCGCCGTCGACCTGGCCGATGCCATAGGCGTAGAAGCTGAGCTTGCGCTTGGCGCTGATCTTCGGATCAAGCTGGCGCAGCGACCCGGCAGCGGCGTTGCGTGGATTGGCCAGCACCTTGCCGTCATGCAGGCGTGCATCGGCGTTGTAGGCCTCGAAATCGGCACGGGCCATGTAGACCTCGCCACGCACTTCCAGCACGTCGGGCCAACCGGCGCCTTTCAAGGTCTGCGGGATCACGGCGATCTGGCGCAGGTTCGCACTGACGTCTTCGCCGGTGGCGCCATCGCCCCGCGTCGCGCCCTGCACGAACCGGCCGTTCTCGTAGCGCAGACTGATCGCCAGGCCGTCGAGCTTGGGTTCGGCGGAGAAATACAGCGTGCTGCGGCGCAGGCGCTCGCCGATGCGGCGCACGAAATCCTGCACTTCCTCATCGCTGAAGGCGTTGCCCAGCGACAGCATCGGCACCGCGTGGCGGACCTCGGCGAAGCGCGAGGAGGCCTTGCCACCGACCTGCCGGGTCGGAGAATCGGCGCGGGCCAGTTCCGGGTGCGCCTGCTCGATCGCTTCCAGCTCACGCACCAGCAGGTCGTACTCGACGTCGGGGATCAGCTGCTCGTCGCGCTCGTGGTATGCCTTGCCGGCATCCTCGATCTGGCGGCGCAGGACGTCGGCACGTGCGGCGGGACTGGGGGTCATGCGGAAGGCAATCCTGGTGGGGCATTCAATTTTACCCCTCCCCCCGCGCCTGCGTGCGGTGAAGAGCGCTTGCCGCCGATCCGCAGGGGCGCTAGCGTGCGCCGAACCCCTCGTTTCCGGTGTCCCGTGACCCCTGCCCTCGCCGCGTCCCGTCGCTCTTTCCTGCAGCTGGCCGGTACCGGCCTGGCGTTGTCCGGCCTCGGCATGGTGCCCACGTCGGCCGCACCTGCGCGCGCCCTTCCGCACGCCGGAGGACCGGTGCTGCTCAACTTCAACGAATGCCCGTACGGGCCATCGCCTGCCGCGCAGGCAGCGGCACGCGACATCGTCACCAGCAGCGGGCGCTATCTGTTCGGTCTGGCCGGCGAACTGCGCGACCTGTTCGCCCAGCAGGAAGGCCTTGGCAAGGAGCACGTGCGGCTGTATCCGGGCTCGAGCGAGCCGCTGAACCGGGCGGCGGTGCTGTGGACCTCGCCCGCTGCGGGGCTGGTCGTTGCCGATCCCACCTTCGAGGCATTGGGCGATCTCGCCGCCGCGCGGGGCGCGACCGTGGCCAAGGTTCCGTTGCGCGCCGATGGTGCACACGACCTGCGTGCGATGGCGGCGGCAGCCGCGAAGGTCGATGCCGGCCTGCTGTACCTGTGCAACCCCAACAATCCCACCGGCTCGATCACCCCGGCGGCCGACATCGCCTGGCTGCTCGCCCACAAGCCGGCGAAGACCCGGGTGCTGGTGGATGAGGCCTACCTGCAGTACAGCGAGCAGCGCTCGGTGATCGACCAGGTGATGCAGCGCGACGATGTGATCGTGCTGCGCACCTTCTCCAAGCTCTACGGCATGGCCGGCCTGCGCCTGGGCGTGGCCGCGGCGCATCCGGACCGCTTGAAGGAACTGGCCAGCCTGGGCGACAACCCGCTGCCGGTGACCGCGATGGCGGCAGGGCTGGCGAGCCTGCGCGATCCCGGGCTGATCGCACAGCGCAAGGCGGACAATGCACTGGTGCGGCAGAACACCGTCGGCTGGCTGGGCCAGCGCGGCTTTGCGTGCGTGCCTTCGGAGGCGAACTGTTTCGTGGTCGACGTGCAGCGCGACGGCGCCGCGTTCTCCGGCGCCATGGCCGCGCGCGGCGTGGTGATCGGGCGCAGCTGGCCGATCTGGCCGCAGCGGGTGCGGGTGACGGTGGGAACCGAGGCCGAGATGGCGCGGTTCCGTGAGGCGTTCGAAGCGGTGGTCAGCGAGAACGGCTAGGGCCGACCGTTGCGTGTCGGCCGGTGTGCGTATCGACCAACGGTCGATACCTACCGGTGCTGGTCCACGTCCCCGCCAAACCGCGCTGGGTTCACCAACGCGGGGCTTTGGTCAGCGGCGGGGCCTGGTGCTGGCGGTCGTAGGCGCGCAGTTCGTCGCGGATGTGCGCGATGCGCTGGCGGCCCAGGGCGTTGCGGCTGTCATCGAGCACCACGCCATCGAGCAGCTCGCCCATGCGCTGCACGGTCGGCAGCATCTTTTCCCAGGCATCCAGCGCGGTCAGCGGCGCCGGCAGGGTCAGGAAGAAGGCGATCGCCGGCGTTTCCATCTCGCGGATGTTGGCCATGTCGAAACTGCCCGGCTTCATGATGCTGGCCATCGAGAAGATCGGGCCGCGCTCGGGGTGGCCTTCGACCAGGCGGTGGAAGACATTCATGTGGCCGAACACCAGGCCGGTCTTTTCGGCCGCGACCACGATGTCTTCGCCCCGCAGCTGCTCGCCCGCGCGGGCGGCAACGAACAGCGAGACGATCTTGTCGAAATCTTGGGTGGTGCGCTTGCCCAGGTCGCTGGCCGGACCGGCATCCACCTCGGGCAGGCCGAGTTCGGGCTGGGTCACGCCGTCTTCGCCCACCACGGGCGCAGCGCCGTCGGCCGGGCTCTCGCCGTCAGCCAGCACGGGCTCGCGGCGTTGGCCGTTGGCGCCTTCGGCGCCCTCGACGCGGCGGCCCTGCACTTTCTTTTTCGGACGGCCAAACAGGAAGATCGCAGCGATCAACAGCAGGCCGGCGGCCAGGATGCCGATGCGGAGCAGTGCCATGTCGGACATTCGGGAGGTTCTCCGGCTAAATCATTCAGGTACTTAAGGATGGCACGTCACGCCGCGCCCGCCAATCGTGCGGCTTCCTCCAGGTCGACACTGACCAGTCGGCTGACGCCCGGTTCGCGCATGGTCACGCCGGACAGCTGGTGCGCAGCTTCCATCGTGGCCTTGTTGTGGCTCACAAACAGGAACTGAACCTTCTCGCTCATTTCCTTGACCATGTTGGCCAGGCGACCGACGTTGGCTTCGTCCAACGGCGCGTCCACCTCGTCCAGCAGGCAGAACGGGGCCGGGTTGAGCTGGAAGATCGCAAACACCAGCGCCACCGCGGTCATCGCCTTCTCGCCACCGGACAGCAGCGAGATGCTCGAAACCCGCTTGCCCGGCGGCCGCGCCATGATCGCAACACCGGTGTCGAGCAGGTCTTCACCTGTCAGTTCCAGGTACGCGTGGCCACCCCCGAACAGGCGCGGATACAGCTGCTGCACGCCGGCGTTGACGCGATCGAACGTGTCCTTGAAGCGGCCGCGGGTCTCGCGGTCGATCTTGCGGATCGCGTCTTCCAGCGTTTCCAGCGCGGTGGTGAGGTCGGTATTCTGCGCGTCCAGATACTCCGAACGCTGCGAGGCCTCACCGTACTCCTGGATGGCGGCCAGGTTGACCGGCTCCAGGCGGCGCATGCGGCCATCGATCTGGTGCACGGCCTGCTCCCAGTCGGTGACGCGCGCATCCTCGGGGAGGCCATTGATCACGTCCTGCAGCACGAAGCCGGCTTTCTCCACCGAGGCCGACAGCTGGTCGGCACTGAGCACCAGCGCCTGCTGGTCGAGCTTGCGCTGGGAAATCCGCTCGCGCTGCGCCAGCGCCTGTTCATCGCGCTGGTGGCGGGTCTGTTCGAACGTACGCAGTTCGGCATCGATGCCGTCCAGCAGGGTGCGGGCCTCACCCAGCACGCGGTCGGCGCGCACGCGCTCGCCCAGTGCGTTCTGGTGTTCGGCTTCCAGCGTCTTGACCGGGGAATCGCCTTCGTCGAGCTGCGAATGCAGTTCGCCCAGGCGGGTATCCAGCTGCCCGCGCTGCGTGCTCATGCGCTCCAGCGCCTGGCTGAGCGAGGCCATCTGCGCGCGTTGCGATTCCAGGGTCAAGGCCAGCGAATGCGCCGCTTCGCGCACGTTGCGCGCCTGGTCGCGGGCCTGGTCGCGGGCATCGGTGAGCTGCCGCCGCTCGCCTTCCAGCGCGGCCCGGACCGATTCCAGATCGCCCATGCTGGTGACCGCGTCGTCCAGGCGCGACCGTGCTTCGCGCACCTGCTCACGACCGGCATCCAGTGTTTCCAGCAGCTGCACCAGTTCGCCTTCGATGCGATCGATGCGGGTGCGCGCGGCTTCCACCTTGCCCTGCTGGCTCTGCAGCTGCCCACCCAGTTCGGAGACGCTGCGGTGGGCCAGATACAACTGGCGCTGCGCGTCTTCGCGCTGCTGCTCGCCGGCCAGCAACTGGTCGCGGAAGCCGGCCAACTGCTGCTCCAGCGCGGCTTCGCGGTCCTGCAGGGTTTCAATCTGCTCGCGCAGGGTGACGATCTCGCGCTCACGCAGCAGCGCGCCCTGCTTGGCCGCGCCGGAGCGCGACACCCGCACCCAGCCCTCGCCCAGGCGCTCACCGCCACGGGTGATGACCGAATCGCCCTCGCCCAGCGTTGCCTGCAGCGCACGCGCCGCCTCGAGATCCTCGGCGGCATGCAGGCGCGCGAGCAGACGACGGATCGCGGTCGGGCCCTGCACTTTCGCGGCCAGCGAGGTCGGCGCGACGGTCAGCGCGTCCTGCTCGGCCGAGACCAGCGCGATACGGCCTTCGCCGAGTTCGCCCAGCGCGTCCACCAGCGCTTCGGGGGCATCGACCAGCACGCCTTCGATCAGCTGACCGAGCGCACTTTCCACGGCGTTTTCCCAGCCACTTTCCACGGTCAGGCGCTCGCCGACGCGCGCGCCCGAATCCAGCCCGCGTGCCTTCAGCCACGCCACGGCAGCGCCCTGCTCCTGGCCGAGTGCGGCCTGCTGCAGGGTTTCCAGCGACGACAGCCGGCCGCGTGCGGCCTGGGCCTGCTTGCGGATCTCGGCCAGCTCGGTCTGCCCGGTGCGCTGGCGATCCTGCAGCCCGGCCACGGCGATCTTGCGTTCTTCGACCTGCTCGTTGAGCACATCCAGCGAGGCTTTCTGGGTCTCGTGCTGGATATGCAGCTCCTCGAACACCTCGGCGAGCGCGTCCAGGTCCAGCCCGGCGCGTTCGGCCTGCAGCGATTCGCGGCGACGGTCCGCCTCGAGCACCTGGCGGTCCAGATAGTCCACGCGGGTGCGTTCCACCTCGCCGGCACGCGAGGCCTCGGAGGTGCTGCGGGTATGGCTTTCCCACCGCTGCTGCCAATCGGCCAGACGGGCCTCGGCATCGCGCAGGGCTTCCTGCTTGATTTCGTTTTCTTCCTGCAGCTGCTCCAGGCGCGGCTCGGCATCGTCCACCGCCTCGCGCAGCACCATCAGCTTGGCCTCATCGCCGCTGATGTGCTGACCCAGATCGGCCAGCGCCTGCTGTGCTTCATCGCGCGCCTTATTGAGTCGCTGCGACATTTCGCGCTGGTGCTGAATCTGCTGCTCAAGGCGCGCCAGCGTGCTGCCGACCTGGTAGACCTCGGCCTGCGCGGTGTTGAGCGCATCGGACGCTTCTTCGCGGCGCAGCCGGCTGGTTTCGATCCGGGCCTCGGCATCGCGCTGCTCGGCGATCAGCTGCTGCAGGCGGGTTTCTTCGCGCGACAGCGCTTCGCGCAGTCCGCCCAGGCGACCGTCCAGGCCTCGGTATTCCAGTGCCTTCCACTCGGCATCCTTGACCTTGCGCTCTTCCTGCAACGCCTGGTACTGCTCGGCCTGGCGGGCCTGCCGCTTGAGGTGCTCGAGCTGCTTGCCGATTTCCTCGCGCAGGTCGCCGAGACGATCCAGGTTCTCGCGCGTGTGGCGGATGCGGGTTTCGGTTTCCTTGCGGCGTTCCTTGTACTTGGAGATGCCGGCGGCTTCTTCGAGGTACACGCGCAGGTCTTCGGGGCGGGCCTCGATGATCTTGCTGATCATGCCCTGCTCGATGATCGAGTAGCTGCGCGGCCCCAGGCCGGTACCCAGGAACAGATCGGTGATGTCGCGCCGGCGGCACTTGGTGCCGTTGAGGTAGTAGTTGCTGCTGCCGTCGCGGCTGACGGTACGCTTGACCGAAATCTCGTTGAACGAGGCGTATTCGCCGGTGATGGTGTGGTCGGTGTTGTCGAAGATCAGTTCGACGACGGCCTGTGAGACGGGCTTACGGGCGGAGGAGCCGGAGAAGATCACGTCGGTGAGCGAGTCGCCGCGCAGGCGGCTGGCGGAGCTTTCGCCCATGACCCAGCGCACGGCGTCGATGATGTTCGATTTGCCACAGCCATTGGGGCCCACCACGCCGGTCATGTTGGTCGGCAGGTGCAGCGTGGTCGGATCGACGAAGGATTTGAATCCGGACAGCTTGATCGTGGACAGACGCATGGCGTGATGGTTTTCCGGGCGAAGGCCTGAAGCGACCCCCACCATGGTGGATTACGGAGCGGATTTACCCTTCAAGCCATTGATGTTGCAGGGTTTCAATGGCCCCGGGGGCGACGCGATAGCCTGAGTATAACGGGGCGGGTGTTCAGCGGGCTGCGGGGGGTGGAGCCAAAGCCAAAGCCCGCATTTCACGGTGGCGCGAGGCGGGACGGCGTGGGTGGGGTCGCGGGACCCGCCGTGAACCCGTCCATGGGGGCTCGTAATGCGCCATCCATGGCGCCTTACGGTCCCGCCACCCCACCCACGCCATCCCGTAGACAGAGGGCTGGTGTGCAGGCGAACAGCCAAAGCGGAACAGCCCGGACCGGACCCACGCTGGCCGAGCTGACCCGAGCTGACCCGCCACCGCCGACGCGCGGAACGGGGGTAGAGCCACGCCATGCGTGGCTGGGGCGGCACCTGGAACCTGGAGCATCCACGCATGGCGTGGATCTACCCAAGCCGGCCGCCTATCCAAAGGCGCAGACCCCGCGTGCCCTGGAACGCTGAGGCTGCCCTGCCCTTCCAACCGCCGCACCGGATACCACGCTGGAGGGTGCCGGGTAGCCCGGCCCGGGACCGTAAGGCGCCATGGATGGCGCATTACGAGCCCCCATGGGTGAGAACGCATTGCTTGCGAGGCACTGCCTCGCATGCGTTCGAACGCACAGCCGCCAGCGGCTGGGCCGGACCGCGGAGCGGGGTTCACGGCGGGTCCCGGGACGGGCTACCCGGCGCCCTCCCACCCGTACCCTGAAGGCGCCATGCCGTTGGCGTTGGCGCCACAGTCGCAAGCGGCCTTGCCGTTGCTGCTGCAGCCGCCCCAAAACAAAAACGGGCACCCTCGCGGGCGCCCGTTTCAGTGACTCCAGCCTTTCGGCGGGGATCAGGCCTTTTCGGCTTCCACAACCACCTTGACGGTGGTTTCGACGTCGGCGTGCAGGTGAACGGTCACCTCGTACTCGCCCACGTTGCGGAACGCGCCTTCGCCCAGGATCACTTCGCTCTTTTCCAGCGGCAGGCCGGCAGCGGTGAAGGCTTCGGCGATATCGCGCGGGCCGACCGAACCGTACAGCTTGCCTTCGGTCGAAGCGTTCGCAGCGATCGTGACGCTCTTGCCTTCCAGCTGCGCCTTGCGGGCTTCGGCGTCAGCGTGGATCGACTGGGCCTTGGCTTCGTAATCAGCGCGCTTGGCTTCGAACTCAGCCACGTTGGTCGCGGTGGCCGGAACGGCCTTGCCGGTCGGGACGAGGAAGTTGCGGCCGTAGCCCGGCTTCACGTCGACCAGATCGCCCAGACCGCCGAGGTTGGTGACCTTCTGAAGAAGAATCAGCTTCATGGTGTAGCTCCAAATATGTATTCGTTAGCGAGGCTCAGGCCCCGCAGCGGATGGCTGTCCGAATATCCGAACGGCAGACCTGGAAACCGCCCGACGCCATGCAGCGCGGGCGGCCAGATCCGCGAAAGCGGCGACCGCAAGGCCGCCTGCCTTCATCAGACGTCGTGGTTGTCGGTGTACGGAATCAGGGCCAGGAAACGGGCGCGCTTGACGGCCGTTGCCAGCTGGCGCTGGTACTTCGACTTGGTACCGGTCACGCGGCTCGGCACGATCTTGCCGTTCTCGGTGAGGTACTGGCGCAGGGTGTTGAGATCCTTGTAATCGATCTCCTTGACACCTTCGGCCGTGAACTTGCAGAACTTGCGACGACGGAAGAACTTGGACATGTCAGTGCTCCTTAAGCGGCCGAAGCGGCGTCTTCGCCGGCATCGGTGTCAGCGGCGGCGGGGGTGGTTTCACCTTCTTCGTCATCACGACGACGACGCTCGCCACGCTCGGGCTTGTCACCCTTCTCGTCCTTGCTCTTCATGATCAGCGACTGCTCGGTGTCAGCTTCGTCACGCTTGATGACGAGGTTGCGCAGCACGGCGTCGTTGAAGCGGAAGCTTTCCACCAGCTCGCTCAGCACGGCCTGGTCGCACTCAATGTTGAGCATGACGTAGTGGGCCTTCACCAGGTTCTGGATCGGGTAAGCCAGCTGACGACGGCCCCAATCTTCCAGACGGTGGATGGTGCCGCTGCCGTTCTCGACCAGCGCCTTGTAGCGCTCGATCATGGCCGGGACCTGTTCGCTCTGGTCCGGATGGACCAGGAACACGACTTCGTAATGACGACTCATGTGTTTTTACCTTTCGGATGTGGCCCTTTGAGGGCCGGACAGCCCCCCGCAGGTGAACGCGGTGGGGCAAGGGTCCTGCCCGGAATCAGGCAGGAAGCCGCACATTGTGGCAGCAGAAGGGGTTTCAGGCAAGCCGGGCGGGCGCAACAGGCCCGGCGCGCGGGCGATCAGGCCTTGTCGGCCTCGGTCGTGAAGCTCTCGCCGCAGCCGCATTCGGCGGTCGCGTTCGGGTTCCTGAACGTGAAGGTCTCGCTCAGTCCATGCTTGCCGAAGTCGATTTCAGTGCCGTCGACCAGGTCCAGGCTGGTGGCATCCACATAGATGCGGACCCCGTCCTGCTCGAAGACGGTGTCGCCCTCGCGCTCATCGCGGGCCAGATCGGTGATGTGGCCCCAGCCGGAACAGCCGGTGCGGGTCACGCCGAAACGCAGGCCCAGCGCGCCGGGGGTCTGTTCGACGAACTTCTGCACACGGGCAAAGGCAACAGGGGTAAGGCTTACGGCCATGACAGGCAACTCCAGCGGATCGTGATCATTATAGAGGGTATGGCGCGGCCCGGCTTCGACGGCCGTCGCTGCGGTTCACATGGCGCGCAGCCCCGGAGAGCGCGCGAAAAATGCCTCGCAAGCCGAACACCGCACCCGTTAAACTCCGTGTTCAGAGATCGAGTCGATCAACAGAGGATTCAAGTCATGACGGTGGTCAGCGTTGAACATGCGCTTGCCGGGAAGATCCCGGAAGGCGGCGAGGCAACAGTACGCGGATGGGTCCGCACGGTGCGCGGCTCTGCGGCGCTTGCCTTCGTCAATGTCACCGATGGCTCCTGCTTCGCCCCCATCCAGGTGGTGGCCAACGACACCCTGGCCAACTTCGACGACATCAAGAGCCTGACGCCGGGCTGCTCGGTGATCGCCCGCGGCACCCTGGTCAAGTCCCAGGGCAAGGGCCAGTCCTTCGAGATCCAGGCCAGCCACATCGAGATCGTCGGCCTGGTCGAAGATCCGCTGACCTACCCGATCCAGCCCAAGCCGATGAGCGCCGAGTTCCTGCGGGAAGTGGCCCACCTGCGCCCGCGCACCAATCTGTTCGGCGCGGTCACCCGTATCCGCAACTGCCTGTCCCAGGCCGTACACCGGTTCTTCCATGAGAACGGGTTCAACTGGATCAGCACCCCGATCATCACCACCTCCGATGCCGAAGGCGCCGGCCAGATGTTCCGGGTCTCGACCCTGGACATGGCCAACCTGCCGCGCAACGAAAAGGGCGAGGTCGATTTCAGCCGTGATTTCTTCGGCAAGGAAACCTTCCTGACCGTGTCCGGCCAGCTGAACGTCGAGGCGTACTGCCTGGCGCTGAGCAAGGTCTACACCTTCGGCCCGACCTTCCGTGCCGAGAACTCCAACACCACCCGCCACCTGGCGGAGTTCTGGATGATCGAGCCGGAAATCGCCTTCGCCGATCTGGCCGAAGACGCGCGCCTGGCCGAGCAGTTCCTGAAGTACCTGTTCCGCGCGGTGCTCGATGAGCGCGGCGATGACCTGGCCTTCCTGGCCGAGCGCGTGGACAAGAACGCGATCACCAAGCTGGAAGGCTTCATCAACGCCCCGTTCGAGCAGATCGACTACACCGAAGCGGTGAAGCTGCTGCAGAAGGCCGACAAGAAGTTCGACTTCCCGGTCGAATGGGGCCTGGACCTGCAGACCGAGCACGAGCGCTGGCTGACCGAAGAACACATCGGCCGCCCGGTGGTGGTGACCAACTACCCCGAGCACATCAAGGCCTTCTACATGCGCCTGAACGATGACGGCAAGACCGTCGCCGCGATGGACGTGCTGGCCCCGGGCATCGGCGAGATCATCGGCGGCAGCCAGCGCGAAGAGCGCCTGGACGTGCTCGATGCGCGCATGGCGCAGTTCGGCCTCGATCCGGAGCATTACGGCTGGTACCGCGATTTCCGCCGCTACGGTTCGGTGCCGCACGCCGGTTTCGGCCTGGGCTTCGAGCGCCTGGTGGTCTACGTCTGCGGGCTGAGCAACATCCGCGACGCGATCCCCTACCCGCGCGCACCGGGCAGCGCCGAATTCTGATCCCGACCACGGAGGCACCGAGCCCATGACCCTGTTCTTCGCGCTGTGTTTCGTCGGCGTGGCGATCGCCGGGTTCAGTGCCTTCGTGATCTTCTGGCCGCTGACCCTGGTCCACATCCGCGACCGTCATCCGGCGCTGGCGGATCGTTTCGGTACGGGCGCATTCCTGCGCCCGGATGCGCTGCGCTGGCTGCTCGGCCGTGACTATCGCCAGAGCAGCGACCGCTCGCTGACCGGCCTGGCCACGCCGGCCTGGCTCTCGCTGCTTACTCTTCTTGCCGGACTGGGCATGGCTGCCCTGCTCTGGCTGCTTTCGATGGTACTGACATGAACGACGACACTTCCCACCACGACGAGTGGTTCCTGGCCAGCCTCGGCAACACGCTGATCTGGGCCCGCCTGCGGGTCCGCCCGGCGGGCACCGCAGAGGTGCTGGACAGCGACGGCAACACGCTGAGCTACGACAGCGAAGACACCGCGCGCTCGCAGCTGTTCGACGCCGAGTTCGTCGCCTACGACGGCCTGGACGAAGAAGACGCCCTGGTGCGCGGCTTTTCGCTGCATGAAGTGCAGCCGCCGCAGGCCGACAGCGACGACGCACTCCACGGCCGCATGGTCCAGAGCCTGGGCGCGCGGGCGTAACCGACGATGTTCATCCCGTCCGCCTTCGTCGAGACCGACCTGATCTGGCTGGACCGGCTGCTGGCGCGTGATGCGTTCGTCACCCTGGTCACCACCGGGCCCGATGGTCTGCCGCAGGCCACCCGCCTGCCGGTGCTGTACAAGCGCGATGCCGACGGCATCCTGATCGAAGGCCACTGGGCCAGGCCCAATCCGCAGGCGGGACACGCCGGCCCGGCGTTGATGCTGGTGCAGGGCCCGCACGCGTACATATCGCCAGGCTGGTATCCGGACAAAGCCGCGCAGGCGCGCGTACCGACCTGGAACTACGCGGCTGCGGAACTGCGTGGGGTGCTGGAACCGACCACCGATCCGGACACGCTGATCGCCATGCTGGATGGCCTGAGCGCGCACTACGAGGCGCAGGTCGGCGGCGACTGGAACCTGCTGCCGATCGAGCCCCGCCAGCAGCGCATGCTCGGCGGCATCGACGGTTTCCGTTTCCGCCCGGCGCAGGTGCAGATCAAACTCAAGCTCAGCCAGAACCACCCCGAGGCCAACCAGTCCAGCGTGATCGACGCGCTGTCGGCACTGGAGGCCCCGGCATCCCGCGAGCTGGCGCAGTGGATGCGCTGGCGACGCGAGGGCGGCACGTCCGCCGACTGACCTTCCCCACTCCTGCGACGACGCGGCCATGATGGCCACGCCTTGCCCCCACCCGACGTCAGGGACCCCCGCACGATGAAAGACATCCACAAGCTGCTGCAGAACAACCGCGAATGGGCGGACCGGATCGAGAAAGAAGACCCGGAGTTCTTCCACCAGCTGGCCAAGCAGCAGCACCCGGAATACCTGTGGATCGGCTGCTCCGATTCGCGCGTGCCGGCCAACCAGATCATCGGCATGGCACCGGGTGAGGTGTTCGTGCACCGCAACGTGGCCAACGTGGTCGTGCACACCGACCTGAACTGCCTGAGCGTGATCCAGTACGCGGTGGACCAGCTGAAGGTGAAGCACATCCTGATCGTGGGCCACTACGGCTGCGGCGGTGTGCACGCCAGCTTGAACAACACGCGCGTCGGCCTGGCCGACAACTGGCTGCGCCACGTCGGCGATGTGGCGCAGAAGCATGCGGCGATCATGGACGCGATCGAGGAGCCGGAGCTGAAGCATGCCCGCCTGTGCGAGTTGAACGTCATCGAGCAGGTGGTCAACGCCTGCCGTTCGACGATCGTGCAGGACGCATGGGCACGCGGTCAGAAGCTGATGGTGCACGGCTGGGTATACAGCCTGAAAGACGGCCGGGTGCGCGAGATGGGCATCGACGTGGGCGCGCCGGAAGACCTGCAGCCGGCCTACGAGAAGGCTCTGTCCTACGTTCCGCGCCACGGTCGGCGCGACTGATCCTTCCTTTCTGCGGACAGCGACCATGCTTGCCTCCCCCATCAATCTGCTCGGCTGGATCGAGGAACACCGGCATCTGTTGAAGCCGCCGGTGGGCAACAAGATGATCGAGAACGGCGATTTCATCGTGATGGTGGTCGGCGGCCCGAACAGCCGGACGGACTTCCATTACGACGAGGGCCCGGAGTGGTTCTATCAGCTGGAAGGGGAGATGACGCTGAAGGTGCAGGAGGATGGCGCGGTACGCGACATCCCGATCCGCGCGGGCGAGATTTTCCTGTTGCCGGGTGGCGTGCCGCATTCGCCGCGCCGTCCGCCGGGCGGTGTGGGCCTGGTGGTGGAGCGCAAGCGGCTGGCGCATGAGCGCGATGGGTTGATGTGGTTCTGCGAGCGGTGCAATCACAAGTTGTACGAGGAATTTTTCGCGCTGGAGAACATCGAGACGGATCTGCCGAAGGTGTTCGATCGCTATCACTCCTCGCTGGAGCTGCGCACGTGCAACGCCTGCGGGCATGTGGATCCGTTGCCTGCGAAGGTGACTGTTGAGGGGTGATGGCTCTCCAGCTTGAGAGCATGGAGGCCAGAAGGCTTGAGCGCTTGAGACCTTTAAAAGCAGAGCAGTAGGTGAATTGCCTGGAAGTGGGCCGGCGGGGGTGGGTTTCCGGGACCCGCCGCAAGTACATCCATGTAGGCTCGTAGTGCGGCATCCATGCCGCACACGGTCCCGGAAACCCACCCCCACCGACCCATCCACACTGCGTCGGTGTGCACGTAAGGAGCAGAGTCAACTACAGGCTCCTGCTGCTCGTGCTTCTGCTGCTTCTGCTGCTTCTGCTGCTGCTTCTGCTGCTTCTGCTGCTGCTTCTGCTGCTTCTGCTGCTGCTTCTGCTGCTTCTGCTGCTTCTGCTGCTTCTGCTGCTTCTGCTGCTTCTGCTGCTTCAGCTGCTTCTGCGCCCCAGTCACAGTGCAACCACAGAGGCAAATCAAACTGCGCTGGTCCCAACGCCGCCAACCTCGGCGCAGGCATTAATGATCGCGTCTGCGTCTGGGGTGTGGGTCCGCTCCGAAAGTTGAAGCGAACACCGGCCATATGGGTGAGCAAGCGACGCTGTTGTGTTCGATCACGGCCGGCAATATCAGGCTGCGGCGAGTGAATGCATCGTCCACCGCTGTTGGCTCGCCTACCCTCAGCCCTCCAGCTGCACCAAAGAACAGTCCAAGGCGCAGAGTCCCGCCTTTCCCATGCGCCCCAGCCAACTGTCAGCGGGCCGGTGTGGGTGGGTCTGCAGGACCGTGTGCGGCATGGATGCCGCACTACGAGCCTTATCTGTTCGGAATCTGGCAGCTTAGGTGCCGAGAGCCGGCGTGGGCCGCCGTACGAGCCTGGATCTGAGCGATCGCCATGTAGCTTGGCGCCCACGCCGGAATCTCCCTTGATCCGCCCGAACAGTTGCTGGAGCTGGCACTCGAAGCGATAAGACTGGGCAAGCGGGGGAGCTCTCGACCCTTCCAGACTATACGGAGTCGGGCGATGAACGGGATCGGGATTGATGTAAGCAAGCGCCAGCTGGATGTCGGCACGACGGACAGAGAGACCCTGCAGGTCAGCAATAGCCCCTCTGGCTTTGTTGAATTGGACGCCTGGCTGAAGAAACGCCCAGCGATCCAGATCGTGCTGGAGGCCACCGGCGGATATGAGCAGCCCGTGCTGGATTTCCTGCACAAGGCAGGCCATCGGGTGGTGCGCGCCAATGCCTTTCGGGCGCGAAAACTAGCTCAGGGGTTGGGCCAGGTGGCCAAGACCGATCGTTTGGATGCCTATGCATTGGCACAGATGGCCGCGCTGGTGACATTGCCGGCCTACCAACCACTAGAGCCTTGGCAGCAGAAACTGCGGGAATTCGTGCGGGCACGTCGACAGATGATGCAGGCCCTGACCGTAGCGCGGCAGCAGCAGGAAATGGTGCGTGATCGTGAATTGCGACGGCTTTTGCAGACCAACATCACCCGCTTGCAGACACTGGTCGAACGCCTGGGAAAGCAGATTGCCGAGCAAGTCGCCCAACAGCCCCAGCTCACGATTCTGAAGTCGATGAAGGGCGTGGGACCGGGGCTACAGGCGGTGCTGGCCAGCTATCTGCCTGAGCTGGGCCAGATCAGTGGCAAGGCCATCGCCAGCCTGGTTGGCGTGGCACCGATGTCCCACGACAGCGGGACGATACGCGGAAAACGAAGCATCCACGGCGGTCGAGCCGAGATCCGTCAGGTGCTTTACATGGCCAGCATGTCGGCGCTGCAGCACGAACCTCGATTACGAGACTTTTACCGGTCGCTGCGGGCTCGCGGCAAGGAGGGCAAAGTGGCGATTGTGGCGGTAATGCGGAAGATGCTGGTGATCCTCAACGCACGCGTGCGCGACGCTCAAAGCGGTCTAATCCCCGCCTGAAGCACGCCCGGGCACATCTCCAAAGGCTGCCGGCCAGCGGCCGGCACTACCGCGCCCGTCTGCTGGAGGGGCCGAAGTCCCTCCAACAACACAGTTGCTACATGGACGTACTTGCGGCGGGTCCAGCGGACCCACCCACACCGACCCGTACACTGGAACGACACTCCGTACGCTTTGGCTTTGGCTTTGGCTTTGGCGTTGGCGTTGGCGTTGGCGTTGGCTTTGGCTTTGGCTTTGGCGTTGGCGTTGGCGTTGGCGTTGGCTTTGGCTCCGCCTTCCGCCTTGAGCACCAGCTGCCAGCCACCAGCCCACGCCAAATCAGCACCGCAAGCCAGATTCAGCCCACACCCCCACCACCCGGATAAACTGTCGGTTCACTGACACCGCCGGTTGCACCATGTCCGAGATCCTCAGCCGCACCCATGCCGTTGCCCTGGACGCCGCCGATCCGCTGCGCGCCCTGCGCAACGAATTCGTCTTCCCGCAGCACAACCACCGCGACCAGACCTACTTCGTCGGCAACTCGCTGGGCCTGCAGCCGCGCGGCGCCCGGGGTGCCGTCCAGGAAGTCATGGACAAATGGGCCGCACTGGCGGTTGAAGGCCACTTCACCGGCGACACCCAGTGGCTGCACTACCACCGCCTGGTCAGCGAACAGCTCGCCCGCGTCGTCGGCGCCCTGCCCAGCGAAGTCGTGGCGATGAACACCCTCAGCGTCAACCTGCACCTGATGATGGTCAGCTTCTACCGGCCTACGTCCGAACGCCCCGCCATCCTCATGGAAGCCGGTGCCTTCCCGACCGATCGGCACGCGGTGGAATCGCAGATCCGCTTCCACGGCTTCCATCCGGATACCGACCTGATCGAAGTGCAGCCCGACGAGCCCAACGGCACCATCTCGCTGCAGGCCATCGAACGCGCCATCACCGAACACGGCCCGCGCCTGGCGCTGGTGCTGTGGCCCGGCGTGCAGTACCGCAGCGGCCAGGTCTTCGATCTGGAGGCCATCACCCGCATGGCCCGCCTGCAGGGTGCACGGATCGGTTTCGATCTTGCGCACTCCGTCGGCAACGTGCCGCTCGCGCTGCACGACATCGCGCCGGATTTCGCCGTGTGGTGCCATTACAAATACCTCAACGCCGGCCCGGGCGCCGTCGCCGGCTGCTTCGTGCACGAACGCCATCATCGCGATGCCACGCTGCCGCGTTTCGCCGGCTGGTGGGGCCATGAGGAAGCCACCCGCTTCAAGATGGCACCGCAGTTCGTGCCCGCCGTCGGTGCCGAAGGCTGGCAGCTCAGCAATCCGCCGGTGCTGGGCCTGGCGCCGCTGCGCGCCGCGCTGGACATCGTCGACAAAGCCGGCGGCATCGAGGCGCTGCGCACCAAGTCACTGCGGCTGACCGGCATGCTCGATGCCCTCGTGCGTGCCCGCCTGTCCGGCGTGCTCGAGGTGCTGACCCCGCCCGAACCCGAGCGCCGTGGCTGCCAGCTCTCGCTGCGCGTGGCCGGTGGCCGTGAGCGCGGCCGCAGCCTGTTCGAATACCTGCAGACCGTGGGCGTGCTCGGTGACTGGCGCGAGCCCGACGTGATCCGCATCTCGCCGACACCGCTGTACAACCGCTACCTCGACCTGCACCACTTCGTCGAGGAAGTGGAAGCCTGGGCCGGTCTCTGACCCGACCGCCCTCCCCGCCCCCACGGATATCGCCTTGATCGCTACCCCCTCCCGCTCGCTGAGCATCATCGGCGCAGGTCTGGCCGGTTCACTGCTGGCCATCCTGCTGTCCCGCCAGGGCTGGCAGATCACCTTGTATGAGCGCCGCGGCGACCCGCGCGTGAGCGATTACGAGTCCGGCCGTTCGATCAATCTGGCCCTGGCCGAGCGTGGCCGCCATGCGCTGCGCCAGGCCGGTGTCGAAGACGCGGTCATGGCCAAGGCCGTGATGATGCGCGGGCGCATGATCCACCCGCGCGAGGGCGAACCGCAGCTGCAGCGCTACGGGCGCGATGACAGCGAAGTGATCTGGTCGATCCACCGCAAGGACCTCAACACCACCCTGCTGCAGCTGGCCGAGGATGCAGGCGCGACCGTGCATTTCCACCGCCGCCTGCACACCGTGGATTTCGATGCCGGCTACGCGCGTTTCATTGATGACCGCGACGACCAGCCGCACGACATCCGCTTCGATACCCTGATCGGTGCCGACGGTGCCGGCTCGGCACTGCGCGCGTCGATGAACCGCAAGCAGCCGCTGAATGAGCGCATCGACTTCCTGGATCACTCCTACAAGGAGCTGGAGATCCCGCCAACCGATGCCGGTGGTTTCCGGATCGAGGCCAATGCACTGCACATCTGGCCGCGCGGGCACTACATGTGCATCGCGCTGCCGAACGACGAAGGCACGTTCACGGTCACGCTGTTCCTGCCCAACGAAGGCGACCCGAGTTTTGCCACCACCAACAGCGGCGCCGAGGCCGAAGCGCTGTTCGCGCGTGACTTCCCCGATGCGCTGGCGCTGATCCCGAACCTGCGCCGCGATTGGGAGCAGCACCCGCCGGGCCTGCTCGGCACGCTGCACCTCACGCATTGGCACATGAACGGCCGCGCGGTCCTGATCGGCGATGCGGCGCACGCGATGGTGCCGTTCCACGGCCAAGGCATGAACTGCGCCTTCGAAGACTGCATTGCACTCGCGGCCCACCTGTTGGAACAGGACTCGCTGGGCGAGGCGTTCGCCGCATTCGAGGCCGACCGCAAGCCGAATGCCGAAGCGATCCAGCAGATGGCGCTGGAGAACTACCTGGAGATGCGCGACCGCGTGGCCGATCCGCAATTCCTGCTGCAGCGCGAACTGGAACAGGCGCTGCAGGCGCGCTGGCCGACCCGCTTCGTGCCGCATTACACGATGGTCACCTTCCTGCGTACGCCGTATGCCGTTGCGCTGGCGCGCACCGAGCTGCAGCGACGCATGCTCGAAGACGCCACCGCCGGGCACGACAGCCTGGCGCATATCGACTGGGCCGCGCTCGAGCGCCTGGTCCATGACCAACTGCCCGTCCTGGAGGGTGCGCACTGATGGCCGACAGCTTCCTGTTCTACGACCTGGAGACCTTCGGCCAGGACCCGCGCCGCACGCGCATCGCACAGTTCGCCGGTATCCGCACCGATGCCGATCTGAACATCATCGATGAACCGGTCAGCTTCTACGTCAAACCGGCCGACGACCTGCTGCCCTCGCCGATCGCCACCCTGATCACCGGCATCACCCCGCAGCACGCACTCAGCGCCGGCGTCACCGAGGCCGAGGCGTTCTCGCGCATCAACGATCTGATGGCGCGGCCGGGCACCTGCTCGCTGGGCTACAACACCCTGCGCTTCGACGATGAGTTCGTCCGCCACGGGCTGTTCCGCAACTTCTACGATCCGTACGAGCGCGAGTGGCGCAACGGCAACTCGCGCTGGGACCTGTTGGACATGATGCGGCTGCTGCACGCGCTGCGCCCGGACGGCATTGTCTGGCCGCAGCGTGAGGACGGCGCGACCTCGTTCAAGCTCGAGCATCTGGCCACGGCCAACAACGTCCGCCAGGGCGACGCACATGAAGCGTTGTCCGACGTGTACGCGACGATCGGTCTGGCGAAGCTGTTCAAGCAGGCCCAGCCACGCCTGTGGGACTACGCGCTGAAACTGCGCGACAAGCGATTCGTCGGCAGCCTGCTGGATGTGGACGCGATGCAGCCGGTGCTGCACATCTCGATGCGCTACCCGGCCCAGCGCATGTGCGCCGCGCCGGTGCTGCCACTGGCGCGCCATCCCTTCATCAACAACCGCATCATCGCGCTCGACCTGGACGGCGATATCGAGCCGCTGCTTGAGCTGCCCCCGGAAACCATCGCTGCGCGCCTGTACACCCGTGCCGCCGACATGGCCGAAGGCGAGCAGCGCGTGCCCCTCAAGGAAGTGCACCTCAACAAGGTGCCGGCGCTGGTCGCCTGGAACCACCTGCGCCCGGCCGACCATGCCCGCCTGGGCATCGACCCGGCCGCGATCGAGGCCAAGGCCGCGCGTCTGCGCCAGATCGGCCCCGCGCTGGCCGAGAAGGTCCGCCAGGTGTACTCGGGCGAGCGCACGCTGGCCCCCAGCGATGTGGACGCCTCGCTGTACGACGGCTTCCTCGCCGACGGCGACAAATCCCTGATGTCGCGCATCCGCACCAGCCCGCCCGCGGAACTGGCCAGCTTCGCCGAGCGCCTGCGCGACCCGCGCATGCCCGAGCTGTTGTTCCGCTACCGCGCCCGCAACCACCTCGACACCCTGGACACCACCGAGCGCTCACGCTGGAACGACTATCGTCGCCAGCGCCTGCTCGGCGATGCGTCGCTGGGCGAACAGACCCTGCCGCAGTTCACCGCGCAGCTGGATGCACTGGCCGCGGAGCACGCCGACGATGCCGGCAAGCTCGCCCTGCTCCAGCAGCTGCGTGACTGGGGCACCCACCTGCAGAGCAGCCTATGAGCACGTATTTCAGCCCGGCCACCTTCACCTTCCTGCGTGGCCTGGCCCGCAACAACGACAAGACCTGGTTCAACGAGCACAAGCCGAAGTACGAAGAGCACGTCCGCCAGCCGTTCCTGCGCCTGATCACCGATCTGGAGCCGGACCTGGCCGCGGTCAGCGAGCACTTCCGTGCCGATCCGCGCACCGTGGGCGGTTCGCTGTTCCGCATCTACCGCGATGCGCGCTTCTCCAACGACAAGTCGCCCTACAAGAGCTGGCAGGGTGCACGCCTGTTCCATGAACGGCGCAAGCAGGTGCCGGCGCCGTCGTTCTACATTCACCTGCAGCCGGGCGAGAGCTTCGTCGGCGCCGGCCTGTGGCATCCCGAGCCAGCCACGCAGCGCAAGGTGCGGCATTTCATCGTCGACAACCCGGGCAGCTGGAAGGCCGCCGCGCATTCACCAGTGCTGCGGAAGAAGTTCGATTTCGAGGAAAGCGAAAAACTGGTGCGCGCCCCGCGTGGGTTCGAACCGGATTTCGAATTCATCGACGATCTCAAGCACCGCAACTGGGTGTTCTGGCGCTCGCTGGACGACGCCACGATGACCGGGCCGCGCCTGCGCCAGACCATCGCAGCCGATCTGGTCACGCTGGCCCCGTTCGTGGATTACCTGTGCGCGGCGCTGGACCTGGAATTCTGAGCTTCACGTGCGCTGACGCCGGCTGCGGCAAGCTGGGCGCCAACACTGCAAGGCAGATCCGATGAAAAAACTGCTCTGGCTGACGGTCATCCTGCTGGTGGTGCTGGCGGGCATCGTGTTCAGCGGCCCCTATGTGACCGTGCATGGCCTCAGCCGCGCGATCGAACAGCGTGATACCGCCAAGCTCGACCGCTACGTGGACTTCCCGATGCTGCGCGCCAACCTGCGCGCGCAGCTGAGCGACTACGTGGTGCGCCGCGCCGGGCCGGACCTGCAGTCCAGCCTGTTCGGTGCGCTGTTGCTCTCGGCCGGTGACCGCCTCAGCGCGACCGCCGTGGATGCACTGGTGACACCGACCGGCATCGGCGCCCTGCTCGAGGGCCACACCCTGTGGAAGCGCGCCAGCAACGACCTGGACAGCCCCAGCAACGATGCCTACGCAGCGCCACGACCGGCGCGGCCGCTGAACGGTGCCACCCATCGTTTCGAGTCGCTGTCGCGCTTTACCGCTACCACCCACACCCCGCAGGGCGCGCCGGTGGTGTTCGTCCTGCAGCGCTCGGGCCTGCGCTGGCGCCTGGTCGACATCCGGCTGCCATTGAATCCCGAGACCACCGCCCCGTCGGCCCTGCCGATCCGGTAGGTGCCCACCGTTGGTGGGTACATCGGCGCCACCGTTGGTGGGTACATGGGCCCACGCACCTCCGGGCGGCGCATCAACCGTCGTTGGCTACACCATGCGGCACATGTCCGGCCGCCACGCTCTGGTGCTGCAGCGCGCTGTCGATGTTGTGCTGCGAATCGTCGAAGAAGATGTCCGCGCCGAAGGCTTCCAGGAACGGTCCCTTGTGACGGCCGCCGAGGAACAGCGCTTCATCCAGACGCACGCCCCATTCGCGCAGGGTGCGGATCACGCGCTCGTGCGCCGGCGCGGAGCGCGCGGTCACCAGTGCGGTGCGGATCGGCGCATCCTCGCCCGAGGGGAACACGGCCTGCAGGGTGTGCAGGGCCGACAGGAAATTGCGGAACGGGCCACCGCTGAGCGGCTCGCGGGCGTTCTCGCGCTCATGGCGCCCGAAGGCTTCCACGCCCTGCTCGCGCGAAATGCGCTCGCTCTCGTCACCAAAGATCACCGCATCACCATCGAAGGCGATGCGCAGCTGGCCCAGCGGACGGCCGAGGTCGACCTGTTCGGCCGCAGCGATGGTCTCGCCCGGTGGCTTGGGCAGGATGGTTGCGGCGGCAATGCCGTGCAGCAGCGCGCGGCGCACCGACTCCGGGTTGGCCGACAGGAACAGATCCGTGCCGAACGGCTTCACATACGGCCAGGTCGGCTCGCCCGCGGTGAACGTCGCGCGGATGATGCCCAGGTCGTAGTGCTGGATCGAATTGAAGATGCGCAGGCCGGTATCGGCGGAGTTGCGCGAGAGCAGGATAACTTCCACCCGCGGCTGTTCCGGCGACTGGCCCTGGTTGAGCGCGAGCAGCTTGCGCACCACCGGGAAGGCCACGCCGGGGCGCAGCACATCGTCTTCGTGCTTGCGCTGATACTCGGCGTAGGCATCGACGCCTTCGGCCTCGAACAGCGCGTGGCCCTCTTCCAGATCGAACAGGGCCCGCGAGGTCACGGCAACGGTCAGCAAGCGGGGGGTGTTGTCGCCCATGGCAATCAGCAATCCAATGCGGCCGCAGCGGCCGGCCAGCCATTCTCCCACAGAGCATGGCCACCACGGCCGTGCCCCGTCAGAACATGAACTGCTCGCTCAGGATCCGGTCTTCCAGATTGTGCTCCGGGTCGAACAGCATGGTGACGCGGCGCTCGCGCGATTCGCGGATGGTCACTTCCACCACATCGCGGGTTTCATGCGAATCGGCGGTGACACTGACCGGGCGCTTGTAGGGGTCGAGCACGCGGAACCGCACTTCGGTGTCGGCCTTGAGGATCGCCCCGCGCCAGCGGCGCGGACGGTACGGAGCCAACGGGGTCAGCGCGATGGTGTGCGAGCCCAGCGGCAGGATCGGACCGTGCGCGGAGTAGTTGTAGGCGGTGCTGCCGGCCGGGGTGGCGACCAGCACCCCGTCACCGATCAGCTCGGCCACGCGCTCCTGTCCATTGAGGTCGATGCCGATGTGCGCGGCCTGGCGGGTCTGGCGCAGCAGCGAGACGTCGTTGTAGGCCAGCGAGCCGGTGGTCGTGCCGGATTCGGTCAGCGCCAGCATCTCCAGCGGGCGCAGGTTGGCCGGTTCGGCCGCAGCCAGGCGCGCCGGCAGGTCGTCATCACGGAACTGGTTCATCAGGAACCCCACCGTGCCCAGCTTCATCCCGAACACCGGTTTGCCCAGCGCGCCGTAGCGATGCAGCGCCTGCAGCAGGAAGCCATCGCCCCCCAGCGGACACAGCACCTCGGCCTGCTCGGGCGTGTAGTCGCCATAGCGGGCCCGCATCTGTGCCAGGGCGAGCTGCGCCGCTTCGGTGGAACTGGCCAGGAAGGCGATACGGGGGGAAGCGCTCATCAAACATCCGGTGGGGCGGGTTCGCCAGAGCATACCCGCCACGTCCCGGGTAGGCCACGACCGCTGGTCGTGGCGTGGGGCGCCGGTCATGTCGGCGTCCGCACCGACCAACGGTCGGTACCTACCGGATGCCGGGAACCGACATGAAAAAACGGCCCCGCCGAAGCGGAGCCGTGTGTTTCTCATGCAATGCAGTTACCAGCCCCCCCCATCCCTCTGGAGCAGAGCCCCCCTGGGTCAGGGGGGCGCGCCAAAGGCGCGGGGGTCTGGAGGCATCGTTTGCATGGGGCCCACGGTTTGCAGGGCAAACCGTGGGGCGTCAGCGCGAATGCGCTCACGCACCATGCTTACGCGCCGTGCGAGGCCAGCTGACCGAGGCGCTGGACCGCGACCGAGACGGTCGGGTAGTCCAGGGTCTTCTGTTCGGCCAGCTCGGCCAGCATCGCCAGGGTGAAGCGCAGGCTGCTGTCGTCGCGGCCCATCCAGGCGGCGACCTTGGCTTCGGCGCTGCTGCCCTTCATCGACAGGACCTGGGCAGCCAGGTTGCGATGGTGGGCGGCCAGCTCGTCGCGCAGCACGCCACGGGCCACGGCGTGCCAGCGGCCGTTGACCTCCAGCGCGTCGATCTGCTCGAACAGCCACGGCAGCTGCAGGGCGTCGCCCAGGCGGAAGTGGACCTTGGAGACGTCCACCGGCTTGAGCTTGCGTGTCCGGGCCAGTTCGATGATGTCGAACGCCGGCTCCAGGAACTGCAGTTCCGAGAGCTGCTGCGACAACGCCGGCGGCAGGCCCTTGTCCTTCCACTCCTGCACGCTCGCCTCGTAGGCCGGGCGCTGCGAATCCGGCAGCACGCCCGAGGCGTCGCGGATGTCGTTGAACGCGGCCTGGTAGCGGTTGACGGCCTCGGTGATGCCCGGCATGGCGCCCGGACGCGAGAGCAGCCAGCGCACGAACGAGCGCTGCAGCTTCCAGATCACTTCCAGCGCGTCGATCTGCACCGACTCCGGCAGGGTGCCGTCGAGGGCGTCGATCTGTGCCCACAGCGCGCGTGCGTCCAGCGTTTCACGGCTGATCGTGTACGCCTTGGCGACCTCGGCCACGGTGCGGCCGGTGTCTTCCTGCATGCGCATCAGGAAGGTGGCGCCCATGCGGTTGATGGTCTGGTTGGTCACGGCCGTGGCGATGATCTCGCGCTTCAGGCGGTGACGCTCCATCGCATCGGCGTACTTCTTCTGCAGCGGCGTCGGGAAGTAGCGCTGCAGTTCCTTGGACAGGTACGGATCTTCCGGAATGTCCGACTCGAGCAGCTGCTGGAAGGCCACCAGCTTGGAGTAGGACAACAGCACCGAGAGTTCCGGACGGGTCAGGCCCTGGCCACGCGCCTTGCGTGCGGACAGTTCCGCATCCGAGGGCAGGTACTCGATCTGGCGGTCCAGCAGGCCCTGCTGTTCCAGCGTGCGGATGAAGTGCTGCTTGGACCCCAGGCGCTTGACCGCCATGCGTTCCATCAGGCTCAGCGCCTGGTTCTGACGGTAGTTGTCCATCAGCACCAGCGCGGCCACTTCGTCGGTCATCGAGGCCAGCAGCTTGTTGCGCTGTTCGACGGTCAACTTCTTGGCCCGCACCACATCGTTGAGCAGGATCTTGATGTTGACTTCGTGATCGGAGGTATCCACACCGGCCGAGTTGTCGATGAAGTCGGTGTTGAGCAGCACGCCGGCCTGGGCGGCTTCGATGCGGCCCAGCTGGGTCATGCCCAGGTTGCCGCCCTCGCCCACCACCTTGCAGCGCAGCTCGCCGCCATTGACGCGCAGCGCGTTGTTGGCACGATCGCCGACATCGCTGTGCTGCTCGCTGGCCGCCTTGACGTAGGTACCGATGCCGCCGTTCCACAGCAGGTCGACCGGCGACTTCAGGATCGCGCTCATCAGGTCGTTCGGGGTCATCGACTTGATGCCCTCGTCCAGGCCGAGTACCTCACGGACCTGCGGGGTGATCTCGATCGACTTCAGCGTACGCGGGTACACGCCACCGCCCTTGCTGATCAGCTTGGCATCGTAATCGGCCCAGCTGGAACGCGGCACGGTGAACAGACGCTCGCGCTCGACGAAGGTCGTGGCTGCATCCGGGTTCGGGTCCAGGAAGATGTGGCGGTGATCGAACGCAGCGACCAGGCGGATGTGGCGCGACAGCAGCATGCCGTTGCCGAACACGTCGCCGGACATGTCGCCCACGCCGACCGCGGTGAAATCCTGGCTCTGGCTGTCACGGCCCAGCGCACGGAAGTGGCGCTTGACCGACTCCCACGCACCGCGTGCGGTGATGCCCATGCCCTTGTGGTCGTAACCGACCGAGCCACCGGAGGCGAACGCGTCGCCCATCCAGAAGCCGTGCGCCACGGCCAGGCCGTTGGCGATGTCGGAGAACGTGGCGGTGCCCTTGTCGGCCGCCACCACCAGGTACGGGTCGTCCATGTCGTGGCGGACCACGTCCACCGGCGGCACGATCTTGTTGTTGACGATGTTGTCGGTGATGTCCAGCAGGCCCTGGATGAACAACTTGTAGCAGGCCACGCCGTTGGCGAACACCGCATCACGGTCGCCGTTGACCGGCGGCATCTTGGCGAAGAAGCCGCCCTTCGCACCGACCGGCACGATCACGGTGTTCTTGACCATCTGTGCCTTGACCAGGCCCAGCACCTCGGTGCGGAAGTCTTCGCGACGGTCCGACCAGCGCAGGCCGCCACGGGCGACGGCACCGAAGCGCAGGTGGGTACCTTCCACGCGCGGGCCATACACGAAGATCTCGCGGTACGGGCGCGGCTTGGGCAGGTCCGGCACCAGCGCCGAATCGAACTTGAAGCTGATGACGTGGCCCGGACGGCCCTCGGCATCGGTCTGGTAGTAGCTGGTGCGCAGGGTCGCATCGATCACGCCCATGAAGCTGCGCAGGATGCGGTCCTCATCGAGGCTGGAGACGCGGTCCATCAGCTTCAGCAGCGCATCGCGCGCGGCATCCATCTGCACGGTACGGTCGCCCTTGCGCGCATCGACCACGGTCTTGAGCACTTTCAGGGTGGCTTCGTCGCCGCCGGCGAGCACGGTCAGGTGCGCGCGCAGCTGGGCCTGGCCCTCCGCGATCGCGTCCTTGCTCTCGTGGCCGGTGGCCGGATCGAAGCGGGCTTCGAACAGCTCCACCAGCAGGCGGGCCAGCAGCGGGTAACGGGTGAAGGTACCTTCCACATAGGCCTGCGAGAACGGCACGCCGGTCTGCAGCAGGTACTTGCAGTAGCCACGCAGCATCGCGACCTGGCGCCAGTGCAGGCCGGCGGCGAGCACGAGGCGGTTGAAGCCGTCGTTCTCGGCATCGCCGTGCCACACGCGGGCGAAGGTTTCACCGAAGGCGGCATCGACGCTCGGCGCATCGATCGCACCGGCCACCGATTCCACTTCGAAGTCCTGCACGTACACCGGGGCGTTATCGACCGTCAGGCGGTACGGACGCTCGGAGATCACGCGCAGGCCCATGTTTTCCATCATCGGCAGCGCGTCCGACAACGGAATGTCGTCCAGCTGGCGATACAGCTTCAGGCGCAGGCCATCGCCTTCTTCGCGATGCACGGCCTGCAGGCTCAGGCGCAGATCGTCCGGACCGGTCAGCGCGTCCAGCTGGCTGACGTCGTTGGCGGCGATCTCGGTGCTGGAATCTTCGATGTAACCGGCCGGCAGCGCCTTGCCGATACGCGCGGCGATGCGCAGGCCTTCGCCTTCACCGTGGCGGGCGACCAGCGCTTCGCGCAGATCGTCCTGCCAGTTGCGCAGCACCTGGGCGAGCTTCTGCTCCAGTTCGCTGGTGTCCACTTCCAGGGTCTGGCCTGCCTTCGGACGCACGATCAGGTGCACCTGGGCCAGCGGCGACTCACCGAGCACCACCGAGCTGTCCACGTACTCGCCCTGCAGGGCGTCCTTGAGCATCGCTTCGATGCGCAGGCGCACATCGGTGTTGAAACGTTCGCGCGGCAGGTACACCAGCGCGGAGATGAAACGGCTGTACTTGTCGCGGCGCAGGAACAGGCGGCTGCGCACGCGCTCCTGCAGGCCCAGCACGCCCATGGCGGTGCGGAACAGTTCGTCCTCGCTGGACTGGAACAGTTCTTCGCGCGGCAGGGTTTCCAGGATGTGGCGCAGCGCCTTGCCGCTGTGGCTGCTCGGCGCCAGGCCGGACTTGCTCATCACGTATTCGTGGCGCTGGCGCACCAGCGGGATTTCCCACGGGCGGCGGTTGTAGGCGCTGGAGGTGAACAGGCCCAGGAAGCGCTGCTCGCCGATGATCTTGCCCTTGGCGTCGAATTCCAGCACGCCGATGTAATCCATGTAACCGGAGCGATGCACGCGCGAACGGGCATTGGTCTTGGTCAGGATCAGCGCGTCCTTCAGGCCGGTGGTGGCATTGAGACCCTGCGCGGCGAGCGTCTTGACCGGGCGTGCAGCGGACTTGTCCTGCCCGCGCATCAGGCCCAGCCCGGTGTCGTTGAGCGGCGCCAGTACGTCTTCCTTGCCCTGCTTCTCCACGCGGTATTCGCGGTAGCCGAAGAAGGTGAAGTGGTTGTCGGCGGCCCAGCGCAGGAACTCCTGTGCTTCGGCGCGCGACGCGGCATCGACCGGCAGCTGCCGGCTGCCCAGGTCGTCGGCCAGGCTCTGCGCCTTGGCACGCATCGCGTCCCAATCGCGGACGATGGCACGCACCTCGTCCAGCGCCTTGATGATCGCCTTCTCGACGTCGGCCATGGCCTCGGCCGGCTGGCGGTCGATCTCCAGCAGCATCACCGATTCGGCGGTGCCGTCGCTCACACCGGTCAGCTTGCCGGCCTTGTCACGCGCGAAGCGGATCACCGGGTGACCCAGCACGTGCACGCCGACGCCATGCTCGGCCAGCGACATCGTGACGGTGTCCACCAGGAACGGCATATCGTCGTTGACGATCTGCAGCACCGTATGCGGCGACTCCCACCCGTTGCTCTTCAGCGTCGGGTTGAACACGCGGACGTTGGCCTTGCCGGACTTGCGCACACGCGCGAATTCCAGCGTGTCCGCTGCCAGTGCGGCCCACTCCTCCGCGCTGTGGTGCGGGAACTCGTCCGCCTCCATGCGCTTGTAGAAGTCGGCGGCAAAAGCCACTGCCTCGGCCTGCCCGGCCGACGGGTAGCGCTTGCGCAAGGCCGTGTACACCGGCTCCAGCGAGAAGCCCACTGGCGAAACAGTCTGCGTATCGGCTGGTTTGGATTTGTTTTTCACGGTCTTGGCTGCTGGTTTTTGCGGTTTCATGACGGAGCGGTGCGTGATGCTCAGTTGGGAAAATGAAATTGTAGGCCTACCGCACAGAAATACCTTGCTGCAGGACGGAATAAGATCATTCGGGTTGGGTGGCGTTTACATCGGTGGTGTCAATCCGGCCGGGTACGGACATGGGCATCGGGATTTGCCATGGCGCAGCATCGGCCGCTTCCATTGCAACGTGACGTCGGGTATCAAACGCCGCGGAAAAACAAGGCTTCTACAATTCTGAACTGGACGGTATAGTCCACCGCGTGACTCCCCCACACCCCGCCGCCAGCACCCTGGACGCGCGCGATCACCGCGTGTTCGATGCCGTGCGCGAACTGCTGGCCAGCCAGGGCATGCAATTGAGCATGGACGCGGTGGCCCAGCACGCGGGCTGCTCCAAACAGACGCTCTACAGCCGCTACGGCAGCAAGCAGGAACTGCTCAAGCGGGTGATGCAGCGGCATGTCTGCCGCGCCACCGCCGGGCTGCGCTCACTCGACGGTGATGACCTGCGTGGCAGCCTGCTGCAGTTCGCCAATGACTACCTGGACCACTTCAATCAACCGCACGTGGTCCAGGCCCGGCGGCTGATCGCAACCGAATCCAGCCAGTTCCCCCAGGAAGCCCGTACCCTTTACCAGGACGGCGCCGGGGCACTGGCGCTTCATGTTTCTGAATGGCTGGCAACACGGGCCGCACAGGGCCAGTTGAGGCATGACGACCCGCACTTCATGGCTGAACTGCTATTGAGCATGATCGCCGGACTGGATTTCGAGAAACAACGTTTCCACATCCCCCACCGCGATGACGCCGCCGTGCGCCGCCGCTGGGCAGAATTCTCCGTCGACAGCTTCCTGCGCGCCTTCGCTGCGCCCGAAGCCGCCACGGCTTCGCATTCAAACCAACACCGGAGCTTCTCCTGATGATCGCCCCACTCCGCACCCTTGCCCTGACGTGCGCAGTCGCCTTTGCGTTGACCGCCTGCAAGAAGGAAGAGCAGCAGGCCCCGCCGCCGCCGGAGGTGGGCGTGATCGAGGCCAAGCCGCAGACCCTGCCGCTGCAGCGCGAGCTGGTCGGCCGCCTGTCGCCGTTCCGCAGCGCCGACGTGCGTGCCCGCGTCCCGGGCGTGCTGCTCAAGCGCGTGTATCAGGAAGGCTCGGACGTGAAGGAAGGCCAGGTGCTGTTCCTGATCGACCCGGCACCGCTGCAGGCTGCCCTCAATGCCTCCCAGGCCGAGCTGGCCTCGGCGCAGGCTACCGCCGCCAACGCCAAGGCCGCCGCCAACCGCGCCCGCTCGCTGGCGCCGCAGGCCTACGTCTCCAAGTCCGACCTGGATGCCGCCGAAGCCACCGAGCGCACCGCGGCTGCCGCCGTGCAGCAGGCCCAGGCCTCGCTGGCCAGCGCGCGGATCAACCTCGGGTATGCCGAAGTGCGCTCGCCGATCAGCGGCCGCGCCGGCAAGCAGCAGGTCACCGAAGGCGCGCTGGTCGGCCAGGGCGATGTGACCCTGCTGACCACCGTGGACCAGCTCGACCCGCTGTACGTGAACTTCTCGATGAGCGTGGATGAGCTGACCCAGATGCGCGCGGCCCAGGCCAAGGGCGCACTGGCCCTGAGCGGGGACGGCAAGTCCACCGTGCAGGTGAAGCTGGCCGACGGCACGGTCTACGACCAGCCGGGCACGCTGGACTTCTCCTCGACCACGGTCGATCCGGCCACCGGCGCGGTCTCGCTGCGCGCGGTGCTGCCGAACCCGCAGCAGATCCTGCTGCCGGGCGCCTTCGTCAGCTTCCAGGCGACCCTGGGTGAGCGCAACAACGCCTACCTGGTGCCGCTGCAGGCGCTGCAGCGCGACACCACCGGCGGCTATGTGCTGGTCGTGGGCAAGGACGGCAAGGTCATCCGCAAGAACGTGAAGAGTGAAGGCCAGCAGGGCAGCAACTGGCTGGTCAGTGGCGGGCTGGATGCCGGCGACCAGGTCATCGTGGCCGGCGTGCAGAAGGTCAAGGAAGGCGAGCCGGCCAAGGCCGCCCCGTGGAACCCGGCCGCCGGCAACGGCAATGGCCAGGCGCCGGCGGGTGCTGCTCCGGCAGGGGCCGCTCCGGCGGCTGCCGCCAAGCCCGATGCCGCTGCCGCGCCGGCCGACGCCGCCGCAGACACGTCCGACGCCGCTCCGGCTGCCGAACCGAACAAGCAATAACGGGAATCCTCCGTCATGCCTAAATTTTTCATTGAACACCCGGTATTCGCCTGGGTGGTCGCGATCCTGATCTCGCTTGCAGGCGTGATCTCGATCCTGGGTCTGGGCGTGGAGTCCTACCCGAGCATCGCACCTCCACAGGTGACGGTGAGCGCCACCTACCCCGGCGCCAGCGCCGACACCGCCGAAAAGTCGGTCACCCAGGTGATCGAGCAGCAGCTGACCGGTATCGATCACCTTCTGTACTTCAGCTCCTCCTCGGCCTCCAACGGCCGCGTCACCATCACCCTGACCTTCGAGACCGGCACCGATGCCGATATCGCCCAGGTCCAGGTGCAGAACAAGGTCTCGCTGGCGACCCCTCGCCTGCCGACCGAAGTGACCCAGCAGGGTGTGGTGGTGGCCAAGGCCAACGCCGGCTTCCTGATGGTGGTGGCCCTGCAGTCCGACAGCGCGTCGATCGACCGCGATGCCCTCAACGACATCGTCGGTTCGCGCGTGCTCGACCAGATCTCGCGCATCCCCGGCGTGGGCAGCACCCAGCAGTTCGGTTCCGAGTACGCCATGAACATCTGGCTCAACCCGGAAAAGATGCAGGGTTACGGCCTGTCCGCCACCCAGGTGCTGGCTGCGATCAAGGACCAGAACGTGCAGTTCGCGGCCGGTTCGCTGGGCTCGGATCCCTCGCCGGAAGGGCATTACTTCACCGCGACGGTCTCGGCCGAAGGCCGCTTCAGCTCGCCGGAAGAGTTCGAGAACATCATCCTGCGCGCCAATACCGACGGCTCGCGCGTGCTGCTCAAGGACATCGCCCGGATCGCCTTCGGTGCGAACAACTACGGCTTTGACACCCAGTACAACGGCAAGCCGACCGGCGCCTTCGCGATCCAGCTGCTGCCGGGTGCCAACGCCCTGAACGTGGCCAACGCGGTCACCGCCAAGATGGACGAGCTGTCGCCGAGCTTCCCGGCCGGTGTCAGCTGGTTCTCGCCGTACGACAGCACCACCTTCGTGAAGATCTCGATCGAGGAAGTGGTCAAGACCCTGATCGAAGCGGTCGCGCTGGTCTTCCTGGTGATGCTGATCTTCCTGCAGAACTTCCGCGCCACCCTGATCCCGACCCTGGTCATCCCGGTCGCGCTGCTGGGTACGTTCCTGGGCATGAGCATCATCGGCTTCACCATCAACCAGCTGACGCTGTTTGCGATGGTGCTGGCGATCGGCATCGTGGTCGATGACGCCATCGTGGTCATCGAGAACGTCGAACGCATCATGACCGAGGAGAAGCTGCCGCCCAAGGCCGCCACCCAGAAGGCCATGACCCAGATCACCGGTGCGGTGGTCGCGATCACGGTCGTGCTGGCCGCGGTGTTCATTCCGTCGGCCCTGCAGGGCGGTGCCGCCGGTGAGATCTACAAGCAGTTCGCGCTGACCATCGCCATCGCGATGGCCTTCTCGGCGTTCCTGGCACTGGGCTTCACCCCGGCGCTGTGCGCGACGTTCCTCAAGCCGACGCACAACGACAAGCCGAACATCGTCTACCGCACCTTCAACAAGTACTACGACAAGGTCAGCAACACCTACGTGGGCCACATCACCTCGGCGGTGAAGCATGCCCCGCGCTGGATGATCCTGTTCGTGGTGCTGACCGCGCTGTGCGGTTTCCTGTTCACGCGCATGCCGGGCAGCTTCCTGCCGGAAGAAGACCAGGGCTATGCGCTGGCGATCGTGCAGCTGCCGCCGGGCTCGACCAAGTCGCAGACCAACCACGCGTTCGCCCAGATGCGCGGCATCCTGCAAAAGCAGGATGGCTTCGAAGGCATGCTGCAGGTGGCCGGTTTCAGCTTCGTCGGCTCCGGTGAAAACGTGGGCATGGGCTTCATCCGCCTCAAGCCATGGGCGGACCGCGACATCACGGTGCCCGAGTTCATCAACAACATGAACGGCGCGTTCTTCGGCATCAAGGAGGCGCAGATCTTCGTGGTCAACCTGCCGACCGTGCAGGGCCTGGGCCAGTTCGGCGGCTTCGACATGTGGCTGCAGGACCGTGGCGGCGTGGGCTATGAGCAGCTGACGCAGGCGCGCAACATCCTGCTCGGCAAGGCCGCGCAGGAAAGCGATCTGCTGACCGGCGTACGCCCGAACGGCCTGGAAAACGCGCCGCAGCTGCAGTTGCACGTGGACCGGGTGCAGGCGCAGACCATGGGCCTGTCGGTCTCGGACGTGTACAGCACCATCCAGCTGATGCTGGCCCCGGTGTACGTCAACGACTTCTTCTATGAAGGCCGCATCAAGCGCGTGACCCTGCAGGCCGATGGCCCGTACCGCACCGGCGCGGAGTCGTTGAACAGCTTCTACACGCCGAGCACGCTGCAGACCAATCCCGACGGCACGCAGGCGATGATTCCGCTGAGCACCGTGGTGAAGTCCGAATGGGTGTCCGCACCGCCGTCGCTGAGCCGCTACAACGGCTACTCGGCGGTCAACATCGTCGGTTCGCAGGCGGCCGGGCGCAGCTCGGGCGAGGCGATGCAGGCGATGGAGCGGATCGTCAACGACGACCTGCCGGCAGGCTTCGGCTACGACTGGTCGGGCATGTCCTACCAGGAAATCCTGGCCGGCAACGCCGCGACCCTGCTGCTGGTGCTGTCCATCGTGGTGGTGTTCCTCTGCCTGGCCGCGCTGTATGAAAGCTGGTCGATCCCGGTGGCGGTGCTGCTGGTGGTGCCGCTCGGCGTTCTCGGCGCGCTGGCCTTCTCGCTGGCACGTGGCCTGCCGAACGATCTGTACTTCAAGATCGGCCTGATCACGGTGATCGGCCTGGCCGCGAAGAACGCGATCCTGATCGTGGAGTTCGCGGTGGAACAGCGGGCCGCGGGCAAGAACCTGCGCGAAGCAACCATCGAAGCCTCGCGCCTGCGCTTCCGTCCGATCCTGATGACCTCGTTCGCCTTCATCATGGGCGTGGTGCCGATGGCCATCTCCACCGGTGCCGGCGCCAACGCGCGTCACGCGATCGGTACCGGCGTGATCGGCGGCATGGTGTTCGCCACCTTCCTGGGTCTGCTGATGATCCCGGTGTTCTTCGTGGTGGTCCGCCGCATGCTGGGTGACAAGCTGGACGAACCGTCCAAGGAGTTCCTGGAGCGCCAGGGCGAAGCCAACACGGCCCACCGTCCGGATCGTTGATGCACCGGGGCAGCCACGGCTGCCCCACCCTGCCAGGTGACCACCGTGGGTGGTCACGCTGATCGGTAGGTGACCCCATGGGTGGTTACGCTGATCGGTAGGTGACCACCGTTGGTGGTCACACTGAAATGCAAAAGCCCCGGCGCGAGCCGGGGCTTTTTTGTGTGCGGCGCAAGAGGGGTAGAGCCACACCATGTGTGGCTCAGGCGATGCACGCGCGCCTGGGAAGCAGGTAGTGCCCGGCGCCGGGCCGGGCCCCCCCCAGGCCCCCCCGGGAGGGGCGCCAGGGGGCGCGCCCCCCGCCCGCCCCACCAAAAAGAGACAACCC